>JAEXCN010000551.1 GCA_023402175.1 Pseudomonadota bacterium | reverse complement strand
ATGCTGGCGGTCAGGGTTAGGAAGGGCCCCGATACTATTTAAGCCGATCGCACCTGACGATCGTGTTGTGCGCGGCAGCGCGCAAGTGATCGATCTTGCTGTGTTCTAAAGATCATCCGCATGCGCTCCGCGTTTCGCTCGAAAAGGAAGATCTCACGCGCGACCTGCGCGCGTCGTTCCACACGGTGCCGACCTCCTTGCCGACCGCGATCCTGGCGCTCGCCAGGCCCGCGACTCGGCACGACGCGCCGGGGCCTCCATGCGATGGAGCGTGGAAGTGAGATCCCCTTCTGCGAAGGAATCGCGAAGCGATTCCTGAGCGCCCACGAGCGACCAGGTCGGAAGTGAGGCGTGACCCCTTCGCGACGTGGCGCCTTGGCGGTTCAAATCTCTTGGTGCGGGTGAACGCGCAACGCGGAAGGTGCCGCCGTGAACGGAAACGGCGCGCCGGTTCTCGACTCGCGAGCCCAGACGATGCGGCATGCTCGACGAGATCTCGCGACGACCGAGGCCGTTCGGATCGGTCTTCGTCGCCCTGACGGCGCCGCTGACGGCAGCGCTTAACGAAGCGTTTTTTCGTCTCCCACACGTGGGGGCGCATCGCCGTTAAATGAGCGCGGCCGGACACCGAGTTTTTGACGGCTGGCTACGCGGGCTGTCACACTTTGTGCCGAACAATGCTCGGCGAAGGCAAAAACCTGGTCGGCGTCGATATCGGGGCCAGCGCGATCAAGGTCGTGCAGCTCAAAGAGTCGCGAAAGAAGCTGCAGGTCGTGCGGTACGGGTTCGCGCCTTTGCCCGCGCAGGCAATCATCGACGGTCACGTCATGAACTCCGGCGCGGTCGTCGAGGCGCTCCTCAGGCTCTTCCACGATCAGAAGATCTCCCAGAAGGAGGTCGCGATCGGCGTCTACGGTCAGTCGGTCATCGTTCGCAAGATCACCGTGCCGATGATGACGAACGAGGAGCTCGAGGAGCAGATCGGCTGGGAGGCCGAGCAGCACATCCCGTTCGACATCAAGGTGATGTCCATCGACTACGAGGTCCTCCGGCGCCGGCCCGAGGCTGCGCAGATGGATCTTCTCCTCGTCGCCGCGAAGAAGGACGAGATCAACGACTACGCCGCGATCGTCCGCGAGGCGAAGCTGAAGCCGGTCGTCGTCGACATCAACGCGTTCACCATCCAGAACATCTTCGAGTACCAGCACGGCCTGCCGGAGGACGGCACGATCGCGCTCCTCAACGTCGGCGCAGCGGTCTCGTCGCTCAACATCGTCTCGCGCGGTGTGTCGGCGTTCACCCGCGAGATCACGAACGCGGGCAACTCGATCACCGAGGAGATCCAGAAGCAGTGCAACGTCCCGTTCGAGCAGGCGGAGGCGTACAAATGCGGCGGCGGCCCGACGGACATCGTCCCGCAGGAAGTGCACCAGATCATCCAGTCGGCATGTGACGGCCTCGCCGGCGAGATCCAGCGAAGCCTCGACTTCTATCTCGCGACGAGCGGAGAGAGCGAGATCAGTCGGATCTTCGTCTCGGGCGGAAGCGCCTACCTCGCGCCGCTCTGCCAGTCGATCGAGAAGCGCGCACACGTGCCCGTGCAGGTCTTCGATCCGATGGCGACGCTCGGCGTCGATCCTAAGTACGTCAACGAGCAGGACATGCGCCAGCGCGCAGCACAGCTCGTCGTAGCGCTCGGGCTCAGCCTCCGTTGCGACAAGGAGCGGCGGTCATGATTCGCATCAACCTACTGCCGCAGAAGAAGCAGGCTCGTCGTCGCGGCGATTCCGGCTCGCCGATCGAGCTCGGTGGAGGAGGCGAGAGCCAGGTGTGGCTCGCCGTCGTCCTCGGCGTGATCCTCCTCGAGGTGATCGTCCTCCTCTTCGTCTACAAGACGAAGCAGGACCAGCTCACGCAGGTCCAGCGGCACAACGCCGAGGTCACGGGGAACATCGACAACATCAAGCGCGAGATCGCGCAGCACGCCTCGATCAAGGCGCAGCTGAAGGAGCTCCGCGATCGCGAAGACGCGATTCAAAAGCTGCAAGCTGCACGCAGTGGCCCCACCGCGACGATGCTGGAGCTGTCCCGCATCACGACGCCGGGGCGCGGGCCGACGGTCGATCGCGACAAGCTCGAGCAGCTCAAGCGCGATAACCCGAACGCGGTACCGAATGCGAGCTGGGATCCGCGGCGTCTCTGGCTGTCGTCGTTCAAGGAGCAGGACCGGCTCGTGAAGCTCGCGGGCTTCGCGCGTGACGGCGAGGACGTCTCCGAGTTCCTCCGCCGGCTCTCGCTGAGCGACTACTTCTACGAAGTGAAGCTCCTGCCGGCGAGCAAGGCCGTCGACCCCACTACGAAGCTCGAGCTCGTGAAGTTCGAGATGAGCGCGAAGGTGAGGTACTGAGATGGCGTCGTTGAGCCTGAACCGGTTGCCCATCGTCGGGAAGATCGGCGTCGGCGCGCTCCTCTGCGCGCTCCTCGGCGTCGCGTACTACGTGCTCTTGCACACCGACCTCGCCGCGAAGACCGATCGCGAGCGCGCGCGCACCGCGGAGCTCGAGACCGAGCTGTCGAAGGTGAAGCAGGCGCAGGCGAGCTACTTCGCGGATCGCGACGAGCTCGCGATGCGCCAGCAGAAGCAGCGCGAGCTGAACAAGATCCTCCCGACCGATACCGAGGCGGCGACGTTCCTGTCGGCGCTGCAGGCCGTGTCGAACATCAGCGGCATCGACCTGAAGGCATGGTCGCCGATGGAGGAGGTCCCGCAGACGTTCTACGCGAAGGTGCCGATGAAGCTCCAAATCGCCGGACGCTTCCACCAGATCGCGAAGTTCATCTACGAAGTCGGCAAGCAGGATCGCATCATCAACATGGAGAACCTCGAGCTCGGCGATCCCAAGGTCGAGGGTGAAGACGTCGTCCTCAAGGCGACGTGCCTCGCAACGACGTTCCACTTGCTGCAGCCGAAGACTCCGGCGACGCCGGGCGCGGCCCCCGCAGGAGGTCGATGATGAAGGCGTTCGTCATCGCGACTGGGCTCGCGGCCTTCGCGGTCCTTGCCACGGCGTGCTCGCCCGACAAGGCGCTCCAGGCCGCGAACACCGGCTCGACCGCCAAGCCGCCGCCGGCGGTCGCGGACGCCGGAGCGCCTGCCCTCGCGCCGCCGCCGATGCCGCGGATGGAGTTCGCGGAGAACGATTTCGTCGAGAGCGATCGCAACCGGGATCCGTTCCGGTCCTTCGTCTCGACGCTCGGCCCCGAGGTGAAGAAGGTCGCGCACGTCCAGAAGGACGTCGTCCTCCCGCAGTTCTCGCTCGACGAGCTGAAGCTCGTCGCGATCGTCACCGGCGGTGAGTATCCGCGCGCGATGGTCGTCGACCCGTCCGGCAAGGGCTGGGTCATCAAGCGAGGCGACTGGGTGGGCCGCCCCGAGGTCGTCCACATCGGCGGCGCGAACGGCACCGACTACCAGATCAACTGGCGCGTCAACAAAGTGCGCGACGGCGACATCGTCTTCACGCGCGAAGATCCCGCACAGCCCGGGATCCCGCCGGCCTCGCGCGTGATCGCGCTGCGCCCCGACGGCGATCAGACGCGCGACAAGCTCTGAACGGCGAGCACGAGGTCTAGCGACGGGAAATCACGCCCGCCTTAGCTCGTCGCCGTCGAGAGTGCGCGGTCGATCAGGTCCCGTCCCAGTCGCCGCGGCCGCTGTCGGAGCACGCGCTCTGGCAGCCGCCGAAGGCGTCGTTGCACATGCCGCCGTAGCAGTCACGCACCGAGATACGCGAGCCGTTGGTGCAGCCGCACTCGAACGGCGCGCAGTCGTTCTTCGTCTTGCACGAGCCCGCAGGCGGATCCTGCTTCGGCGGATTCGAGGACGACGAGCCGTCATCACCTCCACCCGCCGAGCCCGACCAGCCTCCGTGGTGGAAGGTGTTGCACGCCGATTCGCAGTGCGCCTTCGGCCCCTGACAGCTTCCGTTGTGACAGAGGCGGCTGTTCACGACGGCGCCGTCGTTGCAGCGGCAGTACCAGAGAGCGCAGTCATCGGCGGTCTGGCAGGACTTGCCCGTCGGGGCCACCGTCGCGGGCGGGCTCGAGGTATCGGGCGCGGTCTCGCTGGCACTTCCGGTGCCGGAGCCTTGCGGCCCGCCACTGGAGCTGGAGCTCGAGGCGGACTCGGTCGACCCGCCGCCGCCCGAGCACGCGGCGACGAAGAAGGCGAAGAAGGCCGGGACGAAGAAGGCGAAGCGGGCGGAGGCGGGAAAGGTCTTCATGGTGCCGGCGGCACGAGCAGCGGTCGTGCCACGCGAGATCGGTGCCCGCACGTCGTGGTTCGCGCGGCGATCTCGTCGTGATTTTCGCGGCGATCCGCGCGAGCCGAGCGCCGTTGCGCCCGCATCACGAGCCTCGGAACGACCCGTAGCGCCAGGCTGGCGCAACGGATGGCGTCATCGAGGCGCGCTATCCGCTGCTCGAATCGCGCGCTCGTCTTCGATAAACGACTGCCACAAATTGGC
The DNA here is from genome assembly GCA_023402175.1 of Pseudomonadota bacterium. Classification (GTDB taxonomy): domain Bacteria; phylum Myxococcota_A; class Polyangia; order Polyangiales; family Polyangiaceae; genus Labilithrix. The sequence goes on along the minus strand of JAEXCN010000551.1, from coordinate 17,657 downwards.
ATGTTCGGATCCGCGCGTTCTACGGTGGGTCCTGCAGAGTCGTGTCGGCGGGTGTCGGCGGACGATGCGAGGGAGCCAAAGAGCCATGCGGAAGAGGGGCTCGATTCACAAGCGAGTGCTGCAGGTCGTCGGCGCGCAGGCCGTCGCCCTCCTTTGGGCGGGCTTGGCGTGGGCCGACGCCGCCTCCCCCGTCGGGGCAGCGCAGAATCATGTCCGTGACGTGAAGGTCCACGCGACGGATGCGCAGAGCGGAGCAGCGGAGATCGAGGTCGTCGGGACGAGCGCACCCGTGTTCAACGTGCGTGTCGAGAACGGCGGGAAACGCCTCGTCGTCGACATCCAGGGCTCGGACGTGGTGGGCGCAAAGGAAGCCATCACGAACGCGGTCGGCGTGGTCGGCGGCGTGATGACCCAGGCGTACAAGACGGACGCCGGGCAGATGACCCGGCTCGTCATCAACCTGCTGAAGCAGGCGACGTATCGCGTGCGCGCAGATGGCACGTCGCTCAAGGTCATGCTCACGCCCGCCGCGACGACCGGTCCGGCCGTGGGCACGGCGAAGGAGAACGAGGCGCAATCCGCAGGCCCCGAGCTCGTCGACGTCCGCTACGAGCGCGCGAAGGCGCCGTGCACGTCGGGCTGCGACCGGATCGTGATCTCCACGACCGACATGCCTGCGTACGCGCTCTCGACGACGCCCGGCGGCCGCGTGCGCCTCGAGTTGAAGAAGACCTCGCTCGCGAAGCCCCTCGCAAAGACGCTCGACGTCTCGCAGGGCAGGGGCGCCATCAAGAGCGTCACGACGTCCTACGACGAGAAGAGCGAGTCCACGTTCGTCGAGATCGACAAGGCCGACACCGGCGGCCAGGGCAGCATCCTCGTCGACGGCAAGACCATCGTGTGGACGTTCGACACGGCAGTGGCGAAGAACGCGCCGAATGCTCCCGTCCGCAAGTCGATCACGGTCGCGCGCGAGACCGAGGGCGCAGGCGGCCCGAAGGTCGAGACGTCGATCCTCGGCGACGATCCGAAGATCGAGGTGGCGACCGGCAGCGAGGCCGCGGGCTTCACGGCGACGCTGAACGCGCAGGCGCGCGGCTACACCGGCCGCCGCATCGACCTCGATCTCAAGGACGCCGACATCCACAACATCCTCCGTCTGCTCGCGGACGTGGGACGCGTGAACATCGTCACCGCCGACGACGTGTCCGGCAACGTGACGATCCGGATGAAGAACGTCCCCTGGGACCAGGCGCTCGACGTCGTGCTCCAGGCCAAGGGCCTCGGCATGGTGCGCTCGGGCAACCTGATCCGCGTCGCTCCGCTCGCGACGCTGCAGAAGGAGCGCGAGCTCCGTCTCGCGGCAGCAAAGCAGGAGTACGAGCTCACGCCGCTCGAGACGCGCCTCATCCCGGTCAGCTACGCCCAGGCCGACGAGCTCCAGGCACGCGCGAAGGACCTCCTCTCGCCGCGCGGCTCGATCGCCGTCGACGAGCGCACGAACGTCCTCATCGCGCGCGACATCTCGGGCAACCTGAACAACATCGAGGAGCTCGTTCGCTCGCTCGACACGCAGACCCCGCAGGTGCTCGTCGAAGCGCGCATCGTCGAAGCGACGAGCCGCTACCTCCGCGACGTCGGTATCCAGTGGGGCGGCGACGTCACCTTCTCCGAGGCGACCGGCAACCCGACGGGCATCGCGTTCCCGTCGAAGGTGACGGCGGCCGGCGGTAACTACGACCAGCAGACAAACTCGCGCGGTCTGTCGCCGTTCCAGGGCAACGTCCCGCAGCCGAACTTCGCCGTGAACCTCCCGGCCGCGACCGGTACGGGGCAGGGCGGTGCGATCGGCTTCTCGCTCGGATCGATCGACAACAACCTCAACATCGGTCTCCGTCTCTCGGCGGCCGAGGCGAGCGGTCTCCTCCGCATCGTGTCGAGCCCGCGCATCCTCACGCTCGACAACCGCGACGCACGGATCAGCCAGGGCACGCTCATCCCGTTCGCGCAGATCAGCGCGCAGGGCGTCCAGACGACCTTCCAGGAAGCGAAGCTGCAGCTCCTCGTTCGTCCGCACGTCACCGCAGACGGCTCCGTCGCGATGCACGTGAAGATCAATCGAGACGAGCCCGACTTCAACCAGACCTCGCCGCGAGGCGATCCGACCATCCTGAAGCGCGAGGCCGAGACCGACCTCCTCGTGATGGACGGTCACACGGCGGTCATCGGCGGCATCTTCACGCGCAACACCGGCCGCAACCTCGATCAGGTCCCGTTCTTCGGCGACATCCCGATCCTCGGTGTCCTCTTCCAGCGCCGCCGCGCGAGCGACACGCGCAACGAGCTCGTGATCTTCATCACGCCGCGCATCGTGAACCGCGCCGAAGCGCTCGGACGCTGAGCGCGCGCTCCGATGGAGCAGCCGAACGCCTCGATGTCGGCCTCGTTCGCGAGGTAGACTCGGGGCGTCGTGCTGTTCGGGGGATCGATCACTACTGGTCTCGGTCATGCGTAGTCGGCCGAAAGTGAAGCTCCTGCTCTCGCCGGGGCTCGTCGCGCCCGGCGACGACCTCGAGGCCGAGGCGGTGCTGTCCGCGACGAGCGAGACGCCGGTCGACTTCGTGGCGCTCTGCCTTCGCGGACTCGTGACCGTCGGCGTGGGCTCGGGCAAGTCGCGCCGGGTCCACGAGGAGTGCTTCCTCGAGCGCGAGTGGCGATCGAAGGCAATGACGCTCTCGCCCGGCGAGCACCGCTTCGAAGCGCGCTTCCACGTCCCGCCAGGGTTGCCGCCCTCGTACGTCGGGGCGGACACGAGGATCGCGTACTCGATCACGGTCCACGTCTCGATCCCGTGGTGGCCGGATCGCAAGAAGACGTTCGTCGTCCCGGTCGCGTTCGCGCCGCGGCCGCGGCCCGAGCCGGAGCCGAAGGTCTTCGTCACGTCGCGCGAGGGACCGCGCCGCACGGACCCGTTCGTGGAGCTCTCGCTCGATACGACGCAGATCTCGGTCGGCGACGAGGTGAGCGGATCGATCTCCCTCCAGAACGTCCGCGGGAAGCGGATCCGCGGGGTCGATCTCTCGTTCTGTGAGATGGAGGTCCTCTCGCTGCCCACGAGCGACACCCGCGAGGCGCGTCGCTTCAGGCTGCGCGTGTTCGACGGAGAGCCGGCGGAAGGCGGCGCGATCCCGTTTCGCGTGCAGCTGCCGGAGAACGCCACCACGAGCTTCACGACGAGAGCCGTCGCGATCATCACAGAGGTCGAGGCGCGCGCAGACGTCGCGTGGGGCTCGGACATCGTGCTCCGCGCGCGCGTGGCGGTCGGCCCGAAGGCAACGTCGCCGCGAACGGAGCGCGGATGGGTCGCGCCGGTCGGACGCGAGCGGCAGATGCTCGTCTGGAAGAACGTGGCCGAGCGCACGGGGCTCGGCCTCGAAGCAGATACCCAGCGGATGTTCGGGCGCGTCGGCGACGTCTCCGTCGAGATCTTGGCCGAGCGCCGTGACGCGGACTACTGGCTCGTCGCCAACCTCGGATGGCCGAGCCTCGGGCTCGATCTCGCGGTGCGCGAACGCCGCTGGAGCGACGCGCTCGCGCCGGAGACCGTGAAGTCGGGTGACGCTCGGATCGACGATCGGCTCGCCGTCCGCGCGCGCGAATACGCGCAGGCGAAGGTGCTTGCGGCGCCGGAGGTCCTCGAGCCGCTGCTGCAGTACGACGAGGTGCAGCTCGGCGACGGCGGAGGAACCCTCGCCGTTCGCGGCGCATCGCACGTCACCGCGAAGGTCGAGCGCTTCGTCCGGAACGTGCTCGAGGCCGCGTCCGTGCTCGACGCGACGACGCGTCGCGTGCCGCCGCCGATCCTCTTCGCCGCAGATCTCGCCGCGTGGGAGGCGCTGGCCGCGCGGCTGCGCGGGAGGCTCGAGCGGGGGCGGATGTGGATCCACGGCGGTCAGGTCGGCCCGAGCGCGGTCGAGATCGGCTCGGTGTGGGCGCGAAGCGGGCTTCATCTCGGCAGCTCGGTCGTGGTGGCGATCGATCCTCCGCTCGACCACGCCCCCGAGCACATCGACGATCCCGCGCTCTCGCCGGCCGCCCGCGACGCGTGGCGCGCGCTCGCAGCGCAGGCGCGGAGCGTCCACGTCGCTGCGGATGCGATCACCGTCGAGCTCGAAGGCAAGCTCGCCGACCCGCAGACGGCGATGCCCGTCGTCGAGCTGGCGGTCAGCCTCCGCCGCGCGCTCGGAGGGCTGCTCGCGGCGGGGCCGTTCCGCTGACCTCGGGTTTGTGCCGAGCATCGCGGCCATCGTTGTAAACTGCCCGTGTCCATGGGCATCGAGCACCGTCTCCACGCGCGCTGCGCAGGGCTTGGAGGTCACAGTCACGAAGGGCACGAGCACGCGGCGGGCTGGGGGAAGCCGTTCGCGTTCGCGTCGAGCCCGAGGCACTTCGAGCGGCCACGGCCGTTCGCGATCGAGCACATCGCGGTCGACCTCGCGCTCGACTTCGAGACGCGGAGCATCCGTGGGTCGGCGACGATCCGCATCCGGCGTGTCGATCCGGAGGCGACGGCGATCGAGCTCGACGCCGTCGGCTTCGCCATCACGTCGGTCGCGATCGGCGGCAAGGAGACGAAGTACACGTACGACGGCAAGCGCCTCGTCGTGCAGGTCGGCTCGAACGCCGATCTCGCGTCGGTCTCCGTGATCTATTCGGCGACGCCTCGCAAGGGCCTCTACTTCCTCGATGCCGACGAGCACGTCCCGAACCGTCCGAAGCAGGCGTGGACGCAGTTCCAGGAAGAGGACGCGCGCCACGTCCTGCCGTGCCACGACAAGCCGCACGCCAAGATGACCACCGAGACGCGCATTCGCGTCCCGATCGGCTTCTACGTCCTCTCGAACGGCGCGCTCGTCGGGCGCGAGACCGTCGGTAAGACCGAGGTCTTCCACTGGAAGATGGACGAGCCGCATCCGAGCTACCTGATCACGATCGTCGCCGGCGAGTTCTCCGAGCTGCACGACGTCGCACGCATCGACGGTGAGACCCCGAAGCTCGAAGAGACCGTCCGCTACGAGGGGCGCGACGTCCCGCTCACGTATCTCGTCCCGAAAGGGCGCGAGGAGGACGCGAAGCGCACGTTCGCCCGCACGCCCGACATGATCACATGGTTCTCCGAGCTGCTCGGGGTTCCTTATCCCTGGAACAAGTACGCGCAAGTCGTCGTCAGCGACTTCATCTTCGGCGGCATGGAGAACACGACCGCCACGACGATGTACGAGCACATTTTGCTCGACGAGCGCGCGGCGATCGACGTCACGAGCGACGACCTCATCGCGCACGAGCTCGCGCATCAGTGGTTCGGCGATCTCGTCACGTGCCGCGATTGGTCGGAGGGCTGGCTGAACGAGGGCTTCGCCACGTTCATGGAGCACGTCTGGCGCGAGCACCACCTCGGGCGCGACGAGTACGAGTACAGCATCCGGCACGACCTCGGGAGCTACCTCGGCGAGGCATCGGGTCGTTACCGTCGCCCGATCGTCTGTCAGGACTACGACGCTCCGCTCGATCTGTTCGATCGGCATCTCTACGAGAAAGGCGGCCTCGTCCTCCACGTCCTCCGCACGGAGCTCGGCGACGCGCTCTTCTGGAAGGGCGTCTCGACGTATCTGCATCGGCACGCGCGCGGCGTGGTCGAGACGCGCGACCTGATGCGCGCGCTCGAGGAGGTCTCGGGGCGGAGCCTGGGACGCCGCTTCGAAGAGCTGGTCCACCGTCCGGGACATCCCGACGTCGAGATCGATCTCTCGTGGGAAGACGGCGTGCTCCGCTGCGCGGCGAAGCAGACGCAGAGCACGAGCGACGGCGTCCCGAACGCGTTCGAGATCCCGATCGTCCTCTCGATCGTCGACCCGGACACGCGCCGCGAGCGCCGGGAGATGCTGCGGCTGACCTCCCGCGCGGACAGCTTCTCGATCCCGTGCGCCTCGCGCCCGCGTTTCGTCGTGGTCGATCCGGAGATGCGGATCGTCGGCGACGTCACCGTGAAGGCTCCGGCCGACATGCTCCGCGCGCAGCTCGCCGAAGCGAAGACGGCGCGTGGTCGCTGGCTCGCGGCGCAGGCGCTCGCCAAGGTGGACGATCCGCCGACGATCGAGGCGCTCGCGGCGCGGCTCCTCGACGACGGCGAGTTCTGGGGCGTGCGCGTCGAGAGCGCCGAGGCGCTCGGGAAGCTCCGCGCGCGAGAGGCGTTCGAGGTGCTCGTCAGGGCACGCGACGTCGCTCACCCGAAGGTCCGGCGCGGCGTCGTCGATGCGCTCGGTCGCTTCCGCACGACCGCTGCCGTCGAAGCGCTCAAGCCGAAGGCGCTCCGCGACGACAGCTATCTCGTCGAGGCCGAGGCCGCGCGCGCACTCGGCAAGACGCGTCAGACGGCGGCGTTCGAGGTGCTCCTCGACGTGATGGGCCGGACCTCGTGGGCGGACGTCATCGCGTCGGGCGCGATCGACGGGCTCGCCGCGTTGCGGGACGACCGTGCCCTTCCGCATCTGTTCTCGCGGACGCGCTACGGGCACGCCACGCGCGTGCGCCGCGCGGCAGCGCTCGCGATCCCGAAGCTCGCCACCGATCGGCGCGCGCGCGAGCACCTCGAGGACCTGCTCGACGACTCCGATCCGATTCTGCGGATGGACGTCGTGCGAGCGCTCGCGGATCTCGGTGACGCACGATCACGCGCACCGCTCCGCGCGCGCGGCGAGGTCGATCTCGATGCCCGCGTGCGCCGCCGCATCCGCGAGGTCGTGCGCGATCTCGGCGGTGAGAGGAAGATCAACGAAGAGCTGAAGGACACCGTCGAGCGGCTCGAGAACGAGCAGCGCGATCTTCGCGCACGCCTCGCGAAGCTCGAGGCTCAGCGTCCGAAGGCGAAGGAGGCCAAGGCGAAAGGGAAGCCGGAGCCGGCGAGGACGAAAGCTTCGTCGAAGCCTTCGAGGGCGAAGCGTTCGACGAAGAAGAAGGCGTGAGCGCTTCGCCCTTGGTCGCGCTCGGCGCTTCGCGGCGCCCAGGCGCTGAACACGGGTGCACGGGAGGGGCGGCCGACGTTGATGAGCGTGTCCATCGGATGGATCACGCGTTGTCCATCACCCGGCTCGGTCGGCGCTGACGACCGCGCCGCTATCGCTGAAAAACTGCGGTCAGTGGATCGACCACCCCACCGCTGGGATTGGCCCGACGACTGCTTCGGAAAGTCCGCACCCATGGGCCGGACGTCCGCGAGCCAGAAGGCCAGCGGCGGCAGCGAAAGCCGCGAAGGCCTGCGTCCATCGAACGAGAGCTCGTTCCGGCGTCCGGCAGGATCAAATGCCGACGGATCGCCGACGCTCCGTAACCTGATCCCCTGGCGCGACATGGAAAAGAAGCTCGCCGAGAGGCTCGCCGCGAAGGCAGCTGCCGGCGAGCTCTCTGGCGAGCTAGAGAAGGACAGCACCGCCGTGCCGTCGAAGCCGCCGCCCTCGATACCTCCGTGGATGAAGACGAACGACGTCGAGCCGGCGCCCGACTCGGGTGTCCGCACGAGCGCTGACGGCCCGGAGCCCGCTCGAGAGCTCACCTACAGCGTCTACACAGTGACCGAGCTCGACGCCCGCGCGCAGGCGCGTCCGTCGCGCATGTCGATGGCGTTCGCGCCGGCTGTCGCTCCGCGGCCTTCCCGCTGGCCCGACGTCGGCAAGTCGGGCCTCGCGCTCGCCCGCGCTTGGTGGACGTGCATCCGCACGCCGAAGCCTCGGCCGCGCGTGATGGATGTCTGCCGCGTCCCGCTCACGGCGTTCCTCACCGATCTCGAGGGCGCTCTGCGTGCGCTTCCCTGGAGGAAGCTCGCCATCGGCGCAGGGATCGCCGTTGGATCGCTCGTGTTGCTCCTCTTCGTCGTGCTCACGGCCGCGGAGCTGACCGACGATCTCAAGCCGGGGCGGAGCCGCAGCGCGCTGACGACCGAGACCGGCGCGTTCGGCTCTCCGACGACGGCGATCGGGTCCGAGGTGGAGCCCGCCTCCGAGGTGAAGCCCATGGTCGGCGGCACCGTGGCGAAGCCGGCCGACCCTCGACCGGCCGTTGCCGAGCCGGCGCAGATCGAGATCGACGACGACGACACCCCGCACGCCGCGAAGGCAGCCCCGAAGCCCGCAGCGGCGAAGCCGGCCGCTGCGGCGTCGACGAAGAAGCCGGCCGCGTCGAAGAAGAAAGCCGTCGAGCTCTTCGTTCCCTGAGCCAGCGCTCGTAGAGCGCGCGCTCTCCGCCCGGGCCGCAGGTGTGGTACGCGGCGAGTACCATGGCAGACGAAGCATTCCCGATCGAGGTCGAGCAGCGCGGCAACGTCGTCATCTGGACGATCGACCGCGAAGCACGCATGAACAGCCTCTCGCGCGCGACGCTCCTCGCGTTTGGCAAGCTCGCGCGGGAAGCGGTCTCGAACGCGTCGGTCCGTGCGATCGTCATCACCGGCCGCGGGGACAAGGCGTTCTGCGCCGGCGCCGACCTGAAAGAGCGCCAGGGCATGACGGAGAACGACATCCGCGTGCAGGTGGAGCTCTATCGCTCGGAGCTCGGGCCGCTCGATCGCTCGCCGAAGCCGGTGATCGCCGCGCTGAACGGCGTCGCGTTCGGCGGAGGCCTCGAGCTCGCGCTCGTCTGCGATCTCCGCGTCGCCGCCGCGCACGTGCAGGTCGGCCTCCCGGAGACGACCCTCGGCATCATACCCGGCGCGGGCGGAACGCAGCGAATCGGACGCATCGTAGGCGAAGCGCGTGCCAAGGAGATGATCCTCCTCGGGCGTCGTCTCGGCGCAGAGGAGGCGCTCGCGTGGGGCCTCGTCAATCGCATCACCCCCGCGGGGACGAACGTCGTCGACGACGCGGTCGCCTGGATCGAGCCGATCGCCAACGGAGCTCCGATCGCGCAGGCCGCAGCGCTGGAGGCGATCGATCGCTCGTTCGACACCACGCTCGAGCACGGGCTCGAGCTCGAGAAGGTGAGCTACGACAAGGTGCTCGTGAGCGAAGATCGACGCGAGGCGCTCGCCGCGTTCGCCGAGAAGCGAAAGCCGGCTTTCAAGGGCCGGTGAAGAGAGGGCCCGGGCGACCTCGTACGAGCGTTGCCTGCCTGGTACGATCGAACGGTCGCGATGAGCTCCAGCGAGGCCAGCCTCGGCGGCCTGCCCATCGCGGCAGGTGACGTCCTCCTGAAGAAGTACCGCGTCGAGCGCCTCATCGGCGAAGGCGGGACCGGGATCGTCGTGTCGGCGACGCACGTGCAGCTCGAACAGCGCGTCGCGATCAAGTTCCTGCGCCGCGCGCTCGCGAGCGACGAGCTCCGCACACGCTTCGAGCGCGAGGCGCGTGCGATCGGGAAGATCGAGAGCGAGCACGTCGTCCTGGTGCTCGATGCGGGGGCGCTCGACGACGGCGCTCCGTACATGGTGATGGAGTACCTGCACGGTCGCGACCTCGCGCGCGTCCTCGTGGAGGACGGGCCCCTGCCTGCCGAAGAGGCCGTCGACTGCATGCTCCAGGTCTGCGAGGCGCTCGGTCAGGCGCATGCAGCGGGCATCGTCCATCGCGATCTGAAGCCGGCGAACCTGTTCCTCACGCGTCGCGAAGAGGACGACGCGGTCCACGTGAAGGTCGTCGACTTCGGCATCTCGAAGATCCTCGACAAGAAGCTGATCGACGACGGCAATCCGCCCGAGGTGACGAGCGCGTTCACGGTCCTCGGCTCGCCGCGGTACATGGCGCCCGAGCAGGTCAAGAACTCGAAGGACGTCGACGGCCGCGCCGATCTCTGGTCCGTCGGCGCCGTGTTGTTCCAGCTCGTCACCGGCAAGCACGCATTCGATGCGGAAACGAACGTGCAAGCCAGCCTCGCGGTCATGACCGCGGAGCCGAGGTGCCTACGCGAGCACGCGCCTCACGCTCCGGCCGGCCTCGAAGACGTGGTGAGGCGCTGCTTGACGAAGGACGTGACGAAGCGGTTCCAGACCGCGAGAGAGCTCGCCGATGCGCTTCGCCCGTTCGCATCCGAGCGTGCGAGGGAGTCGCTCGATCGGATCGAGATCGCGAAACAGGCGCCGAGCCTGCAGATCGCGCTGCGGATCTCGTCGACGTCCACGCCTCCGCCGCCGGACGTGTCGAGGCTCCTCTCCGGAACGCGCGACGCTCCCACCGAGCGGAAGATCCGTGTGAGCGGAGCGCCGCGTGCAACGAAGGTCGACCCGGTCGCGGTTGCCCCCATCCGCACGCCGATCACGGCGCCTCCGCCGGCGCGCTCTTCGTCGAAGCTCGCGCTCGCGGCGATCGGGGTCGGCTCGTTTGCGATCGTGCTCGGAGGGATCCTCGTGTTCAAGCAGCTCGCCGGAGCCCAGGCCCGAAACACGGCGATCTCGACGCCGTTGTCGCTCGACGCAGGGAAGAGGTGAGCCTCTGAGACGCGCGTCCCCTGCCGCCGTCATCGGTTCGCAGGGCGCGCCGGACGCGGGCGACGTCGGACGGGGCACGAGGAAGAGCTCGCCATCGGGGTCCTGACAGGCTGGCGCCCATACAGGCGTCTGCCAGACTTGAACGATGGTCCTGCGGGCAGTCGCCGTCGGGGTCCTGACGACCATCCTGGCAAGCGGCTGCGCGCGGAGCGCACCGGTGAAGGTGCCGACGGTCGTCTTCGTCGATGCCGTCGGCGGCGGCGGCATCCCGGCCCCGACCGGGCCAGCGGACGAGCGTAGCTCGTGGAGCCCTCGCGAAGAGGTCGAGGTCGAATGGCACGGCTCCTGGTGGCCGGCCGTCGTGCTCGAGAAGCGCGGCAGCCGCTTCCTGGTGCACTATGAGGGGTACACCAGCGACTGGGACGAGGTCGTCGGCCCGGAGCGCATCCGCGAGCGTCGCGCCGAGGTGCAGGTAGACGAGGGCCGCGAGCCCGAGGTCGAGCCGGATCCCTGACCCGTTCGCGCTTTCCGGGGCCACTATATGAGCCACGGCCGCCCCGCGGAAGAAAGCGCGAGCTCCAGCGCCAGAGGCACGGCGCCCATGCGTAGCGCTTGATCGGGCGCGGCGGCTGCCGCACCGTATGGATCTCATGGCCACGACGAAACCGCTCGCCACGCGAGCACGCTCCCGCATGAACGCGCTCTGCGGGATCGTCAGTGCAATCATCGCGGTCGTCGCGCTCGACGCGAAACCCGCTCGCTCGGCGGACCCGCCGCCGAGCGTCGCGGCGAAAGCCAGCGTCCCATCCGTCGTGCGGGGCTCGCCGATCGGACCGGAGCTCCTGCATGCCCTCGGTCCGCGCGCTGCGGATGCGCTTGCTCCGGCGACCGGGCTCATCGGTGCGCTCGTCGCGTTTCCGAAGGATGCGCGCGCGCAGGACTTCGGGCTCGAGCCCGTCGCGCCGGGCATCGGCCGCCTTCGCGGGACCGCGCAACGGATCCAGTCGTTCGCGTCTGCACACCCGGACCTTCGGCTCGAGATGGCGCCGCCCCTCCATCCGCTGATGGACCGAGCGGGCGAGTGGGTGCTCGCCGCCAAGGCACGTGAGGTCCGTCATGCAGACGGAAGCGGCGTGATGATCGGCGTTGCCGACACGGGCCTCGACGTCACGCATCCCGAGATGCGCGACGAGACGGGCGCCTCGCGCGTCGCCTGGATGCTCGATCTCTCGCTCGAGCCGGGCGGCGTGCACCCCGAGCTCGAGCAGCGCTTCGGGATCAAGGACGACAACGGCAAGGTCATCGCGGGTCGCGTCTTCTCGAAGCAAGACCTCGACGATCTCCTCGTCCGCATCGACAACGGCTTCTGCAACGAGAAGTCGGGAAAGAAGTGCGCGCCCTCCGACGAAATCGGTCACGGCACGCACGTCGCCGGCATCGCTGCTTCGACCGGGGCGAAGGGCGGCCGCTATCCCGGGATCGCGCCCAAGTCCGACGTCGTCTTCGTGCGCGTTACCCGCGGCGCGTCGGATGGCATCGAGAACGACGACCTCGTGCGCGCGGTCCAGTTCATGTTCGACCGTTCCGACGCCGAGAAGCGGCCGATGGTCGTGAACCTCTCGCTCGGAAGCGATTTCGGCCCGCACGACGGGACTTTCCTCTGGGAGCAGGCGATTGCCTCGCAGGTCGGCCCAGACCATCCCGGTCGCGCCGTCGTCGCGGCCGCAGGCAACTCGGGCTCGATCGTCGAGACGCCGATCCACCAGAGCGTACGCGTGACGCCGGGCGCGCGGATGCGCGTGCCGATCCGCACGAGCGGCGCCGACTCCGGCTCCGTCCAGGTGTGGGTCACGCTCCGGCCCAAAGCCGATCTCAGGATCGGCCTCGAAGGACCGGACGGCGAATGGATCGCGCCCGTCGAGCCAGGCCGGCAGAACGGGAAAAACACGAACGACTACAACGCGGGCGTCATCTACGGGGCGAAGCTCGAGAAGAGCCCCATCCCGGAGAGCTCGCGCGGCGCGGTCGTGGTCTGGCAGGGCAAGTGGCCCTCGGGCACGTACTACGTCACGCTCGAAGGGTCGGGCATGGCCGAGCTCTACATGCAGGGCCTCGGCGATGCTTCGCTCGGCGGGGATCGGCCGGCTTCGTTCACGTACGGCGTGCGTGAAGGGACGATCAACCTCCCCGCGACGCATCCGTCGATCATCGGCGTCGGCTGCACCGTCAATCGTCCGCGCTGGTCGAGCATCGCGGGCGCCGACGTCGGCCTAAAGGTCCCGGTGCTCGATCGCGAGGGCGGTCTGCCGATCCAACGCGCGATCACGACCCAGCAGGAGGGGCCCACGCATCGCGATCTCGCCGACGGCGAGGTCTGCTGGTTCTCGAGCACCGGTCCCACGGCGGCCGGTGTACCCAAGCCCGAGATCTCCGCGCCCGGTGCGCTCGTCGTCTCCGCGCTCAGCCGCACGGCAAAGCCCGGCTCGCCCGGAAGCGTCTTCACGAGCGCGACGTGCCCGGCGACCAAGGCGGGCGGCGCGGACAAGCGTTGCTTGCAGATCGACGACACGCACGGCATCGCGATCGGTACGTCGATGTCCGCGCCCGTCGTCGCGGGAGTCGTTGCTCTCCTGCTGCAGGCGGATCCGACGCTCACGCAGGACAAGGTGCTCGCGCTGCTCCAGGCGGGCGCGCATCGTTTCCGCCATTCGGGTGCTTACGACGACCAGGGCGGGCCCGGTGAGGTCGATGCGCTAGGGGCGCTCGATGCGCTCGATCAGATGCAGAACCCCGCGCTCCACTTGCCCGCGCTCGAACAGAGCTGGATCTCGCTGAGCTCCGACTACGTTGCGGCGGACGGCTCGACGCCGATGACCGCGATCGTCGAGCTTCGCACCGCCGACGGCGCACACCGCGGCGACTTCTTCGATGCGCAGCGGCTCCAGCCGGTGCTCCTCGTCGACGGAAAGCCGGTCAATCCGGCGCCGACGTTGATCCGACGCGGCCCCGGCGTGTGGTTCTTCGTCTGGGATCCGCCACCCGGGCACGGCGGATCGCGCGCGACCTTCGGAGCCACGTTCGACGGCGCGCCGATCGTCGCGCCGCGGACTGTGCCGATCGCGCCGGATCGATGGACCGCCGTCTATCCGAGCCACGCGAAGGGCTCCTCGTGCACGGCTTCGCCCGGGAGTGCGTCCTCTGCGGCGAGCGCAGCGCTCGTCGCGATCGCCGGTGTTGCGCTCGTGCGTCGTCGTCGCCGTCACTCTTCGGCGACGGTCACGAGCCAGCCGTGCGGCTCCCATACCTCGTCGTCGGGATCGAACGCATAGGCAGGATCTCCGACGTTCACGCCGACGAGCATCACGCGATCGACGATGTCGAGATCGACGAGCGTCATCTGTGCGTGCGTTGCGCGCTCGGTGGTCGGGATGACGACGCGACCGAGCTCGCGACCGCTCGCGTCGAGCTTCACGAACGCCCAGCGGAAGACCGCGTGTTCTTCCCATTCGATCTCCGCTCGAAGACGCGCTCCCGGACGTGCCCCGGCGCGGCGGATCACGATGTAGCTCGCCCCCGTCGGATGGACCGGCGCGCGCGCGCTGAATCTCCGCGGGGTGCTCGGCCACGGGATGTCCCAGTCGAGCGGGACACGCGCTGCGTCGCCGAGTGTCCGTAGCTCGGGGAGATGGAATCCGTCGTCGGCGCTCCCGAGGAACGCCCGCGCGATGCCGAAGTCGAGCCAGAGATCGTTCACGGTGCCGTTCGTGGACAGCGCTCCCTTGAACGTCATCCGGAGGACGTCGAACGTGTCGGGCTCGTTGATCCAGCGCTCGGCGCCTATCGGCGTCATCGTCGGATGCAGCGCCCACGACGCGGAAACGATCCCTCCCGGCACGCGGCCGAACGCCCAATCGAGACGTGCCCAGAACACGGACGCGCCTGCGGCGTACGTGTAGTCGAGCGGTGAGCGCGGGAAGGTCGGAGGACCTCCGGCGACGGCGGCCTCGTCGCCTGCATGCGAACCGCAGAACGTGCGATCCGGTCGCGACTGGAAGGCCTGCACTGCGTCGGCCGAGAGCGCGACGGCGCAGGGGAAGGCGAGCTGCGCGAGATAGGTCGACTGCGCGCGCGCCGTCGCGTCCTCGGTCGCCGGCGCGGTGCGAAAAAGGCTCGCCCGAGCGATCTGCGTCGCGGCCAGCGCGTCGAGTACGCAGCCGGGGCGCACGCGGCGATCGACGGTCGTGAACGCACGCCCCCGATCGACCCGCGAGCGCACGTCGCGCGCCTCGAGCACCGTCGATGCGAGCTCCACCTGCGGCTCCGCGAGGAAGACGTCGTACGCGAGCGTGACCGGATCGACGTCGGGGACGGGGAGGGCGAGCGCTCCCGTGAGCGTCTGCCAGGCGCGCTCGAAGGCGTCGAGCGTCGCCATCGCCGCGGACGCGTCGCGCGTCGAGCTCGTGTGGACGCAGACCGGCACGCGTGACGAGCACGCCCGGAGATCCGGCGAGGGGACTGGGCGCGCGCCGTATTCGATCCAGGGTCCAGAGGCGACACCCGGATCGATCGCGCGCGGCTTCGGGTCCTCTTGGGGATCGAGCCCTCTGCTCTCGGCGCGCGCGGGCCCGCTCGAGAGGCCGAGGATGAGCCCGATCGTGATGGCACCGCACCTGCGCACGCGCCCATTTGACCTCTCAGGATGGCGATTTGACAGTGTCTTTGTCGGACCTGCTATAACCGCTGAGGACATGGCCGGCCCTGCGTTCGATCCAAGCGGTGCAGTTCGGTTCGACATGAAGAACGGAGCCGCGTCCGACGCGCGAGGCACGCGCCTCGTGCTCGTGCCGGCGACTGCTCTCGAAGCGCTCGATCGGCAGACGCCCGGTGCGCTCGCCCATCTCGGATCGGAGGTCGGTCGTGGTTGTGGTGCACGCGTCGCGGCGCGCCTCGGCGGCGAGAGCGGCGTTCGCGGGGCCACGCTCGAGGTCGTCGTCTCGCATCTCGCTGGTGAGCTCGCCATCGCAGGCCTCGGCGCGGTGCACTTCGAGCGATGGGGACGCGCCCTCGTGATGGTCGTCGCGAACCCCGGCGTGAACAGCGACACGTTCATCGGCGCTGCGCTCTCTGGCGCGCTCGCCATCGCCGCCGGCCGCGAGGTCTCGATCGCGCCGCTCGGACGCGAGGGCACGACGGCGCGCTACTTCGTCGGCACGCAGCAGACCGTCTCGAAGGCAAGGTCGATGGTGTCGCAAGGCAAGTCGTGGAGCGACGTGCTCGGCGCTCTCCAAGGGCTCGCCGGAAGTTCCGGCGACCGAGGCAAGGGGGCGTGATGAGCCCGATGAGCCCGAAAGAAAAGATCGCCAAGCTCGAGCGCCTCCTCGCGCGCGTGAAGGAACGCACCGAGGCTCCGCGAAGGACGGGCGCCGCGCCGATCCCGGCGCCTCCTGCCCATTCGGTCCATCCGGCCGCGCATGCTGCAGCGGAGCCCGAGGCCGCGCACGTTGCATCGGAGGCCGAGGCCGCGCACACCGCGCAGCCGGTCGACGCGTTCCCGTCGGCGTCGTCGGTCGCGTCCACGCGGGAAATAGCGCCGAGGACCCTGGAAGAGCTGCCGTCCGCGGCGTTCGCGTCGGCGCCTCCGACGGAGCTCTCGACGGGCTGGTCGGAGGCTCCTGCCGGGGTCGAGGCCGCGCCGGAGACGGCTGCGGATCCTGTCGCCGACATGGGCGAAGACGACATGGAGGTCGAGGTCTCGGCCGAGGTCGTCGAGCTCGACATCGACATCGACGAGCCAGGCATGATGCCCGCCGAGAGCGGTGCGCAGCCCGTCGCCGATCACGTCGCCGATCACGTCACGAACGGCGCGGCCGAGCACGAGCCCGACCTCGATGACGTCGCTGCTCTTGTTTCGGCACCGCCGGTCGCTCCCGAGGCGGAAGCCGAGCCCGACCCCGAGCCCGAACCGGTCGTTCCCGCGAACGAGGTGGTCGAGCCGGCACCGAGCTCGTCGCCGCGTCCGATCGCGACCGAGCAGCCCGACGCGTACGAGGAAGAGAGCGCGCCGCGCCACACGCCGCCGCCCGAGTCCGGCAAGCAGGTCGCGGCTCCGTCGGTGAAGCCCGAGCCCGCGTCGCGCAAATCGTCGATGCCTCCGGCGGAGTCGATGTCTCCGCCGTCGCTCGAGGGCCACACGCTCATCGGCGGATGGCGCGAACCTGGGATGGCGCTGCCGCGCGATCCGAGCGAGGTCTCGCGTGGTCCGGCGGTGCGTGTCCCTCCGCCTCCTCCGCCTCCTCCGCCAGCGGACGTGTTCGGTTCGCAGGCGCGGCCCACCGCGTCCGTCCCGCCCCGGGCTGGCGAAGCCTCGGGCTTCGGTCCGGTGGTGGCGAAGCCGGAGCTCCCCGAGTCGGCGCAGGTCGCAACGATCGAAGGCGCAGCGCCCCCGCTCGCGCCGGCGACTTTCGGCGAGCTGCTCGACGCAACGCTGTCGATCTAGAACGGCGCTGTCACGCCAGGCCGAGGCTGCCCCGGCCCAGACTGCGCATCACCGTCGAAGGAACCGACTACGTCGTCGACGTCGGCTTCGGCGGGCAGACGCTCACCGGGCCGCTGCGGCTCGAGCCCGACGTCGAGCAGGCGACTCCGCACGAGCCGTTCCGACTCGTGCGCGCTGGCGACGGCTTCAAGATGCAGTGCCTCATCCGCGATGCGTGGAAGACGCTGTATCGCTTCAGCCTCGAAGAGCAGTTCCAAGTCGACTACGAGATCACGAACTACTTTCTTTCGACCAATCCCGCGTCGCACTTCACGACGCGACTCTTCGCGGCACGTCCGCTCGAAGATCGACGCTACGGCCTCCTTGGCAATCAGCTCTCGACGCACTGGCGCGACGGGACAACGGAGCGTCGCGCGCTCGATGGCGCACGAGAGTTGCGCGAGACCCTCGAGACGCTGTTCGGCATCGCCGTGCCGCAAGGCACCGAGGTCGACGCCGTCCTCGCGCCCACCGGCTGATCTCTCCTCCGTGAGGCGGACGCGCGCCCTCGCGCCGATCGTTCGCCAGGCGAACCTGGGGGGGGGGGGGCGTGGGCCGTTCGCCGAACGAACGTTGGTCCGCGGGCGGATGGCTCGTACGCCGAACGAACGTGGGGGTCGCAGGGGGATGGTTCGTACGCCGAACGAACGT
>JAEXCN010000546.1 GCA_023402175.1 Pseudomonadota bacterium | reverse complement strand
GCATCGAGGTGCGCGGCAACACGACGACGCTCGCGCGCGTCGTCCTCCGGTTCGTTCCGTTCCAGCGTGGCGCGGTCCTCGACGTCGACGACAAGGAGCTCCAGCTCACGCGCTTTCGGCTGCTCGGCACCGGCTTCTTCCGCGACGTGCAGCTGTCGCTCCGGCGAGGCACGAAGCGCGGCTTCGTCGTGCTCGTGATCGACGTCGTCGAGCGCAACACGATCGTCGTCAACGATCTGTGGCTCGGTCTCTCTGCCGATGCGGAGCCGAACGGGCGTGCCCGGCCGCTCACGGCGTTCGGCGGCCTCGACGTCTCCGAGCAGAACCTCGCCGGCAGCGGCGTCGCGCTCGGCGGCGCGATCGCGCTCGCGGATGGGCAGCTCGCGCTCCGCACGCGCTTCAGCGATCAGAGCTTCCTTCGCTCGTCGTGGACCGCCGAAGCGCAGCTGCTCTACAACAACGCGAAGGACTTCTTCGGAAACCGCGACGCGCTCGTCGACGATCCGACGCAGAAGGTCGCGCAGGACTTCGCCGTCGTCTCCTATCGCCGCTTCGGCGGCAAGATCGGCGCAGGGCACGAGGTCGGAAGCGTCGCGACGCGCGTCTTCTTCGACTACCGCCTCGAGAAGGTCGACGCGAGCTTGCCTCGAGCCGCAAGCCACAAGCGCGGGCTCGACATCGAGCCGATCGACTTCGATCTGCCACCCGGATCGAGCATCCTCTCGACGGTCGCTGCCACCCTCGTCCACGACACCCGCGACGAGCCGTTCCTGCCGACGCGAGGCTGGCATGTGCTCGCGCTTGCCGAGGCGTCGCTCACGCCGCTCGGGAGCGACTATCCGTACGCCAAGCTCGTCCTTCGCGGATCGCGTTGGATGCCGTTGCCCTGGGATCACGTCTTACGTATCGAAGGGATCTTCGGCAGCGTGTTCGGCAATGCGCCCCTGTTCGAGAAGTTCTACGTGGGGGACTACACCGACCTCCGGCCGCACCGCGCGCTCGATCTCGCCTTCGACCGCCGCGCCGCACCGAATTTCTTCAACACCGCGATCGCGGAGGTGCGCTACGGCGACTACGCAGCGCGGCTGAACGCCGAGTACCGCATTCCGCTCTACCGCGGCCGTCAATCGATCTACGGAGTCGACCTGTTCGGGTCGGCAGGCGTCTACGCGGTCGCGAACGGCAGAGATATCGACCAGCCGGCGCGCGGCTACAGCGGCTTCCAACGGGTGCCGGTCGACCTCACGTTCAACCTCGGCCTCAGGATGGATACGGCCGCGGGAGGGATCGCGCTCGGCATCGCCAACTTCCTCGGGTTCATCCCGATCCGATCGGGGGCGCAGTGAAGCCGTCGCGTCCCTTCGCCCTGGTCTTCGCCGCGCTTCTCGCGCTCGCCACGTTCACCCCGCCGCGAACGGCGCGAGCGGACGACGAGCCGCCGAAGCAGGAAGAGCTGCCGCGCCGCCAGGCGAACTTCGCCTGGGACAAGAACGACAAGACGCACCAGACGCTGCTTCGCGCGAGCTTCTCGTACCGCGACGTGATCGACAAGGCGATGGCCGAGAAGCTCGGGAGCGGTCTGCCGACCGTCATCGCGATGCGCGCGTACGTGCTCCGCGAGGGGGAAGCGAACCCGGTCGCCCTCGCGGTGCGGACATGCCGCGTCGTCTACGATCTCTGGGACGAGGTCTACCGGCTCAAGATCTCGAGCCCGGGCGGCGAGCGCGACGCCGCGGCTCTGAACCTCGAAGGCGTCCTTCGCCAGTGTGCCGACGCACGCGACCTCCCCGTCGCCGATCGGTCGCTCCTCACGCCAGGCAAGCCGCACTTCCTCGGCGTCATCGTCGAGATCAATCCGGTGAGCCCGCAGATGCTCGCGCAGATGCGGCAGTGGGTTTCGCGCCCCGCGGGATCGACGGGCATCGGTCCGGGCGACGCGCTCTTCGGGTCGTTCGTCGGGCTCTTCGTCCGGCAGCTCGGGAACGCGGATCGGACGCTGCGTTTCCGGACGCAGACCGTGACGCCGTAGGTCCGTCACAAATCCAAGCCTCCGTCCGAAGAGAGGGTCGAAGCCATGCTGCCTCGACCTCTCTCTATGCTCCTGTTCGCGGCGCTTGCCGTCACGACCACGCTCGTCGCGTCGTGTCGTACGGCCAGGGCCACTCCTGCCAAGCAGCGCGTCACGCGGGTGCTCGTCCGGAAAGGTGAGCACTCGATGCAGCTCCTCGCCGGTGATGGCAAGGGAAAGGAAGAAGTCGTTGCATCCTACAAGATTGCGATCGGTCCCGGCGGCGCGGGTCCGAAGCGCCGGGAAGGGGACATGACGACGCCCGTCGGGCGTTACCACGTCACGATGCACCAGCCCTCGCAGTACAAGACCTTCCTCCGCCTCGACTACCCGACCGCGGCCGACCACCGCCGGTTCGCGATGCTCAAGGAACGCGGCGAGATCCCGAAGTCCGCCCGGATCGGCGGCGACATCGGCATCCACGGTCCGCCGGTCGCCCTCGACGGAATCACGAAGACGGCGCTCAAGGCGTTCGACTGGACGGCCGGCTGCATCGCCGTCGACGAGGACGAGATCAGCGAGATCGCGCGCCTCGTCCCCGACGGAACGATCGTCGACATCGAGGATTGACCGCTCGCGAGCCGATCACCGGAGAAAGGCGTGCGAGCACAGTCCGCCTCATCGTCGATCATCTTGGCCGACGACCGAGCGACCTTCACGGCGCATCGATCAGGCGGGCTCTGGGCTCGTCCGACGGGCTGTGCGAGCGCGCGACGCGAGGACTTTGCGGAGCTCGGTCCGCGATGCGCCGATCCAGCTCGCCAGCTTGGCGTCGTCGTGAGGGTCCCCGTCGGTGGATGGTGATGCGCGGATGTGATCGAGCACGCGATCGAGCACGTCGGCACGGATCGCGCGCGGGCCGACGACAGGATAGCCGATCGCCGCGTATGCCTGGCGATCGACCGCGCGGCTCGGCGCAAACGAGACTGCTCCGCCTGCGGGCGCGCGCAGCGATCGTCCGGTCCTGAACCACGCGGCCGCGAGCGCGACGCGTGCATCGACGGTTGGCCCCGAGAGGCCGCTCGGAAGGAAGACGACGCCCGTGCCGAAGCGGACCCCGCACTCCTCGAGCGCGACGCGATCGTTCGGGCCGAGGACGTCGAGGACGTCCTCGAGCTCGTCTTCGAGCGCCGTCCCGAGGCCTTGCTCGAGGCGATGAACGAACGCGCGAAGCGGAGCGGAGGACTCGCCGGTCGCGAGATCCGATGCGCCGCCGAGCAGATCCGCGACGACGTCGCGCGCGAACGCGAGCAGCCGTCGCTGCACGCGGCTCCTCGCGCCGGCTCCGAGCTCGTCCGCCTCGACGAGGCGAACGTCGGGAAGCGCCATCGACGCGCCACGCACGATCTGGCCGACGACGCGTTCGGTGGAGGCGTGGGCGATGCGTCCGGTCGCGTCGAGCGAGAGCGCGTCGTGCGGCGCCTCGACGATGTCCTCGACCCACGCGGGCGATCCCGGGCGGGCGACGACGGTGCGGGCGCCCGGCGTGATCGCCGCGCGCATCGAAGCGAGCTTCGCGAACGGATGCCCGGGATCGGGGCTCGACGTCGTGAGCATGTCGAGATCGGGCTCGCTTTCGCCGCGCGCGCGCTTCGTGACCTGACGTCCTCGCGGCCGCGCCGCTTTCTTCACGTCGACGAAGCGGAGGACGAGGCGCTCGTGGAGCGCATCGCTCAGGCGATCCTCGAGGTTCCGCGTGCGCTCCTGCCATGCCTCCGCGGAATCGCCGAGCCACGAGGCGCGGTTCGCGACGTAGGTCCACGTGCGCACCGCGGCGATGCGCGCGATGAGCTCCTCGACGTCGCTCGCGGAGCCGCGCTCGAGATCGCGGACGTGGCGATCGATCCATTCGTCGCGAACGCGGCCGCGATCGGCGAGCTCGATGAAGAGCTGCTCGAGGAAGTCGACGTGGACCTCGAGCATCAGCTTGCGAAAATCGGGAACGGTGCAGACCTCCCAGAGGAGCCGTACGCCGTCCTCTTTCCTCGCGCGCGCCATCACCTCTTCGCGATTGGCGAGGTGCGCGAGGCAGAGGGCGTCGTCCGCGGCCGCGGCATGGCGGAGGATCCCTCGCGTCGGCGGCTCGGCGAGCGAGGCGCGCAGCGTGGCGACGGAGGAGAAGTCGAGATCGTCCGAGCGCCACTGGACGCGGCGGACGTGCTGGAAGGAGTGTGTCTCGATCGCGTGCACCGTGCTTGCGGGGAGATCGAGCGGCGAGATCGTGCCGAACGTCCCGTCGTGGATCCAGCGGCCCGCGCGGCCCGCGATCTGTCCGAGCTCCGCGTCTTCGACGTCGCGGACGTCGCGTCCGTCGAACTTCCGCGTGGCGGCGAACGCGACGTGCTCGACATCGAGGTTCAGGCCCATGCCGATGGCGTCGGTGGCGACGAGGCAATCGACCTCGCCCGCCTGGAACATCGCGACCTGCGCGTTGCGCGTCCTCGGCGAGAGCGCGCCGAGGACGACGGCAGCGCCGCCGCGTCGCTTCCGCAAGCGCTCGGCGAGCTCGTACACGTGCGGCATCGAGAAGGCGACCACCGCGCTTCGTGGTGGCAGTCGCGCGAGCGGCGTTGCTCCTGCATAGGACAGGCTCGACAGGCGCGGGTGCTCGACGTGACGCGCGGTCGGGACGAGCTCGCGGAGCGCGCCGCGCATCGTGTCCGCGCCGAGGAACCACGTCTCGAGCCGGCCGCGCGCGGCGAGCAAACGAGATGTGAAGACGTGGCCGCGCTGGTGGTGGGCGGCCAGCTGGATCTCGTCGACCGCGAGGAAGTCGACCTCGCGATCGACCGGCATCGCCTCGACCGTCGCGACCCAGTACGAAGGCCGCCGCGGGACGCGCTGCTCCTCGCCCGTCACCAGCGCGACCTTCGATTCACCGACGCGGGCGGTGATCCGATCGTAGACCTCGCGCGCGAGCAAGCGCAGCGGCAGCCCGATCATCCCCGACGCGTGCTCGAGCATGCGCTCGATCGCGTGATGCGTCTTGCCCGTGTTCGTCGGGCCGAGCAGCGCCGTGATGTGCGGAGCCGCATTCATGCTGCTCCGTCATAGCGCAGGTTTTCAGGGTCCGCTTTGCCGTACTAGATAGAGAGGTCCATCTCTATCTCCTGCTTTTGGACCTCCCGACTAGAATCCGCCTCCCGTGCTCCCCGATGTCGTCCAAGAGAAGCTCGACGCGCTGCCGCCTTCGTCGGGCGTCTACATGTTCAAGGACAAGAAGGGGACCGTCGTCTACGTCGGCAAGGCGAAGTCCCTTCGGAGCCGCGTTCGGAGCTACTTCCAGGAAGGCTCGACCGACAACCGCTACTTCATCCCGATCCTCCAGCGGACGATCGGCGATCTCGACACGATCGTCACCGGCACCGAGAAGGAAGCGGCGATCCTCGAGAACAACCTCATCAAGGAGCATCGGCCGCGCTACAACGTCAAGCTCCGCGACGATAAGGACTACATCTCGCTGCGGCTCGATCCGAAGGACGCATGGCCGCGCCTGTGGGTCGTCCGACGGCCGAGCTATCAGCCGGGCGAAACCGCGCGCTACTTCGGGCCGTACCACTCGGCGACCGCCGCGCGCCGGACGCTCCATCTCGTCAACAAGCACTTCCAGCTCCGGACGTGCACCGACACGGAGATGCGCTCGCGCAAGCGGCCGTGCCTCCAGCACCAGATCAAGCGCTGTCCGGCGCCGTGCGTGCTCGACGTCGATCGCGCGTGGTACGACGAGCAGGTCCGCGCCGTTGCGATGTTTCTCGACGGTCGCCACGACGAGCTCTCGGCGGAGCTCGAGAGCCGGATGCAGGCTGCCGCGCGCGCGATGCGCTTCGAGCTCGCCGCGGTCTACCGCGATCAGCTTCATGCGATCGACAAGGTGAGGGAAGAGCAGCGCGTCGTCAGCGTCGACGACGTCGATCGCGACGTGCTCGGAATTCATCGCGAAGGCGATCTCGTCGAGCTCGCACTGCTCCACATCCGACGCGGCAAGCTCGCCGACGTCGGGACGTTCTCGATCAAGAACGCGGAGGTCCCCGACGAGGAGGTCGTGGCCGCGTTCCTCGCGCAGAACTACGCGCTCGCCGACGCGAGCGATCCGAACAGCGCCGCAATGCCGGTGCCCGACGAGATCATCGTCCCGACGCTGCCCGACGCGGCGAGCGGCACGGCTGAGTGGCTCAGCGAGCGCGCGAAACACAAGGTGTCACTCCTCTGTCCGCAGCGAGGGCCTCGGGTCGATCTCTTGCGCCTCGCAAACGACAACGCGAGCCACGCGTTCAACGAGAAGCGCCGCGCATCCGACGACGTCCAGGAGCGCCTCACGCAGCTGAAGGAGCGCCTCCGACTTCCGACTGTCCCGCGGCGCATCGAGTGTTGCGACATCTCGCATCTCGGCGGACACGACACGGTCGGCGCCGTCGTCGCGATGCTCGACGGTGAGCCGGACAAGAAGCGCTATCGCACGTTCCACGTCCGCGGTGACGCGTCTTCATCGAAGGCGACCGACGCCGCGCCGTGTCCCGGTGGAGGAGCGGAGGGGACGCTCGACCAGGAGATCGATGACGAGCACGGCGAGCCCGTCTCGCTGGCCGGCGACGACTACCGCGCGATGTACGAAGTGCTCGCGCGCCGGTTCCGTCGCGGATTGAAGCGGCAAGAAGAGAAGGCGGCGCGCGTGGAGGTCGAAGGCTCGCAGCCGCCGGATTCGGGACACGGCGACTCCGAGCCTCCGAGCTCGGACGGGCAGGAGAACGAGTGGGATCTCCCCGACTTGTTCGTGGTCGACGGCGGCCGTGGACAGCTCGCGGTCGCGCTCGCCGCGGCACGTGACCTGGGGCTGCACGAGCTGCCGATCGTCGCGCTCGCGAAGGAGAAGGAGAACGTGCTCGGCGAGACGCTCGTCGATCGCGTTTATCTCCCGGGGCAGAAGAACCCGATCCCGCTGAAGAGCCACTCGGCCTCGATGTTCTTCCTCGCGCGCCTGCGCGACGAGGCGCACCGGTTCTCGAATCGCGCGCGAGAGAAGCTCGGCAAACGAAAGCGCATGCGCTCGGCGCTCGACGACATCGCGGGTATCGGGCCGAAGACGAAGCAGGCGCTCCTCATGCACCTCGGCAGCCTCAAGGCCATCAAGGCGGCCGACGACGCCGCGATCCTCGCGGTCCCCGGCGTGACCGCGCGTCATCTGAAGGCGCTCCGCCGGGTGTTCCCGGGCAAAGCGGCAGCTGCTCCGGCAGAGCTCTCTCCGGACGAACCGCTCGTGAAGACGCCGGCGCCGCCGGGCGTGAAGCCGGTCGCCAAAGAGCCGCCAGCCTGACTCGCTCGTTCGCTGCTCGCTCGCTGCTCGCTCGCTGCTCGCGAGCACGAGTACGAGTACGAGTACGAGCACGAGCACGAGCACGAGCACGAGCACGAGCACGAGCACGAGAATGGCGGGTTCATCGACGGAACGACGCGGGGCCGGCCATGAGGGGGGAAGACAACGAGAGGTTCAATGTCCCGCCATTCGCGTTTCCCCTCGCGAGAGGGATGGACGCGGGCGCTCGTCGCGACGGTGGTCGCGAGCGCCTGTGCCGTCATGCCCGCTTGCATCCGACGACCGGTTTCGATCGAGGAGCCGACGACGAAGCTCTCGTTCGAGACCGTCGTGCCCCAGCCCGCGATCGACAAGATCGACCTGCTCGTCATGATCGACAACTCGGCTTCTATGGCCGACAAGCAGAAGATCCTGGCCGATGCAGTGCCGGATCTCGTGAAAGGACTGGTGCTCCCGAAGTGCGTCGACAAGATGACGCGCGAGCCGATCGGGGTCCTCTCCGATCCGCTGAAGCCGGAGAAGGAGATGTGCCCTGCCGGGTCGGAGCCCGCGTTCCCGCCGATCACGGACATGCACATTGGCGTGATCTCGTCGTCGCTCGGCGGAATGGGCGGAGACCAGTGCGGGAGCGTGGACCGGCCGCACGGCGACGACCACGGTCGCCTCCTGGCGCGTGGGCCGGACGGCGCTGACGTCGCCGCCGCGGGAGACCTGCATTTCCTCGCGTGGTACCCGGACGTCGAGAAGAACAAGGACAAGGTTCGCCATCCCGATCCACCCGTGCCGAAGATGCAGGACGTCGAGGAGCTCGGCGCCGCGTTCCACGATTTGATCGTGGGCGTCGGGCAAGACGGCTGCGGGCTCGAGGCGCAGCTCGAGAGCGTCTACCGCTTCCTCGTGCAGCCGGATCCTTGGGTCGCGATCGAAAAGACGGGCAACACGGCGACGTACGGACCGACGAACCAAGTCGACGTCGAGCTCTTGCGCCAGCGCGCAGCGTTTCTCAGGCCAGACTCTCTCGTGGCGGTGATCGTCCTCACCGACGAGGACGACTCGTCGGCCGATCCGCTCTCGTTCCACGGAAGCGGCTGGCGCTTCATGATGAACGAGCCCTTCTTCCGGGCGACGGCCGCATGCGGCAGCGATCCCTCGAGCGATGAGTGCACGTCGTGCGCGTTCGATAGCAGCGCTCCCGGATGCTCGACGCCGAAGTACTCCGCGGCCGAAGACCCGCTGAACGTTCGCTTCCATCGGATGAAGCAGCGCTTCGGCGTCGACCCGCAGTTCCCGATCTCGCGCTACGTCGACGCGTTCACGAAGCCGCGCGTTCCGCTCCGCGACAAGGAGCACGATGAGAATGGCAGCTACGTGGGGAGTCCAGGCTGCACGAACCCGCTGTTCGCCGCGCGTTTGCCGAAGGAGGCGAATGACGAGCTCTGCACCCTTCCGCGCGGACCGCGCTCGCCGAGCCTCGTGTACTTCGCGCTGATCGGCGGCGTCCCGGGCGCGCTCCTCCCGGAGGGCATCGGAGCGGACGGCAGAGCCGCGATCGATTGGACGAAGATTCTCGGGCGCGATCCCGCCCGCTGGGACGAGCAGGACATCGACCCGCACATGATCCCATCGACGACGCCGCGCCCAGGCCTGCCTCCAGCGTCGGCGGGCGACGACGCCGATCCGATCCACGGTCGCGAGTGGTCGACCGGGGGCGCGGACCTCCAGTTCGCGTGCACGTTCGATCTCTACGAGCGCGACGCGTCCGGAAAGCCCGTGCCCGTGCGGCGTCCGTGCACCGACAAGCAGACGTGCGACTGCGACGGGACCAAGGACACGCCGCTCTGCGCACCCGATGATCGGAGCATCCAGATCAAGGGCAAGGCCTACCCGACGCGCCGGCCGCTCATGGTCGCGAAGGACCTCGACAAGCAAGGCATCGTCGCCTCGCTCTGCCCGAAGCAGCTCACCGCGCCCGATGCCGACGACTACGGCTACCGCCCGGCCGTCCGCGCCATCACCTCGCGGCTCGAGCAATCGCTCGTCGGCTCGTGCCTGCCGCGCGCGCTCGAACGCCAGGATGCGCAGGGGAGCGTCGCTTGCCTCGTGCTCGCGATGCTTCCGGATCCCGGACCCGACTCCGACTGCGAGCGCTTCGGCTTGAAGCCCCCGAGCCAGCAGATCCTCGAGCAGACGCGCGACAGGCTCCGCGCCGATGAAGGTGAGGAGTCGACGCGCCACCCGATCTGCGAGGTCCCGCAGATCACCGTGCCGCCCGGCGAGATCTGCAAGGACGCGAGCGAGGAGATCGCGTTCTGCTACGCCGAGTCGCCGGTCTTGACCAAGTGCGCGCACGCGATCACCTTCACCAGGGCGAGCCAGAAGCTCTCGTTCGCCCGCTTCACGATGCAGTGCATCCAGCAGAGCGAGAGCCGCTGACGACCATCCCGAGGCGCTCCTCGTAGGCGCCTCCGCCAACCAGCATCCCATCTCCGCCCGGCCTCGCTCGTTCTCGAGCGGGGCCGTTCGCGTTTCGTGCGCCGCCAACCGCGCTACCCGCCTGGCAACGAAGTTGGCAGTCTCGCATGCGTGAGCCTTCGGGTTGCCCGGAAAAATCGGGCTTCCCTCCGGGCACGCAATGTGAATTACTCCCGCCACCCCGAGGTGTACCCTCGTTGACACCTCGGACCGCCTTTCGATAGGTAGAACAGAGATTTTCGGGTCGGCTGGAGATCACGGAGGGCGCGCGCGCTCGATTTCCACTGACCGCTCAACAGGGATTGAAGGAGCGCTCACGATGAAGTGGAACAGCCGGCTCGGCAGATGGCTCTTTGTCGGCGGGGCGTGGACAGCCACCGCGCTGACGCTCGGCGCAGCGGGAACGGGCTGCCTCGCTCGCCCCGTGGGCCAGCAGCCGCCGACCACGAAGGTCAATTTCACGTCGACCGTCTCGCAGCAGGCCGTCGACAAGGTCGACCTCTTGTTCGCGATCGACAACTCGGCGTCGATGGGTGACAAGCAGGAGATCCTCGCGGACGCCGTCCCCGACCTCATCAAAGGCCTCCTCAAGCCCCGCTGCGTCGACAGCGAGGGCAAGCCCCACCCGGGCGGCGCCACGGCGGATCCCGCCGGCAACAAGAACAACCGCTACCTCTGCCCGGACAATTACGAGCCGGAGTTCAAGCCGGTGACGGACATGCACATCGGCATCGTCTCGTCGTCGCTCGGCAACTTCGGCGGCGACGTCTGCCCGGCGAACATCGCGCGCACGAACGACCGCGGTCACCTCATCAACTACAAGAAGGGGACGACGGAGCCGATCCAGAAGGCGACGCCGGGCAACTTCCTCTCCTGGTTCCCGCAGGCGGAGGAAAACAACGACCCGAAGCGCCACCCCACGCCCGAGAACCCCATCCGCACCATCGAAGGAGAGGACGGCCTCACGGCGAACTTCAGCGAGCTCGTGCGCGGCGTCGACCAGACGGGCTGCGGTCTCGAAGCCCAGCTCGAAAGCGTCTACCGCTTCCTCATCCAGCCGGATCCCTGGGACACGATCAAGCTCGACGACTTCCGCCAGGCGGACCTCGGCGACGGCGTCGACATCGAGGTGCTCCAACAGCGCGCCAACTTCCTCCGTCCCGACTCGCTCGTCGCGATCATCATGCTGACGGACGAGGACGACTCGTCGGCGGACCCGCTCGCGATCGGCGGCCAGGGCTGGGCCTTCATGGCCAAGAACTTCCCCGGCTCGCAGGTGTTCCGCGGCGGTCAGGGCCAGGGCACGACCGCTCCGCGCGGTACGAAGGCGTGTGAGACCGATCCGGGCAGCGAGGACTGCACGTCGTGCGGCTTCGCCAGCCTCTGCGATGCGAGCCAGCCGTCCTGCCAGAAGATCAAGCAGGATCCGAACTGCGCGACGAGCCCCGTGAAGGACAAGACGGGCGCGGGGTTCGACGGCTACTTCGGACCGACCGATGACGAGCTCAACGTGCGCTTCCACCGCATGAAGGAGCGTTACGGCATCGATCCCCAGTACCCGCTCAAGCGCTACGTCGACGGCTTCACCAAGTTCCGCGTGCCCGACCGCAAGGCCGAGCACGTCACGAAGGTCGGCGCGAACGGCCGTCGCGAAATCGCGAACTACACGAGCACGCCGAAGTGCACGAACCCGCTCTTCGCCGCAAAGCTCCCGCGCGAGACCGGTGACGAGCTCTGCTCGCTTCCGCGCAGCACGCGCAGCCCCGACCTCATCTTCTTCGCGGTCGTCGGCGGTGTCCCGCACCAGCTGCTCCACTTCGATCCGAACGATCCGGAGAAGAGCCGCATCACGAACGACGACTGGGTGAAGATCCTCGGTCGCGATCCGGCGAACTTCGACTTCTCCGGCATCGACCCGCACATGATCCAGTCGGTCCAGCCGCGCACCGCGGCGGGCCTCAAGGGCGCGGATCTCCCGCGCGGCGAGAACGGCGACGACCCGATCAACGGCCGCGAGTGGAACACCGGCAAGGCCGACCTCCAGTACGCCTGCACCTTCAAGCTCCCGACGCCGCGTGAGTGTCCCCAGGGCGAGGCATCCTGTGATTGCGGCGGCGACCCGTCGTCGACGAATCCGCCGCTCTGCGGTCAGGGCAACCAGCAGGTCCGCGCGAAGGCCTACCCGACCACGCGCGAGCTCCAGGTCGTTCGCGCGCTCGGCGACCAGGGCGTCGTCTCGTCGCTCTGCCCGATCCAGCTCGACGATCCGACGTCGCCGACCTACGGCTACCGTCCCGCCGTCGCGTCGATCATCGACCGCCTGAAGAACGCGCTCACGACGCAGTGCCTCCCGCAGAAGCTTCGTGAGGACAACGCCGATACCCAGAAGGTGCCGTGCCTCGTCCTCGCGCAGCTCAGTGACCCCACCGACACGTGCGACAAGTACCAGCTGCAGAAGCCGGAGGAGAAGATCCTCAAGGTCTTCCTCGAGCAGCAGCGCCTCGAGACCGGCAGCGCGGGCGACGGCGGACTCGACCTCGCCGCCCTCCCGGTCTGCGAGATCCCGCAGGAGACTGTCGCTCGCGGCGAGTCCTGCAAGGACAGCCCGGAGCGGCGCTGGTGCTACGTCGAGAACGATCCGGCGAACAAGAAGAACCCCGCAGGCCGCTGCCCGCAGGCGCTCATCTTCTCGACCGGCACGTCTGACCTCGTCGGCGCGCGCTTCAGCCTCCAGTGCATCCAGCAGTTCGCCGCGGGTGAAGCCGCCGGCGACACGTCGAAGCAGTGACGGGCTGATCGCTCTCTGAGCGAGCACACGAACGAGAGGGCGAGCTCACTGGGCTCGCCCTTCTCGTTTTTGTTCGTTGGCGCTCGAAGGGAATGCCTGGTCTACAAGCTCGACACCCGGTTTCATCGGTCCCGCCGCGCGAAAAGTTGCGCGGGTTCTCCGTGGCGGACTTCGCTAATCTTCCGGGGCCGATGGCGAACCCCAAGAAGACGATCCTCATCATCGAGGACGAGCCTCACATCGTGATGGGGCTTCGCGATGCGCTCGAGTTCGAGGGCTTCGCCGTCATCTCGGCGGGGAAGGGGAAGGACGGCGTTCAGCTCGCGCGGACGCACAACCCCGACGCGGTCATCCTCGATCTCATGCTCCCCGACATCAACGGCTATGCCGTGTGCGAGGAGCTTCGCCGCGTGAGCGCGTTCATGCCGATCATCATGCTCACGGCGCGCTCGCAGGAGACGGACAAGATCCGCGGGCTCGACGCCGGCGCGGACGACTACATCACGAAGCCGTTCAGCGTGAACGAGCTCATCGCGCGCATGCGCGCCATCTTCCGCCGTGCTTCACGCCCGAGCGCCTCACCCGAGCTGCTCTCGATCGGCGATGCCCACGTGAACTTCTCGACCCACTCGCTCAAGGCGTTCGGGACGGAGCATGCGCTGTCGTTCTACGAGGTCGAGCTGCTGAAGCTGCTCTCGGAGCGCGTCGGTCAGCCTGTCAGTCGGGACGAGATCCTCCAGAAGATCTGGGGCCTCGACGCGTCGCCGACGAACCGCACCGTCGACAACTTCATCGTGAAGCTCCGAAAGAAGATCGAGAAGCACCCGGACAAGCCAACGCACATCCTCACGGTGTACGGCTTCGGGTACAAGCTCGTGACGAACGCGTCGTAGACGCGCGCGAGATCAGCTTCCGCCGACGAAGACGACCTCGACGCGCGCGTTCCGCTCACGCCGCTTCGCGTCCGTCGGGTCGACGACCGGCGCGCGCGCGCCCGCGAGCTCGACCTTCGTCTTCGCCGCGCTCGCGCCGCCGACCGTCAGCGCCTTCGTGATCGCCTCACCGCGCTTCTTCGCGAGCGCCACGTCCGCCGCGCTCGGAGGTGTCGCGTCGTGCAGGACGACCTGCACCGAGAAGCCGGGGTGTGCACCTGCAACGCGGCCGAGGTCCTCGAGCACGGTCTCGCCCTCGGCCGAGAGCTTGTCGCCCTTGAACAGCGAGCGCAGCGTGACGACGACGCCGCGCTCGTCGCGCGCCGGCGCGAGGTCGGTCGCGCTCTTCGCCTTCGGATCGGACGAGCGCGAGAGCTCGCCGAGGAGGGCATCGGCCTGGTCGGTATCGGGAGCGCCCGTGCGACGTGCGCGGGTCAGCGCGCTCAGACACGCGGCCCGCGCACGGGCTGCGGCGTCGATGGGCGCAGGCTTCGGAGAACCCTCGAGCTTCTTCTCGAGGTCGGCGGCCGCCGCTTCCGCCTCGGCGAGGCCGGGCGCCTGAGGCGAGACGAGGCGCGCCGCGCTGCACAGGAGGCGCGCCTGCGTCGCGAGCGACTGCGCGGCGACGAGACGAGCGCGCTCGCGATCGGGATCGGTCGGGCCTGCGGTCGCCGGACGTTCGGCCTCGCGCGCGATCTTGAGCTGCTTCTCGAGATCGTCCGCCTCGCGCTCGGCGGCCTTGCGTGCCGCTCCGAAGCGCTGCGATTGCTCGACGGCCCGCGCGAGCGCCTCTTTCGCTCGTGTCTCCTCGTCGGTCGCGCGAGCGAGGCGCGCGAGCGCAACGGCGTGCTGGTAGGCCGCGACGGCGCGCTCGGCATGGAGCTCGGCGGCGACCGCGTCTCCGGCTCGCTCGGCGTCCTTCGCTGCGCGGAGGGCCTGATCGGCCTCGGCGAAGGCTTGCGGCGCGAGGGTCTGCGCGTCCTGACCCTGCAGGCCTGCGCGCGCTCGTTCGGCCTCGCCGACCTTGACGATGCTCGACGTCGCTGCGCCGCCACATCCGACGGCGAGGCTGCTGGCGAGGACGAGAGCGGCTCCGAGGCGGTTCATCGCGCACCTCCGTCGGC
>JAEXCN010000507.1 GCA_023402175.1 Pseudomonadota bacterium | reverse complement strand
CTCATGGGGTCCCTTTTTCGAGGCCGACTTCGACGCGAGGCGACCGGCGAGTGTGATCACGCCGAGCTTCGGATGAAGGGCGAACATGGCCGTGGCCGCCGGGCGCACGACCTTGTCGCCGAGCCTCGCCGCGAGCCACTCGGCGACGCGAGGCGTCGGCAGGAGCGCGAGCGCCGCGACGATCGCTCTCCAGTGCACCTCGACCCCGTAGCCCATCTCGAAGACGGGACAGCTCGCGATCGCGAGGAGCGCCGTCTCGGCTTCGATCCCCAAGGCGTCGGCGATGTCGAAGGCGCACGGGGCGAGCTCGTACGAGCCGTGGTCCGCTTCCTCGACGATCCGTTCGGCGAGCGCGCGGTCCGAGAGCGAGCGCAGCACCACCGCGTAGAGTGAATGAAGCTTCTCGGACAGGACTTCGCGCGCGACCTCCGCGCTCCACTCCTTCTCGTCCGGGAACGCGTACGCGAGGCGGACCCGAAGTCGGAGCGGGGCGCCGTCGCGCAGCGCGGAAGCGGCCGCGCGCGCTTCCGCGTACGCGTCGTCCGGCATCGTCGCGACGCGACGGCGGAGAGCCTTCCACCGACGTTCGACGTCCTCGTCGTGCGAAGCGCCGATCTGCATCGCCCGATGGCGCACGAGCACGAGCGAACGATCCGTCGGATGCCGGCGCACGCCGAGCAAGGCCGTCGCTGCGCACGCGCGTACGGCATAGGCCGGACCGTGTCCTTCGATCCAAAGATCGACGAACGCCGCCGAGATCGCGTTGCCCGTCGCCTCCGCGCGCGCATCGATCTGGTACGTGACGAGGAGCTCGCTCGCCGCCGCGGCGATCTCCGACAGGCGGTCGTCCTCGAGATGCGCGAGCACATCCTCCTGGAGCGCCTTTGCTTCTCCGGTGGCGTGCTGCGCTCCGGCTTCGATGGCCGCGCGCCGGAGAGCGTAGATCGCGCGCACGAGCTCGCCGGCCGCGCCGTCTGCCGGAAGAGCCGCTCGAAGGCCGTGACTCCGCCTCGGCGCGAGGAGGTCGCGCGTCTCTTCCGTCCAGCCCAGGCCAGCGTCGCTCGTCGAAGGCATCATCCCTCGCCCGAGGGTAGACCGGGACGACCGGTCCTTGGCGATCAGTGCTGCGTCGCGGACGGCTCGGCGCTCGTCGTCGACGAGGCGTTCTGCTGCTCGTCCGCAGCGGGCTCACCGCCCTTGGGCTCGCCGCCGTTCGATCCGTTCGTCGGTGCCGACGGCGCGCCGCCGACGAGCGCGTAGAGCTTCTCGAGCGCCTCGTCGATCTTGCCGACCTCCGTGCCGCCCGCCTGCGCCATGTCGGGCCGGCCGCCGCCGGAGCCGCCGAGCACCTGGGCGACGGGACGGATCAGCTCGCCGGCCTTGAACTGTCCGGTGAGCGACTTCGACACCGTGAGGACGAGCATCGCCTTCGGTCCTGCGACGGAGCCCACGAGGACGATCGCGTCCCCGAGCTTGTCGCGAAGCTTCTCGGCGAGCTCGCGAAGCATGCCCGCGTCGGCGACGTCGACCTTCACGGCGAGGACCTTGCCGAACGGAAGCGTCTGCGCCTTCTGCGCCCACGCGTCGACGCCGGTGGCACCCGCGCCGCCGCCGCCGCCTCCACCGAGAGCGAGCTTCCGCTTCGTATCGGCGAGCTCCTTGTCGAGCTTCTTCGTGTCCTCGAGGAGCTTCTCGAGCTTCTCCGGCAGCTCTGCGGGCGCGGCCTTCACGAGGCGCGCGGCGTTCTTCATCGTGGCTTCGAGCTGACGCACGTACGCGAGCGCGTTCATCCCGGTCGCGGCCTCGATACGGCGCACGCCCGCCGCGACGCCGCCATCCGAGAGGATCTTGAACATGCCGAGCTCGCCGAGCGCACGCGCGTGCGTTCCGCCGCAGAGCTCGACCGAGTCCTTCGTCATCGTGAGCACGCGGACGACGTCGCCGTACTTCTCCTCGAAGATCGCCATGGCGCCGCGCTTCTTCGCCTCGGCCTGCGGAAGGACCTCCGTCGTGACCGGCGCGTCGGAGAGGATCTTCGCGTTCACGAGATCCTCGATGTTCTGGATCTCCTCGGGCGTGAGCGGCTTGCCGGACGCGTAGTCGAAGCGGAGCCGATCGGGACCGACGAGCGATCCCTTCTGCTGCGCGCTCTCGCCGACGACCTTGCGAAGCGCCCAGTGGAGAAGGTGCGTCGCCGAGTGGTTGCGCCGCGTCGACATGCGGAGCGCGTGGTCGACCTCGAGCTCGACGCTCTCGCCTTCTTCGATCGCGCCTTCGACGACCTCACCGATGTGGACGATGAGCCCCGTGAGCGGCTTCTGGGTGTCCTCGACCTTCACCTTGCCGCCGCTCTTCGTGCGGATCTCGCCGCTGTCGCCGACCTGTCCGCCGGCTTCGCCGTAGAACGGCGTCTCGTCGGTGACGATCGCGACCTTGTCGCCCTTCTCGGCGCGCTTCGTCGCCGTGTCCGGACGCTGCTTGCCGTGGGCGACGAAGAGGACCTTCCCCTTCCCTTCTTCCTTCTCGTAGCCGGTGAACTTCACCTGCGCCTTGTCGTCGCCGCCGTGCGCGTCGCGGACAGCCTGCAGCGCGTGGCGCCAAACGTCGCCGACGGCCTCATCGCCGAGCTTCGATCCTTCGCTCAGCTTCCGATGCTTCTCGAGCTCGTCCTTGTAGCCGGCGTAGTCGATGTGCACCTCGCGCTCGCGCGCGATGACGTCGGTGAGGTCGTTCGGGAACCCGTACGTCGCCTCGAGATCGAAGACGACCTTGCCCGCGAGCGTGTTCTGCCCCGAGGTCTTCAGCTTGCCGACCTCGTCGTCGAGGATCTTGAGGCCGCGATCGATCGTCTCGCGGAAGCGGACCTCCTCCTGCTCGGCGAGGCTCGCGATGAGCGCCTTGCGCTCGCGGAGCTCGGGGTACTGATCGCCCATGAGGTTCACGACCTCGAGCGCGACCTCGTGGAGGAACGGATCCTTGATCCCGAGACGGTGCCCGTGACGGATCGCGCGGCGCATCACGCGGCGAAGGACGTACGGACGCCCCGCGCGGTCCGGCGAGATGCCCTCGGCGATGAGGAACGCCGTGAGCCGCGCGTGGTCGGCGATGACGCGCATCGAGACGTCGTCGTCCGCCTGCGACGCGTGGTACGGCTTCTTCGCGATGACCGCCGCCTTCTCGACGAGCGCGCGGAGCAGGTCGGTGTCGTAGTTGGTCGTCTTGCCCTGGAGCACGCTCGTCACGCGCTCGAGGCCGGCGCCCGTGTCGACGCACGGCTTCGGCAGCGGCGCGAGCGTGTAGCCGGCCGCGTCCGATCCGGAGCGCTCGAACTGCATGAAGACGAGGTTCCAGATCTCCATCCAGCCCTTGCCGTCGGGCGTTGGCTCTTCGCCGAACGTCGAGA
Source organism: Pseudomonadota bacterium (assembly GCA_023402175.1). Taxonomy (GTDB): domain Bacteria; phylum Myxococcota_A; class Polyangia; order Polyangiales; family Polyangiaceae; genus Labilithrix. The sequence goes on along the minus strand of JAEXCN010000507.1, from coordinate 6,900 downwards.
CGGTGGCCTCGCCGTCGCCGGTGAAGAAGTGGAGCTCGGTGCACGGGCCGCACGGACCGGTCTCGCCCATCTGCCAGAAGTTGTCGCCCGGGATGTTCGGGATGCCGATGATGCGGTCGTCGCCGAAGCCGGTGACCTTGCGCCAGATCGTGCGCGCCTCGTCGTCGGGGGGCACGCCCTCGGCGCCACCGAACACCGTGACGACGAGCTTGTCCTTCGGGACCTGCCAGACGCCGGTGACGAGCTCCCAGGCCCACGCGATCGCGTCCTCCTTGAAGTAGTCGCCGAAGGAGAAGTTCCCGAGCATCTCGAAGAACGTGTGGTGGCGCGCCGTGACGCCGACGTTCTCGAGGTCGTTGTGCTTGCCGGAGATGCGGATGCACTTCTGGCTCGAGGTGGCGCGCGTGAAGGGCCGGCGGTCCTTGCCCGTGAACACGTCCTTGAACGGGACCATGCCCGCGTTCGTGAACATGAGCGTCGGATCGTTCTGCGGGATGAGCGGCGCCGAGGCACAGACCTCGTGGCCCTTGCTCTTGAAGAAGTCCAGGAACGACGCACGCACTTCCGAAGCGGTCTTCGAGCTCATGGCTGGGCCAGGCTACTTACCACTTTGGCGGGAGCTGATCGACCGGCGCTCTCGACGCGAGGCAAAGAGGCCGCTGCGAAGAGATGGGGGTCCGAGACGTGACGTCGGGACCGGGTCGGGTCGCCCGGTCGCCGCTGCGCGCGCCTGGGTCAGTGCGCGATGAGGTCAGCCGCCCAGGGCACGTCCGGAGGCGGGTTCTGGATGAGGTCTTTTTTCCAGTCCTCGTCGGTGAGGCGCTCGAAATTCTCGGTCACGCGTTCGAAGTAGCTCGACGCGAGCCCGACGTAGGCGCGTGGGCCTCCGCAGCTGTCGACCGTCACGACCATCGCGCGCGGCATCCCCGTGGCGACATGCAGCACGCGGCCGACAGGGGTCCCGAGCTCGTCGGTCGGCTGCGTATGCACGTCCGCGATCGTCGGATCGAGCTCCGTCGCCGAGAATCGGTCGAAGAACAGCTTGGCGTACCAGCCGTCGAAGTCCGCCATCGAGCCGCAGCCATCCATGAACGTCATCTTGTTCACGAACGCGAGGTGCTCGGCGGAGTGTGCCGTGCCGGACCGCTGGTTCTTGGCCATCGTCTCGAGGATGTTCGCGACGCTTCGGAGCTGCTCGAAATACGCGCTCACGCGAGGCGCGACGGTGCTGTCGAGCGCGGATGCGACCTCCATCCCGCGTGCCGCGAACGCGGCGATGCGGGCAAAGAGCTCCGGATACGGATCGACGTACGCATCGGGGTACTCGCATCCCGCGGCGGCCGTATACGACTGCTTCGCGTACAGAACCGTGTCGTGCCGGAGCTCCGCCCACGACGCGAGCTGCGTCGAGAGAAGACGGCGTCCCCACGCCTCGGTGCCGGTCACGCGAGGCAGCCCCACAGCGGAAGGGTTCGCGACGTCCGGCGTCGGCGAGAGCGTGCGAAGCGCCCCGAGCCAGTGGTTGTACAGGTTCGCATCCCAGAACGTCTGCGGGTGCGCATCCGCGAGGATCCGCATCGACGCGAGGTCCGGAGCGTAGCCATGCCGTTCGAGCTCGGGCCCGAGCAAGAGGCCCGCTTGATCGTTCTTCAGCGCGGCGAACGCGACATCGAGCGGGTTCGGCATCATCCGCTTGACCTTGCCACCCTGCACGCGGTCGTAGACGACGTTCGAGAAGACGTGGCTGTCGAGGACGTAGCGCTGCCCGAGGAGGAGGAACGTGCTCGAGAGCGGCATCGTCCCGCTCCGTAGGCCGTTGACCATGATGTGGCTGGAGATGCGCTGCGCGCCGTAGCTGCCGGCGACGATCGCCTGGGCGATCTCCGCGTCGCTCTTCTTGCTCAGCTCGGCCGGGCCCGCGAGCCCGAGATCGTGGAGAAGCGCATCGAGCTGCGGAAGCGTCATGTTGTCTGGCTCGCCGACGAACGCACCGATCGTGTCGTCGATGCGCTTCCAGTCCGCCATCGCCGCGTCGTTCATCACTGCGCGAAGGACGTAGGCGGCCTCGAGCTGCCGCCGGTTGAACACCTGCGAGTGATCGGGCTGGGTCTCGATGAGGCGCAGATCGATGCGGCCGAGCCACATCGTCGCGCGGAAGTAGCGCTTCAACGTCTCGCTGTCGGTGTAATGACCGCGCGGGGTGAGCTGGGAGAAGTCGACGTCGCGGTCGCGGCCGAAGAGCCTGACCGACTGCGCACCATTGCCCGCGGTTGCCTTCGAGACGAGCGCATTCACGGTGCCCGCGTCGCCACCTGCGACAGGCGCGGCCGCGCTGCCCGTCAGAAGGCTCTTCGCGACCGCCAGGTACACGTCGGCATCGCGCCTGCCCGCGGCCGAGATGTCGCTCCCCGCTCCGGAGGCGAGCGCGCTTCGCATCGACGCGAGCAGGCGATCGAGCGCCGGCACGAGCGCCTGCTCTTCGACGGTCTTCAAGACGTCGTCGAAGGACTTGTGTACCGCGTAGAGGATCGAGTCGGCCGAGATGTAGACGGGCAGGTCGTTCGTGTAGATCGTCTGGTAGCCGTAGACGAAGCTCGGATATCGATGGCGCGCAGTGACGACGAAGCCGCGTGCACCGAGGGCCCCCTGCTCGTCAGCGCTCAGTGAGATCGACGAGCTCTGGATGCGATCGAGCCCCTTCGCGGCGAGTGGGTCGTAGCCGAGATCGGTGATGAACGGCACGGCGTACTTCGCCGCAAAGCCGGCGGCATCGAGCCCGCTCACCGCATCGAGCTGCGCCTGCAGTGCCGCCAGCTCTTGTTGGCGCGTCTCCGAAGGCGTCGTCGTCACCGGGGCGCCGCGCGGCAGCTTCTCGGCCGAGTCGGAGCAGCCCAGGGCCGCGAGCATGAAGAGCACGGTCGTCGCTCCGCGCCGAAGCGTCGAGCGCATCGAGTGGGACGACGGCGGAACCTGCATGCGAGCCTCCATGACACCCATCGCGCGCACGGACATTCAGGGATCGTGCCGGCGTCGAAGCAACGCTTTTCGCATGTTTGGCGAAACGGCGGTGTGCCAGACGATGCCACGCCTTGGCGGCATGTCGCGGTGCTGACGCGATCGCGAGCTACTTCGACAGCGACGCGAGCTCGGCGCCCATCGAGCGCATCGCGCTCTCGACGGCGCCGCCGACGACGCGGTTCTGCAGATCGAGGATGCCCTGTTCGGACACGCGCGTGCCGTTGCTGCCGGATGCGTTGCCGCTCACTGTGCCCTTCAGGGTCTGCCCGGGCAGCTTTCGGATCGACATGTCGACCTTCGCGCTGATCACCGTCGAACCGTCGGTGCCCGTGACCTGCGTGAGCCTCGTGAGGTTGCCGTCGACCTGGAGCACGGGAATGCGCTTCTCCGTGGCCGTCTTGAGGACGTTCGGATCGGAGCCGTCGACGATGACGGCGCCCTTGATCGTGCCTGCCTTCGCACGCGCGGCAGAGCGCATGACGTGATCGAGATCGTTCGAGCGGACGCCGGAGACGTTCTTCATCGATCCGAGCTGGACGACGTACCGCGCGCCGGCGAGCGACGTCGGCGTGTCCGGGTTGCTGCTCTTGACCGAGGCGCTTGCACGGAGCTTGTCGATCGTCTCCTTCATCGCCGTCTTCACGGTCGCGTACGTCTCGCTCTTGAGCGCACGCTCGAGCGCCGGGATGGACGCGGGGTCGCCGATGTTGCCGAGACCTGCCGCACACGCGACGCGAACGGCGGGATGTGCGTCACGGAGACCGTTTTCGAGATCGGCGCGCGACGCTGCGCCTGCCCGACCGAGGCGAAGAGCTGCCTGCACACGAACGCGGAAGTCCGGCGACTCCGCGAGCTCACGATCCTGCGCGACCGAGTGACCAGTCACGGTGAGCGCTGCGACGATCATCGCCGCACGAGCTGCACGCCATAGGACGGAACGAGGTTGCACGCCCGAGACCTCCCGAGCTGCTCGAGAGCAGCCCGACACGACGCGATCACGGTCTTTGAAGGAGGAAGACAAGGCAGGCGCGCTTGTTCAGGCGCGCGAGTGGATTGGACGATCGAACTCGAGAGTCACTTCAATCGACACTCGAGCTCGCTCACCCTCGCCACGGATCTTTCTAACCGAAAGACGGGGGACGGACGATCCGAATTTTTCTCCACAATACCGTTACGCATAGCCACTTTTCCCCAGTGCTATCGGGGGCTTTGGCATCACTTGTCGGCTGTGGTGCGTGCTCGACGATGCAGTGCGCGAAGCGTTCACTTCGTCACCGACATAGGTTCGAGTGCTCAATGGTCGGACGTGCAGACCTTGTTGCCCTGCTTCGCGACGCACTTCGTGTTGCGCGGACACTCACTGTCTGTCGCGCACTTCCGGCGGCACATGCTCTCGGCGACGACCCATCCCTCGAAGCACTTTCCATTGACGGTCGGAACAGCGATGGCGCTCTTCGACGGCGGCGGGATCGTGCTGCTGTTGCCGTTGGCGTTGTTGCCTCCACCACCTGCGTCGACGATCGGCGCGGGCGTCGCGCCTGCGTCCTTGGCAGCGGTGCTATTCCCCGCGTCGTGGGTGGTCACTCCAGCGTCCTTGATCGTCGTGCTGCTGCCGGCGTCGACGCGCGGCGGCACGATGATCTTCGTCGGCGCCGGAGCGGCCACGTCGAACGCGGTCGGCGGGACCCAGCCCATCAGCTTCGTCCCGTCGCCGGACGGATCGTCGAACATGATGAGGGTCGCCGTGTGGAAGTACTGCGCGATCTTCGCGACGGGCGTTCCCTTCGGAAGGAACGCGACCTCGGGACCATTGCCCGGGAAGTTGCGCGCCTTCGCGCCATTCGAACCGATGACTGCGGGCTCGTTCGCGAGCGCCATCTCGTTCGCGTAGCGGAGCACGCTCGCCTCGTTCTTGGCGCCGAGCCCTGCCGCGCCGACCGTCGCTGCGTCGACGACGGAGGCCGTCGGATCGTCGTCGTCACCGGCGTCGACCGGCGCCTTCTTCTTCTTCAGCAGCGGACAGCCGAGGATCGAGGCGGCGAAGAACACCGTCACGACACCGAGAGCAAGACGACGTGGCGTGGAACGGCTCGACATGGGTCCCTCCTCACCTGCACTGGTCTTGCGACTCGGCGCAGACCTTCTTCTCGTCCTTGTCGCACTTGATGCAGAGCGGATTGGCGTTCCTGCAGTTCTTCAGGCGCTCGGGCTGGTTCGCACCGGAAGCGCACGAGCGATGGCACTTGCCCGTCTTCTGCACGAGGACGAAGTTCGCGGGGCACTTGCCGCCCGTCGGCGCGACGACATCACTCGCCGGTCCTGCCGGGACGGCGCCCGCATCCTTCGGCGGGGCGCCCGCATCGACCGGCGGCTTGCCCGCATCGACCAGCGGCTTGCCTGCATCGACGACGGCACCTGCATCGACCGGCGGCTTGCCCGCATCGACGCTCACCGGCGCGGCGCCGGCGTCGTGCGCGTGGAAGACCGTGCAGACGGTCACGCCATCGCCGGCCTTTCCGTTCGGAAGGAGCTTGTTCGCCTGTCCCTTGCACGCCTGACCGGAAGGGCAGTCCTTGTCCTCGCTGCAAAGCTTTCCGCAGATGGGCGAGTCGCCGAAGAGCGCGATCTCCCCTTTCGGGCAGACGAGCGGGCCTGCGTCCTGGGCGACGGCGCTGAACGCATCGCGATGGATCCATCCCATCATCTTCGATCCCGGCGTCTTCGGATCGTCGAAGAGGATGAGGAAGAACCTCTCGCGCGACGCGATCTTCGTGACCGGCGTGCCCTTCTTCAGACCGATGATCACGACGCCTGCGGGCGGAGCCTCGCGAACGTTGTAGGCCTGCTGGAGCGTCGCATGCTCGTCGGCGAGCTTCGTCTCGTCGGGAAACCTCGCGATGTCTCCTTCGTTCGTGGCGAGCGCGGACGGCGTCGGGACAGGCGCGGCATCCGCCACCTCGCTGACGACCGAAGCTTCGATCCCTGCGTCCTCTCCCGTCGTCTTCTTCTTGAGAAGCCCGCTGCAGCTCACCACGAACATGATGAGCGCGAGCGCCGAAGACCCGCGGAACAGGAACCTCATGAGGGCCGGAGGCTATCGAATTTCGCGGCAGCCCGTCGCGAGTTCTTGATGAATGCAACGAGCTTCAGGCGTGATTCGCCAGGCGCCTGCGATCGCGAACGCGCGGACGGCTTCGATTACGAGAGGAGCCACGCGACCAGGATGCGATAGCCCTGGAAGAGCAGCTTGCAGTCGGTCGACTCGTTCTTCTGGTGCGCCTGCGCGTTCTCGCCCGGACCGAAGTTGACCGCAGGGATCCCGAGCGCAGCGAAGCGTGCGACGTCGGTCCACGCCTGCTTCGGCTCGATGCCCGTTACACCCGCCTTCACGAGCTTCTCGACGAGCGGATGGCTCGCGCTCGGCAGCGCCGCGGGCGATAGATCGGTGAACTCGACGGACGCGCCTTCGCCGACGAGCGCGCGGACGTCGGCTTGCGCCTGCTCGATCGACGTGTTCGGCGCGAAGCGATGATTGATATTCAGCGTGAAGACGTCGGGTACGACGTTCCTTCCGCGACCGCCGTTCGCCATCGTCACCGTCGTCACCGTCCGATAGAGGTGCCCGTCGATGACGTGCTCGATCGGCCGGAGCTCCGCGAGCCGCGCGAGCAGACCGGCTGCCTTGGTGATCGCGTTGTCGCCTTCCCACGGGCGAGCCGAGTGGCCTGTCTTTCCCGTGAACGTGACGGTCGCATGCAGCGTGCCGCAGCAGCCGAGCTGGAGCCTGTTGTCCGAAGGCTCGAGGCAGACGGCGAGATCGACGGTGCGGAGATCCGCATCCGCATCGAGCACCGGACCGAGCTCGTTCTCGAGGTACGGCCC
>JAEXCN010000492.1 GCA_023402175.1 Pseudomonadota bacterium | reverse complement strand
GGGCCGTACTGTCCCGGACCTCCCGGGCCGTACTGTCCCGGACCTCCCGGGCCGTACTGCCCCGGACCTCCCGGGCCGTACTGCCCCGGACCTCCCGGGCCGAACTGTCCCGGACCTCCCGGGCCGTACTGTCCCTGCGGACCTCCCGGCCCGATCTGATCCTGCGGACCTCCGGGGCCCATCGGTCCCTGCAGACCACCCGGCCCCTGCATGCCTCCCGGCCCGATCTGACCTCCGGGGCCCATCGGTCCCTGCGGGCTGCCCGGGCCCATCGGTCCGTACTGCTGGGGCCCCTGCGGGCCGTAGATCCCTGGCCCCTGCTGCGGGACATTCCCGTAAGGCGCTCCGCCTGGAACATTCCCAGGGATATTCGGATTGATGTTGCCCCACGGACCGCCCACAGGCTCTGCAGGGGTCTGCTGCTGCTGACCCTGTGCGTTGGGGTCGATCGACTGCGCGGCCGCCGTGCTCGACGTATCTTCGGTCGGGCTCGCACAGCCGAATGCTGCGAAGCCAAGCCCGACGGCGACGTTCGCCAGGGCCCATCGCTTGAGATTGCACATGTTGGCTACCTCCTATCGGGACGCGCCGCCGTGCACGCGAGGAGCCACCGGACGGCAAATCCGTCCGTACTTGGAGGCGGAGGTTTCAACCTCGGTCCGCTCGCCGCTGCCACGCGCTACGCGCGTCGGGCAATGAGCTGATCGACTCCGCGCCCCGGTGCACAATCGCTGGTGTCGCGATTGCGCCTCGCACCGCCATCGAACGGATGGGCACCACGAGACGCCTGACCGAGCTCCGCACTCACGCGCGCGGGCGCGCTTCGGCCGAGCCCTTCGAAGCTCAGCGCACCTGCTCGATCGTGAACCGGTAGGGCTCTTCGTCCTTCGAGAGCGCCTCGCTCACGATGCGCACGTCGAACGGCGCAGAAGGGACCTCGCCCGCTTCGATCCGCATGAGGCGGAACCATCCGCCACTGCCGACGTCGAATGCGGCTCGCAGCACACCGGTGCCCCCCGGACCGATGCTCGTCAGGGCGACGACGTCACCACGTTCGGGAAGGGTGCAGCCCTTCGCGCGCGCGGCAGCGCAGCGGAGCGCAGGGTCGCCGGGCGCGATCGGGAACCACGTGCGATCGGCCGCGTCCGGCTCGGCCTCGGTGAACAGCAGCGCATACGTGCCTTCGGGCGCGGACCGAAGCGTGATGTCGACGTTCCAGTGGTGGTTGTCGCCCGGAGCCGACGCGCGGACGAGGGCATGACCCGAAGAATCGATCGTGCCCTTCTCGCGCGTCGTCTCCGAGGGCGGCTGACAACCCGCTACTGCCGATGAAAGCGAAGACAAGCCGATGAAAGCGAAGATCGAGAGACTGCGCCGAAACAAGGTGCCCCCTCGGGTGCAACGGGAGTGCCCGCTTCGCGACGCTGGGAATTCCCAGGTTCGAGCGTCGGACGAGAACGTCGGTTCTCGGGTATGCGAGAACCGACGCCGTCACCCGATCCAGCGACAGCGCATTCGGCACGGGGCTCCCGTCTCGGCTCAATCGAGTCTCCGATTCAGGCAAGTCACTGCCTCTTCCATCGCGATTCGGGGGCAGGCGCGTGACCGCCGCGCAACGATCCCCCCGCATTCTTCGAGCGTCGTCGTCGTCCGCTGTCATTGCCCGAAGCGAGCAGGTGAGCGCCGCGCGATGCCACGCGGAAGTCATCCGCAGAGGCGTGAAGCATGTTAGGGTTCGCGGCGCCTCATGGGTGCTCTTGCTGCGCGCATCACCGCGGCCTTCCTCGCGATCGGCGGGCTCGGCCTGCTCGCGGGATCCCAGCCCGCGTGCTCGGCCTCCGAAGAGAAGATCGAGCGTCCGTGTCCTCCCGGGCAGACGTGCGACGTCAGTCTCACGATCCTGCACACGTCGGACATCCACTCGCGACTGTTCCCGTACGAGCAGGTCATCACGCAGGTCGATGCCACGCTCGGCCTCGGCGAGCTGAATAGCGTCGCCAACGTCGGCGGCGTCGCGCGCATGGCGTACATCCTGAACCGAGAGCGAGCTCGCTCGGGACGCGTCATCCACCTCGACTCGGGCGACTGCTTCCAGGGCGCGCCGATCTTCAACTACTTCCGTGGTGAGCCCGAGACCCGGGCGATGAGCCAGCTCGGCGCGGACGCGGTCGTCGTCGGCAATCACGAGTTCGACTTCGGCGCGCAGAACGTCGCGACGCAGATGCAGCGTTGGTCGAGCTTCCCGCTGCTCAGCGCGAACTACAAATACGAGAACACCTCGCAGGACGGTCCGGCGGCGACGATCGCCCGCCTCGGCACGGTGACGCGCCCGTTCACGGTGCTGAACGTCGGCGGGCTCAAGGTCGCCGTCATCGGGATGGCGAACCTCTCGAGCCTGACGTCGATCTTCGACCAGCCGAACAGGCTCGGGATCACGCCGCTCAACACCGTCGAGGTCGTGCAGTTCTACGTCGACCTGCTCCGCCCGTACGTGGATCTCGTCGGCGCCGTCTCGCACATGGGCCTCGAGATCGACCAGCGCGCGATCCGCGGCACGACGGGCCTCGACTTCATCATGGGCGGCCACAACCACGTGGTCATCAACCCGCCGCAGGAGATCCGGGACTGCTCGGCCGACCCGAACAACCCCGGCTACGTCTGGGCGGTCGACCCGAACCTCCAGATCGACCCGAACAGCGCGCCGCCGGACGATCCGGAGCCGGAGCTGAAGGGCCCGGCAGGCAATCGCGACCCGGTGAACCACCCGTGGGCGTTCAAGCGGCCGTGCAAGCCGCGCCGCGTGGTCATCGCGCACTCGGGCGCGTTCGCGAAGTACGTCGGCCGCCTCGATCTCGTCGTCACGAACGATCCGACGCGGGCCTCTCCGACCGGCAACGCCGGCGACTACGATCCGGTCAACGGCTTCGAGGTCCAGACGATCCGCTACCAGCCCTTCCCCATCGACGCGACCGTGCCCGAGGACCCGGTCATGGTGCAGCTGCTCCAGCCGTACCAGCGCGCGCTCGACAACGCCGTCGACCTCGACGTTCTCGTCGGTTACAGCCCGAACGGGTCGCGCCGCTTCTCGACGACCGGCGGCGACTCGCCGCTCGGCAACGTCGTCGGCAACGCGATCTGGCTCCGGCTCGGCATCCAGACGGACTTCTCGCTGACCAACTCGACGGGCATCCGCACCGACCTCAACCCGGGGCCGGTCACGGTCGAGCAGATGTTCAACATCTTCCCGTTCGACAACTCGATCTCGAAGATGCAGCTGTCCGGCAGCGAGGTGCAGGAGCTGTTCGACTTCACGGCACGGCGGTCGGCCGGGCGAGGCTGCAGCTCGCAAATCCAGATCGCCGGCGCGCGCGTCCGCCTCAACTGCACCGGCTGCGACCGCCTCGCGGTCGCGTGCACCGAGGACAGCACCTGCACCGCGGCCGGCCGCGACGTCTGCGACCTCACGACGGGCCGCTGCGTCGTGAAGTGCGGCCAGGGTACCGAACAGACCTGCGCCCTCCGCTTGAAGGGCAGCATCTGCAACCTCGAGAAGGGCGAGTGCGAGGTCGACTCGTGCGCCGAGCAGGTCTACATCGGCACGACCGGCAAGGTCTGCAAGGAGGACTCGGAGTGCTCCGACGATCCGGCGAAGCCGCTCCCGGGATCCTGCGCGAAGGCCGAGGGCAAGGCTAGCGGGCTCTGCCTCTCCGCCATCAAGCCGACCAACCTCTACGAGCTCGCGACGAGCAACTACCTCGCGGGCGGCGGGTCAGGGTTCCGCGTCCTCCAGCGCAACACGACCCAGTTCGACACGAAGATCCAGCAGCGCGACGCGCTCATCGACTACCTCCGCGCCGGCAAGCCCTGCGGCTACGATCCGGCGAACCAGACGCCGGACGGCCTCAAGGTCTGCTCGACCGACGACGACTGCGGCGACGACACGCTCGCCTGCGCGTGCGCCGGGCACGCGGTCGAAGACGGCAACACCTGCCGGACCGAAGGCTCGTGCGAGTCAGGCAACGGGCGCTGCGTCCGCAAGACGTGCCGCGACGAGGTCGCGCAGTTCCACGCGAAGCGCTGCGCAGACGCTCCGGACGCGACCGCGTGCAAGACGCAGGTCAATGCCTGCTCGCTCGCCGGCGAGGAGTGCAAGATCCTGACGTGCATCGACGCGAGTGTCGGGAGCTTCACCGACGGGCGCGTGGAGATGATCGGCCGATGAAGCTCTCGTCTCTGACCCTCGGTGCAGCGGTCGTGACGCTCGCCCTTGCGCAGGGCGCCTGCGACAGCCAGGGGTTCGGCAAGCCGCGCGGCGGTCCGCGCCTCCAGATCGAGCTCACTGGTCAGGACGACACCGCCGTCGTCGGGGCGCGCCTCGCGCCGCTCCCGCTGACGGTCGATGTCGCCCAGCCGTTCAAGATCGTCGTCCGCGCGCTCGACCAGCTCGGCAACGTCGACACGTCGTTCAACGGCTACGTGCGCGTCTCGTCCAAGCCCGGCGCGATCGAGCGCATCGAGTCGCCCGACGCCGAAGGACGGAACCTCCGCCTGACGAACGGGGTGTCGCCGGAGACCGAGGTCAAGGTCACGAACGCCTACGGCACGACGTACATCCTCGCGGACGATCTCGGCTACGTGCCGGTCGATCCGGTCAGCATCCCTCCCCCCTCGTGCTCGAACGGCATCGACGACGACGGCGATGGGAAGATCGACTTCCCTGCCGACGAAGGCTGCGCGTTCGCGAACGACGACAGCGAGACCGGCGGGAGCTACGCGCAGGGCGCGAGTGTCCCGATTTACTACCGGCTGCCGCGCGTCGCCGACCTGCGTGGCCTCAGGTGCGGCAATCCCGCCGATCCGTCGACGTGCTCCGGTAGCGGGAAGACGCCGTACCAGAAGGAGCAGCTGCAGGTCGACACCGGGTACCACGACAAGCTCGACCCGGACGGCAACGTCATCCAGGCGTTCGACTTCGACATGGTCGTGACGCGCATCGCTTCCGACGGCTTCTACGTCACGGACACGAAGGACGCCCGCGGCGGCTTCAACAGCGTCTTCGCATTCAACTTCAACGCCCCGCCGCGCATGCGCGTCTGCGATCGCCTGAAGACGTTCGCCGGCACCGCGACGGAGTTCTTCGGCTTCACGCAGATCTCCTATCCGACGTGGACGCTCGAAGAGTGGGATCCGCAGAAGCGGCCTTGCCTCGTGCCCGAGCCCCGCGTCCTCGAGACGGCCGAGATCTGTCCGCGGAACGCCGCCGGCGCGTGCGGCTCGCCGCAGCTCTTGCCGCTGTCCGGCAGCCTCGTTCGCGCGCTCTCCTCCGGGGAGAAGGCCGTCAAGGTCACGCCCTTCTTCGGGCCCGGCGACATGCAGGAGCAGAACGGCGTGTTCGTCCCGACGGCAGGCGCGACGAACTGCGACCTCAACAAGGACGGCCGGATCGACTTCACCACCGGCAACCCCGAGCAGCGATGCTCGGACGCGTGCACCTCGAACCCGGAGTGCACCGAATACTCCAACTTCGCGGCGCGCAGCACCTTCCGTCTGACGGTCACCGACGAGAACGGCTCGGCCGCGATCCAGGCCGACGCGAGCGCGTCTGCAGAGTTCAAGCCGCTCGAGCGGAAGGGCCAGCAGCTCAAGGCCTTCTCCGGCACGCTCCACTTCTTCTCCGGTGGTTCGCAGTTCACGATCGAGGCCCGCTGCAAGGACGACATCGTCGTCGACCTCGAGGCGCAGCCTCTTCCTTCCGACAAAGCGTGCGTGTTCCCGCGCACGGTCCTCGACGAGAACCCGCAGTAACAGGGCCTCGTTTCGTCGCCATCGGCCCACGGGCCTCTCGTCCACGTCTCGTAGTTCCGTTCTCCCTTGGAGCCCCGCTCGATGCGCTCGTCTCTCATCAGGTCTGGTCTCTCGGTCGCCAGCACGCTCGTCGTCCTCGGACTCGCCACCACTGCGCACGCGCAGACAACGCAGCCAGCGCCGACGACGTCGACCACGACGACATCGCCGACGACGACGCCTGCGCCCGGGACGGGCACGACGCCGAACACGACGCCGGCGGGCGGCGACGCAAACGCCACCGGCGGGGTCTCGGCGGGAACGACGGGCTCGCCGCAGGGCGCTCAAGTCCAGACGGGAACGCAGACGCAGACGACCATCGACGTCTCTGGCACCGCCGGCGCTCGCGCTGCGGGCACGGCGCCTCCGGGCGCAGCCGAGGGACGCGGCTTCATGGATACGCGTCTCACCTGGACGTTCGGTGACGACGACTTCCTCCACAAGACCGGCGAGCTCGTGCCGCTTTCACCGACGTTCAGCGTCGGCGAGCGCCCGCAGTACCGCCTCTTCTTCGACAACCTGAACTCGCGCTTCAGCGGCCGCGAGAACATCACGCACCTCGTGATGTACAAGAAGCTGCCGGCGTTCATCGAGGGCCTCACGACCGAGGCCGCGCTCGTGATGCGTTTCGATCTCGCGCAGCTCGCGGCGAACACCGGCAACCTGAACTCGGCGCTCTACGACTCCGGCTCGTACCTGCGCCTCTTCTACAACACGGGCGCGAACGAGAAAGAGGGCCTCGGCCTCACGTTCTTCCCGCTCGACACCGACCGCTTCCGCCTCGGCTACCTCTACGACCTCTCCTGGGGCGGCACCGCGGCGAACATCAACCAGTCGATCTTCCCGCGCCTGCAGGGTGCCGCGCCCGGCGCGAAGATCCAGTACGACCACGAGAAGTTCTACGTCTTCGGCGGCTTCAAGACCGCGACGATCGTCCAGCCGGAGCAGGTGCTGAACCCCGGCGGCGAGAGCGAAGTCGAAACCGTGCGCGTCGGCGAGACGAACTACGGCTTCCTCGGCGGCGCGGGTTTCGATCCGCTCGACAACCTCCGCTTCGACGTCGGCGCCGGCTTCTTCCAGCAGGGCAAGTTCGACCTCGAGGACGTGCGCGGCAAGTCTGTCTACACGTACGGCGGATCGGGCCGCGTCGTCGTGCACCAGAACATGCCGGTGCCGCAGTCGGTCGACTTCCTCCTCTACCGGAACGACCCCTCGAAGCCGCTCATCCTCTTCAAGCCCGAGAAGTACGACCCGAACCAGTTCGCCTGGAGCCTCAGCGCCGAGGCCTCGGTCCTGCAGCAACATCTGAAGGACTTCGACGCCGCCGGGGCCACGAAGGACCAGTCCGCGGTCGCGGGCGCCGTCCAGGGCGTCGTGCGCGCCGGGTACCTGCGCTTCAGCGCGACGGGTATCTACAAGAACCTCAACTTCGTCGTCCGCAACGTCCCGGGCTTCATCCCGTTCGAGACGCTCCCGCAGAGCGCGAAGACCGACCCCGAGCTCTTCGGCGCGATCGCCGCCGACTATCACATCCCATCGGCGCGCCTGACGCCCGGCATCGGCGGCGGCATCCAGCTGCCGTCGACGTTCCGGAGCGAGTTCTCAGACGGCGGCATCCCCGCCCAGCGCGTCATCGTCGTCCGGCAGCAGGGTGACGAGTCGATCCTCCCCTACAACAAGGATCGCACGCCGATCATGCAGGCCCGCCTCGCACTGCGCTGGGACATCTCGGACATGTTCGCGCTCGTCGGCTGGGTGCAGTTCATCCGCGACAACAACGGCACGCTCGTCGTCCGCGACCCGACGGAAGGCACCGCGTCGCTCCGCGTGTTCCAGTCGCCGAACCGCCTCGGCGCGGCAGCCGCCGTCCAGGCGCGCTTCTGATCGAAACGTCTTCTTGCGACGGCGATGTCGCTCGTGACTCAGGCGAGCTCGGAGGCAAAAGGTGCCTTCGAGCTCATGAGCGAGCTGCAGAACGCCGTCGACTCGCCGTGATGCGCGTCACGCCGCGAGCGCGCCCGCGGGTGCGCTGACCGGCGGAAGCGTTGCGATGAGCCGCTGCGCTTCCTTGTACGAAGGCGCGACGAAGGAGCGGGTCTGGCCGCTCCGCATCACGAGGTGAAGGAGCGCAGTCCCGCGTGCGGCGTGCTCGATGCGCGCGTCGTCGACCTTCTCGAGCCGGCCGTCGATCGCGAAGCCTTCGTCCGTCAGCACGAGGCGCACCCGCCTCGTCGTGAAGACCGCCGGGATCGCGAACGCCGGAACGAGTCCGGCCGCGAGGAGGATCCCCGCGATGCCGACGTCCGAACGATCGACGAGCACGGCCCGCACCGCCGCGAGGCAAGCAAGCAGATAGGCGCCCGGTGCTCCGAGCGCCCAGAGCGGGCAGCGTTTCTCGTGGACCTCGAGGCGGATCTCCGTCGGCATCGAGCGCTTTCCGATGCAACCGACATACCTTTACCGACATAGGCACCTGCCAGCTGTTTTCACGGGACTTTCCGGCCGGCCGACGTCGGGACGACGCCCCGAGCGAGCAACGCGCGATCCATCAGGCGCGACGGGAAGCACGACAGGACGCGCCTCCCCCGAAGGCGTCTTCACCAGAAAACGTCTTCGCCAGGACACGTGCTCACAGAAGACGTGGCACCAGAAAGCGTGCTCACCAGAAGAGCAGCTCGCGCAGGAAGAAGCGCCACTCCTCGAGGCGATCCTCGGCGTGATTCTGCATGTGCAGGCTCACGAGCTTCACGTGCGTGGCCGCGGAATGCTTCGCGGCTTCCTTCCTCTCCTGTTCCTCGCGAGCGCGCGTCTTCGCGAGCCCACCGCCGGCCGCGAACGCGACGACACGCGTGAGCTCGCTGGCGTCGAACCACGTTCCGTGCGCGCGACACACGTCGACGATCACACCGGAGAGCTTGCCGAAGTTGATGCGGTTCATCGACGTGTGGCAGAGCGGGCACCGGACGTACTTCACCTCGTCGAGCGCCATCGTGCGCTCGCGCGGCACCTCGGGGAACGGACCGCTCAGCTCCGCTCGATGAAGGATGTCGGCGAGCGCCTCGCGCGGAACGAACATCCCGCCACAGCGCGGGCACTCGTGGAGTCGCGCATCCTCCCATGCTCCGGCGCCGCCCGCGGCTTCGAGCGGCGCTACGCAACGAGGGCACGGCGCGTCGGTCGCATCGAGCAGCGGCTCGAGATCGAGCGCCTGCCCGCACCGCGCACAGGCGAACGAGCCCGGGGGCTGAAGTGTGTAACACCGGGCGCAACGGACGTTGTCGAAGCGCACGTCGCAATGCGGGCAGACGCGCAACATCGGCGAGCACCGGTTCCCGCAATACGGGCAGGTCATCTCGACCGTTCCGGCCGCGATCGAGCTCGCCGAGCGGTACGGTCCGCCGCTCGCGCGCTCCGTGCTCCTCGAAGCGGCTCCGCTCGGTACCTCCGGGAGCACGGTGCTCCGCCCGCATACGCACGTGACCGTCGCGCCGGGGAATCCGCTCGGGAGATCGTGAGAGCAGCTGGCGCAGCGCACGTCAGTCGCGACGCCGACGGCGGAGGTTCCGGAGGAGCGGACCGAACCCGCCGATCGTGAGCGCTGCCACGATGCTGAAGACGAAGAGCGCGATGTCCCAGATGCCGCTCGCGAGCCCGTGCGAGCTCCGCCAGAACACGGTGTGGACGATGCGTCCGAGGATCGAGAATCCGCCGTACGTGACGAGCGCCGAGATCGTGATCCGTTTCAGGTCGGTCGCGAGCTGCAGCGCCCGGACGCTGTTCGGCCAGATCACCTTGCGCAGGTGGAGCACGTAGAGGAAGACCGGCGTCCCCGCCGCGACGAGGCAACCTCCGACGAGAAGGAGCGACTCGGTCAGCGTGATCTCGCCGTCGTGGAGGACGCGAACGAGCCCCGCGAGCGCCGCGACGGTTCCGCCGAGGAGCCAGGCGCCGAGCACCGCGCTCGTGATGATGATGGTGGGCCGCGCGGTGCGGGCGAGATTGCTGCTCTGCTGCGCCGGCGGCGGGAGCGAGCCGCTGCCGAGCATCGCCTTCGCGACGTCGAAGGCGCGCTGCGCGCCGCTCACGTTGATCTCGGGCCGCGGGACGTCCATGACGAAGTTGCCCGAGGGCACGGCAAGGCTGTTCTTGCCGGTGAATGTCGCGAGCGCCTTCTCGAGATCGCTCATCGAGACGTAACGATCGTTGGCGTCCTTCGCCATCGCACGCTGGATGATGAGCTCGAGCATCTCGGGAATGCGCTGGTCGATCTCGCGCGGGCGGACCGGATCCTCGGTGAGGACCATCGAGAGCGTCGACGTCGGGTCGTCGGAGTCGAACGGGCGGCGCCCCGTGACCATGAAGTAGAGGCACGCGCCGACCGAGTAGACGTCCGCTCGGTGATCGACCGGGCGGCCGCGCGCCTGCTCTGGCGCCATGTAGCTCGGCGTTCCCATGATCACGCCCGTGCGCGTGAGATGCGAGTTGTCGCCCGGTCCCGCCTTGCTGATGCCGAAGTCGAGGACCTTCACATGGAGCGTCCGCGACTCGCCGCGCTCGACGGCGGCGATCGAGCTCGCGAGAACGAAGATGTTCTCGGGCTTCATGTCGCGATGGACGATCCCGCGCTCGTGCGCAGCGGAGAGCGCGTTGCAGACCTGGCGCGCGACCTTCGCGGCGACACGGGGCTCGAGCGGCCCGCGCTTGTTCACGTAGTCCGCGAGCTCCTCGCCCTCGAGGAACTCTCCGACGAGATACGGCGTGCCGTCGTGGAGATGATGGACGTCGAACACGTCGACGACGTTGGCGTGCTTGATCGAGCTCGCGCTCTCTGCTTCGCGAAGGAAGCGCGCCGCCATCTCGGGGTTGCGCGCGAGATCCGCATGGAGGCATTTGACCGCGAAGCGCCGCTCCTTCAGGCGAAGGTGACGCGCCTCGTAGACGCGCCCCATCCCGCCTTCGCCGACGATGCGCACGATCTGGTACGTGTCCCCGATGAGCGATCCCACGAGCGGATCGACGTCGGCACCCTCGATCGTGGCGAGCGGCGTCGCATCGCGCGGGCAGACGAGGAAGTCGGCGGGATAGAGCTCACCGCAGCTCGTGCAACGCCGCGTCCGCGCCGCTTCGATCATCGAGGCCGATCCCCGCATCGCTGACGAAGGCAGCGGGCCGACCGGCGCGACGGCAAGTGCCGGAGCGACCGGCGCGATCCCGATCCTGGTCCCCTCGACGTGCGACGCCGGCCGCGCAGGCTGGGCCGGGATCTGCCCGGCGCTGCTCGGAGACGCGACATTTTGCGAGACCTCGGCGCCGGGCGGCGTCGGGACCGGATCGAACGGCAGCGGTGCAGCACGCGGAGACGGTACAGGCGGAGGCTCAGCGCGGCTCAGCGTCGGCACGCGCGGCCTCGACGGAGCCGGAGCCGCAGCGAGCTTCGCCGCCGGTGCCGGCACATGGCTCGGCGGCTCGGGCACGCCCGGCCGCGAGA
>JAEXCN010000478.1 GCA_023402175.1 Pseudomonadota bacterium | reverse complement strand
GCCGTGTTCTGGGCGCTGCTTCTCGGCCGGCGGCTGAGGTCGAAGCTGCGGCTCACGGGCGACGCACCGTTCCTGCTCGACTTCGAGCTTGGCGCCCTTCTCGCCGTCGGCCTCGACGCCGCGCTGCTCCGCTTCGACGGCACGCTCTCCGGCCGCTTCTCCCCGGCGACGTACGTCCTCGTCGCCCTCGTCGCGTCCTTCGGGCGGCCCGTCGCGGGCCTCGCGGTCGTCGGCTGGGTCGTCGTCCTCGACGCGCTCATTCGCTACAAGACGCTCGGCGAGGCGAGCCTCGAGGCGCTCGCGACGCAGGCTGGGTTCGCCTCCGCGTTCGCGCTCCTCAACTTGCTGCTCCTTCGCGCGGAGGTCGCGCGCATCCGCGTCACCGCACGCTCCCGCGTCGAGCGCGAGCTCGAGCGCCTCCGTGAGGACGCCCGCAGCTACCGCCTGCTCGGGGCAGGGGAGGCGGGCTCGAAGAAGGAAGACGCAGAGGAGCGCCTCGCGCGATCGAGCGTCGAGGAGATCCACCAGTCCGTCCATTACGCGCTCGAGCTGCTCCGTCGCTCGCTCGATCTCCACACCGCCGTCCTCCTCTGGCGCACCGACTCCGGCACGCACCTTCGCATCAGCGAGCTGTCGACCGCGTCCGACGAGATCCACGACGCGCCGTTCTCGATCGGCGACGGCGTCTGCGCGGCCGTCATCGCAAAGAAGGACGCCGTGCTCCTCGAGAACCTGCGCCCTTCGTACAAGGTCCCGTACTACGCGGGGCCGTGCCCGATCCGTGCGCTCGCCGCGATCCCCGTCGTCGAGGACGGCGTCGTCCGCGGCGTCCTCGCGCTCGATCGCGTCGACAACAAGCCCTTCACCCCGCACGAGCACGACCTCGCGGCGCAGGCGGCTCGCTACTGCCTCCGGGCGATCCAGAACGAGCGCGTGTTCGTCCAGCTCGAGCGCGCGAAGGTCGAGCAGGGCAAGCTCTATCGCGCCGCGCAGGCGCTCGGCGCGGCGCTCAGCGAGCGCGACGTCGTCGAAGCGGGCGTGCGCGCCGCGCGCGAGATCGCGAGCTTCGATCTCGCGGCCGTCACGGTCTGGGACGAAACGAGCAAGATGCACGAGGTCTGCGCGGCGACGAGCAACGGCGGCGAGATCGACGCCCTCGTCGGCCAGCGCTTCAAGCACAACACCGGCCTCGTCTCGATGGTCGTCACGAACCGTTTCCCGCTCCCGTACAAGGGCGAATACGACGCGGCTCACCAGATCGTCCTCACGAAGCGGCTCTCATGGCCGGCGGTCCCGTCGCTCCTCGTCCTGCCGCTCCTCCATCACGGTCGCGTACTCGGCACGCTCATCCTCGGTGCGCGCCGCCGTCACGCCTTCGGCGACACCGTGCGCCCTACGCTCGAGGTCCTCGCGAGCCATCTCGCGGTCAGCCTCTCGAACGCGCGCATGGTCCACAAGCTCGAGACGATGGCGACGACCGACGGTATGACGGGCCTCCTCAACAAGCGCGCGATGCTCGATGCCGCCGCGCAGAAGGTCGCCGCGGCGCATCGCTTCAGCCGCAAGCTCAGCGTCCTCGTCACGGACATCGACTGGTTCAAGAAGGTCAACGACACCTACGGCCACGACGTCGGCGACCTCGTGATCAAGGGACTCGGCGACATCCTTCGCCGCGTGAAGCGCACGACCGACGTCGTCGCGCGCTTCGGCGGCGAGGAGTTCGTCATCCTCTGCGAACAAACCGACGAGCAAGGCGCGCTCCTCCTCGGCGAGCGCATCCGCGAGGAGCTGTCGAAGACGGTCTTCCAGACCCCGAACGGCCCGCTGAGCGTGACGTGCTCCGTCGGCGCGGCGACCTTCCCGGCGGCGGGCGAAAAATGGGACGACCTCTTCAAGGCCGCCGACGAGGCCCTCTATGCGAGCAAGCGTGGAGGGCGCGACCGCGTGACGATCTACGTCCCCAACCCGGCGTCGGCCGCCCGAGTGAAGAGCGCGTAGGGCGCATCTCGCGACCTCCGGCACGCGAAATCGGGCTCGCCACAGGGCGAGCGAGCCCGCTTTCGCTCGATGCCGGAGGTCTGTTCGCTGCGCAGAGACCTTTCTCGTTCTAGGGCACAGCCGTTCGCGGTGATCACTGTCCGATCCGGGGATCGGGCGACCCAACTGCGGGCCCCCGGGTGCAGTCCCTATCCCGCGAGTCCGCTCGATTTCGCGGGATTTCGACGTCTCCTGCGCCTGGCATTCTTGGTGCACTCAAGGCCCGCATGCGAGCCGGTCTGCTCATCACATTCTTGCTCGGAGCCCTTGCCTTCACGTCCGGATGCGCGTCGAGCGAGACCCCCATCGCGGTCGATCCGTCATCCGACCCTTCGTGGATCCCACCGGGCCAGGGCGACCTCGCCGTCGCCGACGCACCCGAAGCCGAGCCGAAGCCGAAGAAGAAGCCGCGTCCGCGTCATCTCGAGGAGCCGAACCGCCGCGAGATGGAGAGGCGCCCGCTGAACCCGAAGACGACGGGCTACCAGCCCTGATCGCGTCGAGCGAAAGCCGCGGGACCTTGTGCTTGGAGCATGGGACCTTGCGCCTGGAGCACGGGACCTTGCGCTTGGGCCTTACGTCGAGATCGGACGCGTTCGACCTCGCTCGGCACCGCGTCACACCCGGGCCGCGAGGGTGGACAGGGCGCGCGGGGGTGGTCATCATCGGCGCATGAGCGACGACAAGCCGAGTCCGGTGGACGACCTCAAGCAGGGGCTCGGCCTCCTCTTCCGCGCGGCGAAAGGCGCGGTCGAAAAGCTGCCGACCGACAAGCTCGAGGGCGCCGCGATGGACGCGGTGAAAGAGGTCGGCCGCGCGTTCGAGTCGCTCGGGACCGAGATCGAGAAGGTCGTCGGGAAGGTCTCCGGCTCCACGCCGCCTCCGCAGCATCCGTCGACCGGCGATGCGTCGCCGCCGCCCGCTGCTGCTGAAGCGAAGACCGAAGACGACAAGCCCGCCGAGCCGCCGAAGTACGACGACGGCTACGCGCCCGAGCCGCCGAAGGGCCCGCGCGTCGGCTGAGGTCTCGTCACAGCGGCGCGACGCTCAGAACGTGCGTCCCGGGTCGCAGAGGTTCTCCGGCCCCTTGGCGTAGTCGTCGCGAACGAACGCCTCGAGCGTCGGCATGTCCACGCACGCGGCCTTGTAGGTCTTGCCCCACGCCGCAGCGGCGACCTTCGTCGGGATCGTCTTGCTCGGCGCGATGATGATCCGCTTCGTGCCCCCGTGCGGAGCGCAGACGGGATCGGCGACGGCGTTGTCCCGCACCTTCATGAATCGGTGGTGGGGTTCAACAGGACCTGCAACGCCGAAGAGACTCACCGCCTCAAGTCATATTCGGGAGGCGCTTTCGAGGTCGCGATCAAGCGCCCTCCCGAGTCGAGAATCCCACGTGCCTCTGGGCCGACCCAGTACGCCTTCACCTTCACGAAGTGCTTCCGCACTGCTTTGGCGAATGTGGCGAACAGCTTCAACGAGTCTGGATCACCAGAGGTAGTGCCAACCTGTCCGGCCAGTAGAGTTCGGTCGTCGATCAATCTCCCGGGCCGAAGGACAACCGACCTCGGGTTATTGAGCTGGTCTACCC
>JAEXCN010000453.1 GCA_023402175.1 Pseudomonadota bacterium | reverse complement strand
CGTGCAACGTCGATCAATCGTCGCTGCCGTCGGCCGACGTCATCGTCACGGCAACCGCGCCGTACGTTCACTTCTCCACCGACATGATCGCGGCCGGGGACGAGACCGACCTCGTCATGACGGCGGCGCACGAGCTCGGGCACTATTACCTCGCGCATGCTTCGGCCGTCGGGGCCGCCAAATACGGCTACTGGTTCAACCGCGGCGAGGGAGATGCGCAGCCGCGCCGCGCGACGAACGCCGAAGCACTCGAAGCGGCCTATGCCGAGGTCGTCGTGCCGAACCCCGTCGCCGGACCTCCGCTCGGCAAGCAGTACAGCCCGCGCATGCGCGAGATGCTCGTGCGTGTGGTCTGGCCACTCCTCGCCGAGCGTCGTGAGGCCGACTTCGCGTGCGCCGCAGCGCGCGACGCGCTCGCGCCCGTCGTCGGTGAGCTCCAGGCAGGCAGCGGTCCGTATACCGATGACGCGCGCAAGGGATACGAGGCCTTCGAGAAGAAGCTCTCCGCCTGCGCAGGGCGCATCGCGCTGCGTGGGGCCGAGCCGCAGTCGGTCTCCGCGGGAACGCTCCTTCTCCAAGGCGCGCTCCACCGCCCGGGACCGAAGACGAAGCTCTCGGTCCGCATCGGCGACACGCTCGCGGACTTCCTCGGTCGCCTCGACGTCGAGGCGAAGGAGCTCGACGCGAAGGCGGCGCGGCTCGTCGCGAGTGCACGGTCCAATCACGTCGGCCTCTACACGACGGAGCAGGCGGCCGACGACTTCTCGATGGAGATCGGCACGCGCCTCGGCTTCACTACCGACGAGATCCTCGCGTCGTGGATCAACACGATGCGCGGGATCGAGGCCCTCGTCACGAACGCCTACCCGGCGGAGCAGGTCGACGAGTACTACCGCGCTACGGGTGACCTGCGCCCCGACGCGTGCAAGGCGCTGCTCGACGCGGGCTTCACGCGGACCGACGAACAGGGGCGCCGCGTGTTGGTGACGGTCGAGATGGGGCAGCTCGACGAGCCGCACCACTCCAACTGCTACCGCCTGTACAACCTGTTCCGCGAGTCGCGCGCGCACCGCTACACGATCGGCACCCGACCGGCCGCGCTCGAGCCCGCATGGTCCGTGCTCCAGGCGCGCGCCGCCGAGCTCGCAAGCACGGCGACGCAGCCCCCGGCGCCGGCTCCGATGCCGACGCCCTGAAGCGATCACGAGCTCTGCGCGATCAGACGCGGAGGCCCGGCGCGGGGAACTTCGCGCAGAGCTCCTTCACCTCGGCGGCGACCTTCGTGATGATGGCCTCGTCGGTGTGGTTCGCGACGACGCGATCGATCCACTCGGCGAGCTTCGCCATCTCCGGCTTGCCCATGCCGCGCGAGGTGACCGCGGGCGTCCCGATGCGGAGGCCCGACGGATCGAAGGGCTTGCGCGGATCGAACGGCACCGCGTTGTAGTTGGCGACGATGCCGGCGCGATCGAGGGCCTGCGCCGCGGGCTTGCCGGGGATGTTCTTGCTCGTGAGATCGACGAGCATCAGGTGATTGTCGGTGCCGCCGGTCGTCACGCCGAAGCCGCGCTCGACGAGCGCCTGCGCGAGGTGCTTCGCGTTGTCGACGACCGCCTTCGCGTATTCGACGAAGGACGGCTGCGACGCCTCGAGCGCCGCGACGGCGATGCCTGCCGTCGTGTGGTTGTGCGGACCGCCCTGCAGGCCGGGGAACACGGCGCGATCGATCGCCGACGCATGCGCCTTCTTGCAGAAGATCATGCCGCCGCGCGGACCGCGGAAGGTCTTGTGCGTGGTCGACGTGACGACGTCGGCGATGCCGATCGGCGACGGATGCACGCCAGTCGCGACGAGTCCCGCGATATGCGCGATGTCCGCGGCGAGGATCGCTCCGACCTCGTCGGCGATCTCGCGGAACGCCTTGAAGTCGAGCGTGCGCGGATAGGCCGTCGTGCCTGCCCAGATGAGCTTCGGACGGTGCTCCTTCGCGAGCTTCCGCACTTCGTCCATGTCGATGCGGTGATCCTCGCGGCGGACGCCGTACGGGATGCTCTTGAAGTACTTGCCGGTGATCGAGACGGTGTGCCCGTGCGTGAGGTGTCCGCCGGCGGGAAGGCCGAGGCCCATCACGACGTCTCCGGGCTGCAGGAACGCGAGATACACGGCGAGGTTCGCCGGGCTACCCGAATACGGCTGCACGTTGACGTGGATGTCGTCCTCGGTGCCAACGGCCGCCGTCTTCGCGAAGAGCTTCCGCAGGCGTGCGATCGCGAGCTCCTCGACCTGATCGATGACGGCCTGTCCCTCGTAGTAGCGCTTGTGGGCGTAGCCTTCGGAGTACTTGTTCGTGAGGCACGAGCCCGTTGCCTCCATCACCGCACGCGAGGCGTAGTTCTCGCTCGCGATGAGCCGCATCGACTCGTGCTCGCGACGGTTCTCCTCCTCGATGAGCTTGGCAATCTCGGGGTCGACCTGAACAAGTTCCTTTTCGGGCATGCGGAGCGGCTTACCACGACGCGGTGAGGTCCGTCTCGTCACAGAATGACCGGAATCGGGACCGAGCTCGTGCGCGGATGACGCGGCGCGGTCGGATGGGGTATGGTGCGGCACGTGAAGCGCGTCCCGCTCGCCCTCTGTTCCCTCGGGGCGACTGCCATCCTCGCAGCGGCCACGCCCGCGCAGGCGGATGGCGCGCACCGCAGCCCAGGAACGGCGGAGGACGCAGCGCAGCGTTCCGTCTCGTCCGAGCGCCGCAACGGGCTCGTGCTCGGCGCATCGGGCGGCGTCGCGTTCGCGGGGGCGAGTGGTTACCCGAACAGCCCGGGCTTCTTCGGCAATTCGGACTTCTACTCCTCGAGCCCGCTGCTCGTCGGCTGGTCGTCGTCCTTCTTCGCGATGGGCGCGTTCAACGACTACGTCAGCTTCGGGCCGATGCTCACGATCGCGACGTTCGAGAGCGAGCACTGGAAGTCGACGGGCTGGGGCGCGGGCTTCCGCGCCGAGGTGTTCCCGCTCGTGGATCTCCTGCCGGCGCTCGCCGACGCATCGATCTACGGCCAGGCAGGCTTCGGCGCGACGGAGCTGCGAGCGAAGGGCCCGTATCCGACGTCCGACGGCGCGCAGTCGTTCCTCGGCGTCGGCCTGCACCACGAGTGGCGGCTCGCGCGTCTACTCGGCGGTCACGCGTCGGCAGGGCCGTACATCGAGTACGACGCCATCTACACCCCATCGATCGAGCGTCACTGGGCGACCGCCGGTCTCCGCGTCGTCTTCTATGGCGGCAGCGTGAAGCTCGATCACGCGGGCACGCGCTGACGCTGCTCAGCCGATTCGTCCCAAGCCCGCGCTCGATCTACTCAGCCTGACGGGGAGTTTGTGCCGTCGTACCTCGATGGCTACGTACGTCTCGTGATCCGAACGAAGTTCCTCGTGAGCCTGACCGTGCTCACCGCCGCGTCCTCGTGCGTGGGACCCACGCCATCACCGACGAGCTCTGATACGTCCACCGATACGTCGACCGAGACGTCCGCGCTGACGCCGAGCCCAGAGCCGCGCAAGCCGAAGCTGGGCACGTTCGGAGTCGAGCTGAACGGGATCGACGCCGACACGAAGCCCGGAAACGACTTCTACACGTTCGCGGGCGGCAGGTGGATGAAGGAGACGCCCATCCCGGCGGATCGCTCGCGCTGGGGGATGTTCGACGCGCTCGGGGAGGAGTCCGAAGCGAACGTCCGCAAGATCCTGGAAGAGCAGCTCGAGGACAATCGACGGGCAGGCTCCGATCTCCAGAAGGTCACCGACTACTACTCGGCCTATCTCGACACCGCGGGGATCGACCAGAAGGGGTTCGCGCCCGCGAGGCCGATGCTCGACGCGATCGCAGCGGCGACGACGCACACCGACATCGTGAAGCTGATGGGCCGTCCCGATGTGCCGGGCGAAGCGCCCATCGCGATGGGCGTGACGCTCGACGAGAAGGATCCCGATCGATACGTCGTCGCCGTCGGTCAGAGCGGCCTCGGGCTGCCCGATCGCGAGTTCTATCTGAACGACGACAAGCAGTTCAGGAATCTCCGCGCCAAATACGAGGCGCACATCGAGAGAGTCCTCTCGATGATCGGCGACGACGATGCCGCCGCGAACGCGAAGGCCGTCATCGATCTCGAGATACAGATCGCGAAGCGGCACTGGCCCATCGCCGATCGTCGCGATCGTGAGAAGACCTACAATCCGCGCACGATCGCGGAGCTCGAAAAAGAGGCGCCGTCCTTCCCGTGGAAGGACTACCTCGCGGTCCAAGGCTATGCGAGCGAGAGCTCGGTGATCGTCGCCGAGGACACCGCGATCCCGAAGCTCGCTCGCTTGTTCGCCACGACGCCGGTCGAGACGTGGAAGGCGTACCTCACGTATCACTTCCTGCGCGGGTCGGCGGCCGTCCTCCCCACGAAGCTCGATGCCGAGGTCTTCGACTTCACCGGCCACACGCTGAGCGGCAAGCCTCAGCAGCGTGAGCGATGGAAGCGCGCGGTCTCGTCCGTCAACGGTGCGCTCGGGGACGCCGTCGGAAAGATGTATGTTGCACGCTTCTTCCAGCCGGAAGCGAAGAAGGCGATGGACCGTCTCGTCGAGAACCTCCGAAGCGCCTACGCCGCGCGGATCGAGGCCGTCGACTGGATGATGCCAGAGACGAAGAAAGCGGCGCTCGAGAAGCTCGCGGCGTTCCGACCGAAGATCGGATATCCGTCGAAGTGGAAGGACTACGGCGGGCTCGAGGTCGAGCCGGGCGACGCGTACGGCAACGTCCGCCGCGCGCGCATCTGGCATCACGAGTACATGCGCGCGAAGCTCGGGAAGCCGAGCGATCGTGACGAATGGTTCATGAACGCGCAGACCGTGAATGCCTATTACAATCCGGTCTTCAACGAGATTGTGTTCCCGGCAGCCATCCTCCAGCCGCCGTTCTTCGATCCGAACGCGGATCCGGCCGTCAACTACGGAGGGATCGGCGGCGTGATCGGACACGAGATGGGCCACGGCTTCGACGATCAGGGCGCGAAGTCCGATGCGTCGGGCGTCCTCCGCACCTGGTGGAACCCGTCCGACATCGAGGCGTTCCGGAAGCGCACCGACGCCCTTGCGGATCAGTACTCGAAGTTCGAGCCGCTACCCGGAATCAAGGTGAACGGACGCCTGACGCTCGGTGAGAACATCGGCGATCTCGGAGGGCTCACCGTCGCCTACGACGCGTATCGTCTGTCGCTCGGCGACGAGGCTCCGCCCGCGATCGACGGCTACACCGGCGATCAGCGCTTCTTCCTCGGCTGGGCACAGGTCTGGCGCTCGCTCTATCGAGACGAGGCGCTCCGCAACCAGGTGCTCACGGATCCGCACTCCCCAGCGATGTACCGGGTCAACGGCGTCGTCCGCAACGTCGACGCGTGGTACCGCGCGTTCGGCGTGAAGGAAGGGGACGCCCTGTACCTTCGCCCGAACGAGCGCGTCCGCATCTGGTGAGTCGACAGGCAGAGCCGTTCCCGCGGCAGAGTCGAGGCCGGAGTGCTCGGCCCAGGCTCGGCAGTTCGCGGGAAAAAGCGCTGCCTTCATCCGATTCGGCTACGGCCGAGCCGGAGAACGGGGCTCGGCTCGTCACGACGATGCGAGCCGCGTTTTACGGGAGGAAAGAACGGCTATCGGCGCGTGCTGATGAGGCCGTCGGAAGCCTGAAAAGGGCTGCGTTCGATCGGCGGATGTGAACGCGTCTTCCGGATCGGTGTGCGGGGCAATCGCGACGAAGCCGACACGCTTGGAGCGCTGCGCAAGCCCATTCACGCGTGACCGATCGCGGGAATGGACTGGCTGCTCGCGTTCCTACAGGGTCGAGCCGGCGGAAATCCGCTCGAGCCTCGTACGGTGCGAAGCCTCAGCAGCGCAACGGATGCGCCTGAGGCTCCGGTTCGCGTGCTGGCGCTGAGGGTGCAGAGGGCCGGCCCCATAGGAGGGCACTCGCCATGAGTACCAATTCTCGTTTCTCGTTCACCGCACTTGGTTTGACCATGGCGCTCGCGATGGGCGGCTGCGCAGCTGCGACCGAAGAGGACGTCGCCAGCGACCCGCAGCCCGCGCAGGCGGCGCAGGATACGCAGCAAGCAACTCCGGAGAAGACCGGGGAGACGTCCGAGGCGATCACGGCTGAAGGGTGGGGAGGCTTCGGATTCCCGGGCTTCGGCCTCGGCTTCGGCGGCCTCGGCTTCGGCGGCCTGGGCATGGCCGGCTGGGGCGGCCTCGGCTGGGGTGGCCTCGGCTTCGGGGGGCTCGGCTTTGCGCCGTTGATCGGGTTCTCGCCCGACGACGCGCCGGCGAGCGACGATCCGCCGAAGTAGTCGCGAGCTGCCGCGTGCGGGCCGGAGGCTCGGCGGAAGGCGCGCCACGGAGGCGCGTCGACCAACAACTTCGAGCCGCTTCTTCTAGGGGGAGTCGTTCGGCCTCCTCGGCCGTCGAGCCTCCGGTCTGCATTCTGGCAGCGATCGTCTCGATTCTTCGCTCTCGTCTCGTCTCGTCCTCGTCCTCGTCCTCGTCCTCGTCTGCGGAGCTCGACTCATGCGAAAGGCACGCTACGGCGCTCGCGTCTCACGCGTGGGCAACCTCTCTCGACGGCTGGGATGTAACGGACGCCCCTCGTGGCTCGCGCGCATGCTGCTCGTCGCGTTCGGGTTCGGGCCGCCGCTCGGCTGCTCCATCGGTTCCGTCGATGGAGAGCAGACGTCGGGTGGAGACGAGACTTCCACGTCCACGTCCGCCATCACGAGCGACGTCGCACACATCCTCGATTTCCGGTTCTCCGGCGAGGTCCTCGGGCCGCGAAACGTCGATGCGCGAAACGCCGTCGTCTCGCAGCTGATGTTCATGCAAGGGATCCTCACGACCGCCGGACACGGGAACGCGCAGGTTCGGAACGCGAAGATCGAGACCGTCCGCGTGACCGACGTCGGCGACAAGAAGCGGATCGAGTACGAGGTGTCGCTTCCCGTCGCGTGGCCGAAGGACGTCGACGAGCCGGAGACCTACGGCATCGCGCTTCCGCTCGACGTCAGCAAGCTCGATACGTTCGCACAGAAGTACGACGGGCGCTGCGGCATGGCCCGCTACGGAAAAAAGAACTACTGGCACGACTTCGACCCCAAGAGTCAGCGCTGCACCTTCGACGAGGCCGATGTCTTGCGGAGGAGGGTCGACGTCACTCCGCACCAGGACGAGACGAAGGGGAAGTACCCCGAATACGATCTGCTCTGGGAGGACGATCGACTCGACGCCGTCGTCATCTTCGGGATCATCGAGTCGAAGGACAAGAGGGACGACTACGGCTACACCGAGGCGCAGAAGTTCATCCAGAGCACGAAGCAGCGCATCCCGCGTGCAAAGAGCGAATCGCACCAGGCGAGCGCATCGATCCTCGCGGATGCGACGGTGACGGGCTCGATCAGGGTCCACGGGCGTCCTCGGGACGTGAAGGTGGACGTCCTCGTCGTCTACAAGCTCGATCGCGTCGGTCCCGACTTCGACCAGCGTTACGACGCGCTCACCGAAGGCGCCGACATCATCATCTACAACGGTCACACCGACAGCGGTGAGGGCATCAACGAGCTGGCGCAGAAGGGGAAGGTCACGAAGGGCAAGTACCAGCTCTTCGCGGTGAACGGCTGCCAGTCCTTCGCGCTCCTCGATACGACGATGACGGACCGCCGGCGCGAGATCAACGGCGAGGACGAAGACCCGAACGGCACCCAGTACCTCGACGTCATCGCCAATGCGCTTCCCGGCCATGCCGACACGCTGGCCAGCATCTCGTCCGCGATCCTCGACGCGGCCCTGTCGCCGGATGCGCCCAAGGACTACAACACGCTCCTCTCCAAGATGCCGGAGTCGAACATCGCCGTCGTGTTCGGCGAGGAGGACAATCGATTCAAGCCGTGACGTGGGCGCGTGCCCCGCGCTCCCCGGCTTCGCGCTCGTCGGCCTGGTCGTCCGGCTCGGTTCCGTCGCGGACGTCGTGCTTGCGCGCGCACAGCGCGTCTGCGGTGGTGCTGTTCGCGCTGTGGTCGCGGCGGTCACTGCTCTATCGTGGGCACGAGTACGATCGTGCGACGAGGTCTCGGATTGCGCTTGGCGCCAAGCGGCATGCGGGCGCGTGCAGCGGCATTCGCAGGCGCGGTCGGGCTGGCCGCTGCGTCGTGGTCGACGACGGCGAGCGCCGCGCCGTTCGACCTCGTCTGGTCGGCGCCGGAGGGTTGCCCGTCACGCGAAGAGATCGTCCAGGCGACGCGTGTGCGTCTCGGCGAGAGCCCCTCCGAAGCGCGTCCCGAGCTCTTCGTCCAGGGCATGGTCACGGCGCAGGACAGCCGCGGATACGTCGTCATGCTCGCCATGACGGATGCCTCTGGTCATTCGCTCGGCGAGCGCGAGGTGCGGGTCGAGCACGAGAGTTGCCGCGAGATCGAAGCGCCCACGTCGCTCGTCCTCGCGATGATGATCGCGGTCGCGCACCCTCCGAGCGCCGCGCATCCGCGTGAAGAGCCGCCGGCCGCGACGAAGACTCCGGGCCCTCAGGTCACGACGCCGGCCGTGGCGACACGACCCGCGGCGCCGGCCGCTGCCGTAGCTCCGTCGCGACGGCTCCTCGTCGGCGCGACGGGCGTGGGTTCGACCGGCATCCTGCCCGCCGTGGGCATCGGGTTCGGAGTCCGTGCAGCCTACTCACCCGGAGCCGGTGTGCTCGTCGGTGTCGAGACCTCGTTCGAGACGAGCCGTGCGGTGCGCGTTGCGGGCGGTGAGATCGGGTTCCAGCTGTTCAGCGCCAACGCGCGTGTCGGCCTGAGCGTCCTTCGCACCACGGTCTTCGAGCTGATCCCGACGCTCGGTGCTCGCGGCGTCCTTCTCCGCACGACGCCGACGGGATTCACGGCCGTCCACAACGACATCCGCTCGACGATGCTCGCCGGGCCCGGGCTGCTGGCGCGCGCCAAGCTCGCGCCGCAGATTTTCGCCGAGGTGCTTCCCGAGCTCGAAGCCGTCTTCATCCGAGATCGATTCCGGATCCGGGAGGAGCACAAGCTCTACCATATCCACCGTCCGAGCCCATTCGAAGGGCGCCTCTCGATCGGCATCGCCGTCGAATTCCGCTGAGGCGAAGTTTCGACAGCGTGCCGCCATAAAATCGACGGTCGCCGAGCATATAGGGCTCGTGCACGCTTCGATCCTGCGCGTCGTCCCCGTAAAGGATGGGGCACCGGACGTGAATTCCGCGCCGATCACGATCGAAGCGCTCTTCTCGAGCCATGCCGCGTTCATGTGGCGCACCCTGCGACACTTCGGCGTGGCCGAGGCGGATCTCGAGGATCAGACCCAGGAGGTCTTCCTCATTGCCCATCGCCGCCTCGCCGATTGCGACGGCGAGCATCCTCGCGCGTGGCTCTACGCCATCGCGCGTCGATGTGCAGCCGCGTATCGCCGACGGAGTCATCGCCGGCACGAGCGGCCCGTCGAGACGTTGCCCGAGTCCAACGACATGCGCGACCCGTCTGCTCGCGCGGAGGTCGATCTATTGCGACGCGTCGTCGAGTCGCTCGACGAGGACAAGCGCGCCGTCTTCCTCCTCTACGAAGTCGAAGAGATGTCCATGCGTGAAGTGGCCGAAGCCGTCCAGTGTCCGCTGCAGACCGCCTACACGCGTCTGCAGGCTGCACGTCGCGAGCTGACGCGGGCCCTCGGAGAGGCGAAATGAGCACCCACCCATCGGACCCGCCGCGCATCGCCGACGGTCACGCCCCCGACGCCATGCGTGAGCTCGTTCACGGAATCCGCCGGAGTGGCCCGACTGCCGGTGCGATGGACCGCATGTCGAAGGGGCTTGCGACGGCCGGAGCCCTCGCTGCGCCGTCGTCGAAGCCGCCCACAGCTCCGCGCGCCGAGGGTAAGCTCGCGCTCCACAAGATCGGCTTCGTGGCGCTGGCGGTGGCGGGCGGGCTCGTGGTCTCGTGGCACGCGACGCAAACGTCGACTGCGCCGGAGATTGCGGACCCGGCTGCGGTGACGAACCAGGTCTCGGCGGATCGCGGCCAGGGGCAGTCTCCGCCGCCGCCCACCGAGCCGAGCAGCGTCCGTCCCGAGGCGAACCACCACGCAGCGACGCCGGCGACGATCTCTGTCGACGACCTCCCGTCCGCTGCTCCTCGTACGCCGTTGCCGTCAGCCTCCGTGCTGACGGGAGGTGCCGTCCGCGCGAACGCGAAAGCGCCGGAAGCGACGTCGGGATCGGCCGCCGCCGCCAGCGAGCTGGAGCTCGTGCAACGCGCGCAGGCCGCGCTCCCTTCCGACGCGCAGCGCGCGCTGGCCATCACGGACGAGCACGCGCATGCGTATCCGTCCGGTGAGCTCGTGCAGGAGCGCGAGGTCGTCGCGGTGGAGGCGCTCTCCCGTCTCGGTCGCAAGGACGAGGCGCTGCGCCGTGCACGCGCGTTCGTCCAGCGATTCCCGCGCACGCCCTACGCCGCTCGACTCGAGGTGGCGCTCGGGCGTCCTCTCACCGCGACATCAGCCGATCCGAGCGAACGACACGATCCTGCGAGCCCGCCGGCGGCCTCGGCCCGGTGACCTCCTCCGAAGGGACGACTCGAGATGCTTCGACGCATCGCGCGCTTGAGCGCACAATCGACTCTGATCATCTCCGCGACGGCAGCGTGGCTGTTCGGGGGCTGCGGCGGGTCCGACGTGACCGTCGCGGAAATCTATGACGCCGCGCCGCCCTCGTTCATCGCACCGGACGCCGAGCCGACGAGCGTGGAGGCGGGGCTCCTTTCGTATTGCCCCTCCAACGTGTGCCCAGCCGGATTCGCCACGTGCGCCGATTCACGTTTTCCTTGTGACGTGAACTTGGGGACGGACCGCTCCAACTGCGGCGCCTGTGGATCGGAATGTCCTTCCGACGGCCTCGGGAACATCTACACGTGCGTCGAAGGACGTTGCGTCCTCTCGTGCGAAAACCTCAATCTCGATTGCGACGGTATCGTCGACAACGGCTGCGAGACGAATCCGGCGGACAGTGAGAATTGTGGCGGCTGCGGGGTCAAATGCACCGACCCGGACAAGCCTTGCGTCCCCCAGCCCGGAGGATTCCACGGCCTCTTCGCCTGCGGCTGCCCGAACGACGGCTTGTATTGCCGTCGCCGTGGATGTGTCGACTCGAAAAAGGACGATTACAACTGCGGGGGCTGCGGAATCGCGTGCGATCCGGAGGGCAATGGCGGTCCGCTCTACGACGATACCGTCTACTACGGATGCAAGAACGGTGAATGTGACCATCTGAAATGCACGTTCGGTAACGCTGATTGCGACGGAGACATCACCAACGGGTGTGAAACGCGCATCACCACGTCACCGAATTGCGGAGTCTGCGGCCACGCATGTCCTGCCGGCCAGGATTGCCGGTTCGACAGCCCGAGCAACACGTTCCAGTGCAAGTGCCCCCAGGGCCAGACGTTGTGCGGCGGCGGTTGCGACGACGATGTCTGCTATGGCGAGTGCAAGGACCTCGCGTCCGATCCCCACAACTGCGGTGGTTGCGGCATCGACTGCATGGGTGGCGTGAGCCAGCACGCCGACGAGAAGGCGATTCCGACCTGTCAGTACGGGTCGTGCAAGCGGACCTGCCTCCAGGGATGGGCCGACTGCAACGGCAACACCGACGACTCGTGCGAGGTGAACACCGACAGCGACCCGAACAACTGCGGTGGCTGCGGGATCGTCTGCGATGCCATCTCGGGCCAGGCCTGCGTCCTCGGCCGATGCGTCGTGGCTCCGTGCGACCAGGACGCGGGAGGACCGACCCGATGAAGGCTCGCTGGCTTCTCGCAGCGGTGTGTGTGGCGTGCGTGCCCTCGGCTTTTGCGGCGTGTGCAAGCGAGGGCGCTGCCGAGCCGCCGGCGCCTGAGCCGCCGTACGTCCTCTCGGAGGCGGGGGCCGACGTCGTGGAAGACGTGGGCTCCGAGGCGGACGCTCTGCCGTGCGCCGACTGCGAGCACTTCCCAGAGACGTGCACACCAAGCGTCCTCTGTCAGAACGGTCCGTTCGTTCCAGGCTCCGCTGGCGGCACGCTGGATTCCCGGACACGCATCAACGTCATCCGCGGGCGATCGAAGACCGACGTCTGGGCCGCAGGCGCGCTCGGTGCTCTCGCTCACTTCGACGGCACGTCATGGACGGTGTCCGATCCCGGAGATCGGATGACGATGCACGGGCTCTGGCTGCGGGATCGGGGCGAGGTCGCCGTTGCGATGATCGATGCAGTCTACACACGTGGGCTCGACGCTGGCTCGGATGCGCCGGTGTCGTCCGGCGGCTGGTCGCCGAGCGACGGCCCTTCCGTTCCGGGCGAGTACTACGCCGGGAACGAAGTGCTCGTCTCGACGTTCACCGCTCCTTCTGCGGAGTGGATGTGGTGCGCGACCACGAGTCAGGCTTCTCTCTCGTTCCGGGCGACCGGCCTGTGGCGCATGCGAATGTCGCCGTCGGGATCGTTCGAAGTTGGTGTCGGCGCCTCGTCGGAGGCATGTCGGTTCAACTACTCGTGCACGCAGATGAGGAGCATCCACGGCCTCACTGCAAACGAGCTCTGGGCGGTCGGTCTGGGCGGGACGACGGTTCGGATCACGAACGCGGACGGTCAAACGCCGAACCTGAAGGCGTTCAACAGCCAGACGACGAATGCCTTGAACGGAGTCTGGGTCGCTCCCGACGGCCAGGCGTGGTCGGTCGGCGCCCAGGGGACGATCCGCCACTATCGCGGTGATGCACTTCTCTGGGATGTCGTCACCGACGTCCCCGCCCCTACTGGCGTCGATTTGAACGCCGTATGGGGGACGTCGGCAACGGACGTGTGGGCGGTCGGGAGCTCCGGCGTAGCCCTCCACTACGACGGCAAAGCTTGGACACGTGTGCCGATTGCCGGTCTCGGCCAACGGCGACCGGACCTGACGACCGTGTGGACGTCGACCGCGGGGGAAGTGTGGATTGGCGGTCAGGGCGTCCTCCTCTCGCTCGGAGGCAATCAGCCATGAGAAGAGTGCTCTTCGTGGTCGGGACGCCGCTCGCGTTTGCGGTCGCGGTCGCGTGCGCCTCGTCGGAACAAGAACCGCTGGCCCCGCCGCCGAGCCCGGAAGGTCCGACCACCCTCAACGATGCCGCTCCCGACGAAGCGGCGACCGTGGACGCGGAGCCGGACGCAGTTCCCGAGGACACGTGCAGCGCGGCGGGGTGGTGCAGGACGGCGCTCCCCGATGTCGATCTGATCATGAGAGACATCTGGCCGCTCGCGAATGGCAATCTTGCATTTGCCATCGCCGAGAGTCCGACGCTCGGCGTGAAGGTCCTCGGCTGGGACAAGGCGAGCAATGCCTGGAAATACATCGACGACAACACCCAGAACGAGCCTGGATATGGCAAATACGCCGGCGGTATCTGGGCCTCGGGCGAGAACGACGTTTATTACACCGTGGCTCCCGGCACGGTTTACCACGGAACCCGACCCGACCCGTCCGCGTCGTTCTCGTGGGTGAGGTTCGCGCTTGCGGACCACAGCGCCGACGATCCAAAGGCGCCCGGGGCCTTCCCGCACGACCACGGCGATCCCTTCTACCTGGTGCTCGAAGAGAACTACCCGTCGCTCGGCGTGTGGGGGACCAGCAGCACGGACGTCTACGCCTGGTACGCGAACACCATCTTCCACTGGGCCGAGGACGACACCGGAACGCCAGGGTGGATCCCTGAACACGTTGCCGACGACGTCGAATCCGACCCGGACAATCCCGCGACCGTCGAGCACATCTACTTCACGAGCGCGGCGGGATCCGGACCCGATCGTGTTTGGTTTTCCGGTGCGCGGGACCGATATCCGGACGGGTCGTCGTGCTCGATCCTCGTCCAGAAGACGCCCAAGGGGTATGCGCGGATCGCCGACGGCGTCGTCCCGGGCTGGAACGGGAATCCATGGAGCTGCGAAGAGCGGGAAGGCGTGATGATGCTCGGCGGGTCGGAGGCCTGGCTCACGGATCTCCAGGTGCTCGGCGCCGACCGGCTCTACGGCTTGAAAGGCCGTAACGTCGTGCAGCTCTCTCCCGGGAAAGGCGGCTTTGCCGTCGCGATCTCCGAGATCCCGTGGACCGTGACGGTCTTCAAGAATGGGCTCTCGTCACTCTGGCCGACCAACGATGGGTCGAACGACCAGGTGTGGCTCGCCGGGTTCGGCCTCCTCATCCAGGGCAAGAGCCCGGACATCTGGGGCAAGGACCCGAGCAAGGCCTATCAAGTCTCGACAATCTCCCTGAACGGCGCGCCGACGAGGCGCGCGATCCATCGCATTCGAGGGACGTCACCCCACGATCTCTGGGCCGTCGGAGCACGCTATGCGTTTCACAAGACGACTCCTTGATTGGCGCGTTGCCGCGGCGCTCTCCGTCGTCTCCTCGATGGCGGCGACGGCGAGCTGCTCGAGCGACGACAGCCATGACCCACCGGTCGACGGGCCGGACGCGGCCGCGCTCGATGCGAACGTCGAAGACGCCGCGCCGGAGGCCTCGTCCGTGCTCGATGCAGGACCGATCGACGCATCGGCGCTGCCCGTCGTGTGCACGTCGAAGCCGTGCGCGCTGTCGCTCGTGACGACGCGCGGCGACGGCGACGACGATCTCGGCGAGGGCTTCTGCGCGCGGCTCGACGACGGCACCGTCGCATGCTGGGGCGCAAACGGAGCGGGCCAGCTCGGCCGCGGTGATGACGCGGGGACGAACGACGATCCGACTCCACGCCGGGTCGTCGGCCTCTCCGATGTCGTCACGCTCGATCACACGTGCGCCATCGACAAGACCGGCTCGGTCTTCTGCTGGGGAACCGGCCCGTGGCTGCAGAGCGACACAGGGCCGGCGGTCACGACCGAGCGCACGCCCGTGATGCTGCCGCTGCCATCTGCGACGGGCATCGGCGTCGGAGAGATGACGGCGTGTGCGGCTACGACGACCGGCGTGCTGTGCTGGGGAAGGAACGACTTCGGGCAGGTCGCCCCGTTCGACTCCGCGCCGCGATTCGAGGCGCTCGAGCCTCGCACGGTCGCCGTTCCGCCGTCCGTGTCCGTCCGGAACATCGTCGTCAACCGCGCGTCGTTCGTCGTCGGCGAAGACGGCGTCGTGACCAGCTGGGGCGCAAACCCTCCGCTCGCCCGCTCGTCGTCGCTCTCGCCCGATCCGTATCCGCTCGCGACTGGGCTGTCCGGCGTCTCGTCGCTCGACGTCGCGGGGGACAACGCATGCGCAACGGCCGGCGGGACAGGCTACTGTTGGGGAGCCAGTGTTCCTGACGACCTCGATCCCGAAGGCGCCACGATCCTCGTTCGCGCGCTTCCGAGGCCGGTCGTCACCACCGAGCCGGTGGTTCGGATCGCGACGACGCGTCACATCATTCTCGGCAACTTCGGAGCTCGGATCTTGAAGCCGCAACGATGGTGCGCGTCTGGTGTGTCGGGCGCGGTCTACTGCTGGGGATACAACGAGAGCGGCCAAGCGGGGGACGGGACGAAGAGCTTCGCGGCGACGGCAGTGAAGGTCGCCGGCCTCCCCGGGCCTGCCGCTGACGTGAAGACGACGCCCGACGCGACCTGCGCGCTCCTGACGAACGGGAAGGTCTATTGCTGGGGAAGCGACTTCTACGGGCAGCTCGGCACGGGCAAGCTCAAGGTGCCGAGTCTCGTGCCCCAGGAGGTCCTCTTGCCATGAAGCGTGCTCGGCTGAAGTACGGTGCGAGCCTCGTGCTCGGGGCGATGATCGTCGTTGCCGCTGCGTGCGGAGACGATCGAACCGGGTTCACGCGCCCGCCGGGTCCGTTCCAGGAACAGGACGCGGACGCCGTGGATGCGCCCGTGTGTCAGGTGTACTGCTCGCTCGATGGCCGGTCGGTGCTCGACTCTTGCACCGGCAAGATCGTCGAGACGTGCCGGCCGGAGCTCGCGTGCGGCGCGGGGAAGTGTCAGGAGCCGTGCGCCGCCGCGGCTGCGGATCGGACGTCGAACGGCTGCGAGTTCTACTTCCAGGCGCCGCGCTTCGAGAAGAAGATCTTCCAGAGCTCGTGCTTCGCTGCGTTCCTCGTGAACTCGTCGACGGAGCCTGTCGACGTGACCCTCGAGCTCGAAGGCAAACCGATCGACGTCTCGAAGGCGATCTATCGCGCGCAGTCCGGCGACGCGTCGCTCGTCCCTCACGAAGGGCCGATCCCCGTGGGCGAGAGCGTGATCCTGTTCGTCTCCGACAACGATCCCGACAAGCCTGCGCCGCCCGGAACGGAGGATTCGGTCATTCGATGCCCCAAGGGCGTCGTCGCTGCCGGCTATGCCGATCCGCTCCCGGATGGCACGGGGATCGGCACGTCGTTCCACCTGAAGACGAGCCGACCGATCAGCGCATCGACGATCTATCCGTTCGGCGGCGCGGCCAGCTATCTCTCGGCGGCCACGCTCTTGCTCCCCGTCGCGACGTGGTCGAAGGAGCACATCCTGATCGACGGCTGGGCCCGGAGCTCTGCGGGATCGCCGGGCGCGCAGATCGTCGCGTCGGAGGACGGCACCGAGATCACCATCAACCCGACGGAAGACATCCAGGACGGTGAGGGGGTGAAAGGCACCGCCGCGCGTCTGCCGGCGACCTACCGTCTCGACAAGGGCCAAGTCTTGCAGCTCGTGCAAGATGCCGAGCTCACGGGCAGCATCGTCACATCGAACAAGGCGACGACGATCTTCGGCGGCAACAGCTGCGCGTTCATCCCCGCGCTCGGAAGCGCGTGCGACTACCTCCATCAGCAGATCCCCGCGTTCGAGCAGTGGGGATCCGAGTACGTCGGCGTCGGCTATCGGCCTCGTGTCGGTAACGAGCACGAGCCGGTGCCATACCGCATCGTCGCCGCGCGTGACGGCACGCGGCTCGAGTACGATCCGCAGATCCCGCCAGGCGCGCCGGTCACGCTGAACGCCGGTGAGATGGCGACCTTCGCATCGGGCACGGGCGACGCGTTCGTCGTGCGCACGCAGGACGCGGAGCATCCGATCTATCTCGCCGCATACATGACGGGCGCGAATATGGACT
This sequence comes from Pseudomonadota bacterium, assembly GCA_023402175.1. Taxonomy (GTDB): domain Bacteria; phylum Myxococcota_A; class Polyangia; order Polyangiales; family Polyangiaceae; genus Labilithrix. Next base: position 3,738 of record JAEXCN010000453.1, on the reverse strand, counting down.
TCTACGGCTCGTCGAGCTTCGGCGGCCGCGGCGATCCGGAGTTCGTCAACGTCATCCCCGCGGGACAGTATCTGAGCTCGTACAGCTTCTACGCCGACCCGACGTACGCGGAGACTTCGCTCGTCGTCGTGCGGCAGAAGCACGATGGCGAGTTCAAGGACGTGTGGCTCGAGTGCGCCGGCAACCTGACGGGGTTCCGTCCCGTCGGGACGCGAGGAGAGTACGAGTTCATGCGCGTCGATCTCTCACGCGGTCATGGGCCCGGCGACGCCTTCGACGGCGGCGTGTGCCGACCCGGGCTCCAGCGGATGCGCAGCGACGGCCCGTTCACCGCGACGCTCTGGGGCTGGGATGTGTACGTGAGCTACGGATATCCGGGCGGCATGGCGCATCGGAAGCTCGTGAACACTCCGCTTGCGCCGGTGCACTGACGGCCGCGCTCGGCCGCGCGCTTGCGTCGTACCGCTCTGCTTAGAAGCACCTGCAACGCCGATGCAGAAGGAGTACGATTGCAGGAGCCGATGGAGCTCAGCGAACGAGCGCACGAGGGCGGCTGGTGATGAAGGCCAAGTCACGGAAGCAGACGCCGGAGATTCGAGAGATCCAGACGCTTCTTCGTGAGGCGGGCCTACGAAGCACGGCGCCCCGGATCGCGGTGCTCGAGTACTTCCACGCCCACGGCGGGCCGAACAGCCATGCGGAGCTCTTCGAGGCGCTCGCGGGCCGGGGATTCGATCGGGCGACGATCTACCGGAACCTGATCGACCTCGCCGAAGCGAACATTCTCTCGCGGACGGATCTGGGCGACCACGTCTGGCGTTTCGAGCTCAAGAAGGGTGTCGGCGGCGTCGAGCACAACGAGGAGCACCCGCATTTCGTGTGCATCGATTGCGGTGAGGTCGCGTGCTTGCCGGGGCTTTCGGTGCGGCTCGAGGGGCACTCGAAGGCGCCGAAGTCCGTCGTGAAGAACAAGGTCGCGGTCCAACTCAAAGGCCTCTGCGACAACTGCAGCTGACGAGGCAAGAGCACGCTGTTGCGTGATCTCTCAGTTGTACATGCATTGAAGTGTTGCGTCTGAGTTGTTATTGCAACTCAGTTGCATGAAATGTTATCGACGTGGCCTGTCGTCGCGACGACGTCGGACGCTGCACGTTTCGATGCATACGCAACAGAAGTCTGGGTGTTCCTGGTCGCGGGGGAGTGGGGCTCCCCGCATCCGCACGGGATGTTGGAGGCCGCGCGTTCGGCGGCGCATCGGCGGTCCGGCAACCGCGATGATGCGCCGGCGTCTCGTCTCACTCGGGGCCGTGCTCCTCGTCCTCGGAATTGCGCCGATCGCACGGGCGCAAGATCAGGACATGTCGAAGGACATCACGGCCGAGCCGCAACTGCCTCCGACGCAGGCCGTTTCTTCATCCGCGTCGAACGAGTCGATGACGCAAGCCGAGGAGGTCCGGGTGCAAGGGCGTCCCACGCCGCCGTCTCGCGGCGCCTCCGATTTCCGGATCTCGAGCGAGACGTTGAGAGCGGCGCCGAAGCAGTCCGCGGCGGACCTCATCGCGAGCGCCCCCGGCGTTTCGGTCGCGCGTCCCGAGGGAGAAGCTGTCGCACCGCGTGTCTACCTGCGTGGATTCGATGCGGAGCACGGTCAGGACATCGAATTCACGATGAGCGGTATTCCGCTCAACCAGCCGTCGCACATCCACGGCCAAGGATATTCGGATCTCAACATCATCATCCCCGAGACGGTGCGGCGCTTGCGTGTAGTCGAGGGGGTCTACGATCCGCGGCAGGGAGACTTCGCGACCGCCGGGAGCATCGACTTCGATCTGGGCGTCGAGAGGCGGGGAGCGATCCTCAGGGGCACGTACGGAACGTTCGGCACGAGACGGGCTCTCGCGCTCTGGGCGCCCGAGGGTCGGTCGGTGGATACGTTCGCGGCCGGCGTCTTCCGGAACACGGACGGCTTCGGACCAGGCGTGCGCGGTTCCGTTTCGGGCGGGGCCCTCGGCCAATACCGGTTCGATCTCCGGGACTCGACGTCGCTGCTCCTGCACGTCGGTTCGTATGGGGCGCGATCGGCGCTTGCCGGCGTCGTCCGTCGCGACGACGTAGTCGCGGGACGAATCGGTTTCTACGACGCCTATCCCGATCCCACGGCGCGCTCGCAGTCGGTCGGCGCGACGCGCACGCAGCTCGGCCTCACGCTCGAGCGCACGGGCGATGCCGGGGCCCGAACGACGGCCGCTGTCTGGACGTCGTACGCGACGTTTCGCGGTCGCCAGAACTTCACCGGTTACCTGCAACGGTCGCAGCAAAATCCTCGGTGGATCGGACGCGGCGATCTCGTCCAGCAGTCGAACGAGGACTTCGGGCTCGGAGGAAAGCTCTCGTACACGACGCGGCGACAGCGACCGCTGTCGTGGCTCGGTACGCAGGGAGAATTCGGAGCGGACGTTCGATTTCACTCCATCGAGCAAGCCCAGGGCCTGCTCAAGGCGCCGGCAAACGAGATCTGGGACCAGCGCGTCGACGCCTCGATTCGTAACGTCGACGTGGGAACGTTCGTCGATGCAAGAGCGTCGTGGAAGCGCTACCTGACGCTCCGCGGTGGGCTTCGTGCGGATCTCCTCGTCTACGACGTCGACGATCGGCTCGGGAACTTCATCCCCGTCAACTTGCCCCAGAGCCATCTCATCGGATTCCAGCGTACGGCAACCGGCATCGCGTGGGGCCCACGTGCGACGCTCGAGAGCGACCCTCTTCCGTGGCTTCACCCGTCGATTTCGTACGGGGAAGGCTATCGCTCGCCCCAGGCGCGGCAGCTCCAGGAAGGAGAGAGCGCTCCGTTCGCGCGAGTCACGAGCTACGAGGCCGGTGTACGTCTTCACGACGACGACCATCTGGCGCTCACGCTGCTCGCATATCAAACGAACCTCTCGACGGACCTCGCGTTCCGAGCGGAGGAAGGGCGCCTAGAGCGGATCGGGCCGACGACGCGCAAGGGGGTCGCAGCGTACCTGCAGGCGACGCCGAACGACTGGTTCCACGTCTCGACGAGCGCGACGTTCGTGCACGCGACGCTCGACTCGCCTCCGACGGCGACACCCGACAACCCCGTCCCCGCATTCGTGAAGGGGCAATCACTCCCGTATGTCCCACCGCTGGTCGTGCGCTCGGACGTGTCAGCGCATCATCGGCTGTTCATGCTGGCGAATCGCTCCGTGGAAGGGCGCATCGGGTATGCGACGACCTTCCTGTCATCGAGACCACTGCCTTACGGTCAGACGTCTCCGCCGTATCTGGTCGTCGATGCGCTCGCTTCGCTCGAGCGAAAGCCGCTCACGCTCTCGCTCGACGTCTTCAATCTGCTCGATGCCCGATATGCGGAGACCGAATATTCGTTCGTCTCGTACTGGCAGACGACGCCTGTTCCGTCGTCGCTCGCCGCGCGACACGTGACGGCCGGAGCACCTCGAACCATCCTCCTCAGCCTCGCCGTGGAGCTCGATCCATGAGGACGTACACATTCGTAACGTTGCTCCTTGGATATGGCGTGCTCGGGAGCGCATGTATCGAGGACTCGCAGACCGAGGTGTCCTACGAGGCTCGGGCGATTCCGACCGTCGCTCCCACGCTCCGCGCCGGTGAATGGACCGTGACCCTTCGGGTGGCGCAGCTCGTCTTCGGGCCCGTGTACTTCTGCGCGGCATCGACGGGGATCGATCGGTGTGAGCC
>JAEXCN010000192.1 GCA_023402175.1 Pseudomonadota bacterium | reverse complement strand
TTGACGCGCGGCTTGTAGGGAACGAGCGCGTATTCGTGACCCCAGGTCGATGCACCGGGGATCTGCTGATGGACCGAGTCGCAGAAGCCCGTGCCGGTCGGATACGTGATGCAGTCGGCGCCGGTGAAGATGCCCACGCGCTTGTTCGACTCGATCGGGCTTCCGGACAGCTCCGGGATCTGCGTGATCTGGAGCACCTCGCCGCGCGCGAGCGTCCACGACTTCGTGGTCCCCGTTCCGGTCCCGGTGACGCCCGAGCCGTCGCTGATGTCCGCGTTCGGAGCGATCCGCACCTCCGTACCATCCTCGTCCGACACGATCTGCGTGAACGCGCGAGCGGTGTACGTGCCGGTGAAGTTGCCGATGACGTAGCCGGACGAGGGGTTCACGATGATCGAGCTCTTCGACCACGAGGACACGGGCAAGAGCAGCGTCGCGCTCGGGATCTGCGAGACGGCTCCGCCGTAGGGGAAGATCGAATAGGCCGTCACCGGAAGATCGGCCTTCAGGTGGAAGGCCTTCGTGATGCTCGTCCCATGCGTGATCGGATCCGCCGTCAGCGCGGGCGTGACCTCCGCTGGGCAGGGGTACTTCGCGCTGTTGCGCTGGGCGAGGAATACGACGGCGACCTCGCCGACGGGGAGCGGCCCGTTCACGCGCGTGTACGTCGTCTTTCCGTTCTCTTGTTTTGCCAGATAGACGGACTGCGAGATGTCGAGCGGCTCAGCGCCGTATTCGGCCGAGAGGGTCACCGGCTGCTCCCACGAGTTCGCCACGAGCGCTGCGAAGCACGAGCCTTGTTGGCCCTCGGTCGCGCTGTCCGGAGGGAGAGTCCAGAACGAGCAGCCTGCCGATCCTTGTGAGAGCTCGACCGCTTTGCAGGGCTCGAGGCACTCGCCGTCGCCGCAGGCCAGGCCGACGTCACACTCCTTGATCACGCGGTCGTCGCAGCTGCTCAGCACCTTCTTCAGATCGCGAGAGCAGCGCTGTCCGGTGCACGTCGCCGACGGCGCTCCGGCCTCCTCGGACGCGATGGGCGATGGCGGTCCGGCGTCGCGATCGTCGAACTCCTGCCGGTCGGCGGCGCACGCGGCCACGACGAGGACCGTCAGCGATCCAGCCACGATGCTCGAAACCCAGGGAGACATTCCTCGTCCGCTAGTCATAAGCCTCGTCCTCTCGACACTCAGAACACGACGCGAACCGGGACGGGATGCGGAGCGGAGTCCCGCGTTCCGTTCCCGAGCTGACCGAAGGCATTGCTCCCCCAGCACTCGACGGACCCATTCGCGAGCAGCGCGCACGCGGTATCGCCGCCGAGCGCGATCTGCACGACATGACCGGTGACGGCAGACGCAGGCACGAACACGGGCGCGATCGGCGGCGTCGTTCCACCATCGGGCACTGTCCCGCGCCCGAGCTGACCGAGGTCGTCGACCCCGCAGCACCGCACCGAGCCGTCGGTCAGGCGCACGCACGTGTTTCGCTTCGAGACGGCGATCTGCTGCGCGAAGACGCCAGCCTCGAGCGGCATCGACACGTGCACGGGCTCGGGCTCCTTATCGGGGATGCCGGTGCAGAGCGCGCCGTACGCGTTCGTCGAGCCCCAGCAGTAGACGGCGCCCGCGACGACGGCGCAGGCATGGCCTCCGGGCACCCACGCGGCGGCGGCCTGGTCGTAGACGTACGCCACCTCTGCCGCGACGTCGTGGACGTTGGCGAGCGACGGGATCGGCTGCGCCTTGAACGCCGGGTCGGTCGGCTGGATCGATACCGAGCGCCCGAGGAGGCCCGCCCACGTGACGAGCTCCGCGTCTTCGCCGATCGCGATCCCCGTCGTCGTCTTCACGACATTCGTCGGAACCCTGGTCGCGATGTCAGGTCCGCCCACGCTTCCGGTCGTGGTGCGCCCGAGCATTCCGTACGCCGTCGTCCCCCAGCACGCGAGCTTGCCCGAAGCGAGCACGGCGCACGTGGCGTTGTCGTTCGCATCGACGCGAACGGCCGGCTCGGGCAAGGGCACCTCCGTCGGGTTGGGATGCGAGAGCGTGTCCGATGCCGGTGGCGTGCGAACACCGAGCTGTCCGGCGCTGTTCGAGCCCCAGCACTGCACGGTCCCGCTGTCGAGAACCGCGCAGGTCGCCTGCCTTGCGCTGAGCTGCGTCACGCCTTCGAGGCCTTCGACGGCCGCCGGTGGCAACACGGCCGCGTCGGGCCCCGCGTCGATTTCGGGCCTGCCGAGCGAGCCACGCACGTCGGTTCCCCAGCAGCGGACGGTGCCGTCACTGATGAGCGCGCAGAAGTACGTATCGCCGCCGGCGAGCTGGGTCACGCATGGCGTCGTTCCGCAGACGACGGCCTTGCCCGCGCCGTCGAACGGTACGCCGGCATCCTGAGGCCGGGCCGCGTCGTTTGCGTCCGTCTCGCCGCCGCCGTCGTCGGCCTTCGGAAGCGAGGCCTCGCTCGATCCCGTGGACGCATCCTGCGGCTCGACGTAGCCGAGCCTCACGTCGGAATCGCTGCATGCGAGCGCCGTCAGTCCTCCGGTCGAGAGGACCGTGGTCCAAACCAGCCCGCTACGAAGAAAGCGTCGCGTCTTCACGGTGCACCTTTGTGGAGCGCGATGCCGTCGCCGACGACCCAGATGTCGCCGGGCCCACGGCCGTAGATCGCGTTGAGGTTCTTCTTGACGGGGAGCTCGTCGATCGTGATGGCGGCGAGCTGCCAGCGTGTCCCGTCCCAGTGGTTCAGCGTGCCGAACTGGCCGGCGAGCCAGACGTCGTTGGGCGAGGTGCCCCAGATGTCGTTCTGCCCGAAGTACGGCTCGTCGTAGAAGACCGTGATGTCGAAGGCGAACGCGCCGGCGTCCATCGCCCCGGCGTCTGGACTCTGGACGCCGCGGAACGCGTAGTAGCAGGGGGTTCCGAAGTTTACGCGCGTGCCGACGAGCCAGATCGTATGGTCGTCGACCATCCACCCGCGCTGCGGCTCACCCGGTGTCGCGCACGCGCGTCTGGGGTTGAAGTACGTGACGTCACTCACGCCGGGGACGGCGCTGAAGGGGCTGCTCGCTCCCCCGTTCCGGTGGAAGAGGACGGCCGTTTGCGTAGCGGTGTTCATCGTCGAGATCCAGACGTCGCTCGTCCCTGCGCGACCCCAGGCCGCGACCGCCTTGCCGGCGATCTCCGTCGTGACCGGATCGACCTTCCATCCTGCGCCGTCGTCACCGAGATGGAGGACGGCCGTGCCGACGGCTGCGAACACGTCGGTGTTGCTCGTGCCGTAGATCGAGACCGCACCGGCACCGGCCGCGAGCTCGTCGAGCGTCTGCTCGCTGAACGTGATGCTCGCCGGCGTCGTGCCGGTGCCGTGCAGGATGGCGCCGTACGCGCCGATCCAGATGTCCGTCGGGCTGCTGCCCCAGATCGAGAACAGCTTCGCGTTGGTGGCTACGCGCGTATGGACCACGGTCCACGCCTTGCCGTCGTAGCGAAGCACCGCGCCTTGATCGGACACGGCCCATGCGCCGCCCGCGGCGTCCGACCAGACGTCGCGAAGAACCTGCCCAGGCGGAACGGGCGTGTGGCACCAACCTTCGTCGCTGCAGGTCTTCGGAGGAACGCTGGCGTCCGCGTCGGATCCGGCATCGCTCGTGTCCGCGTCGTCGGTCGCGTCGACCTCGGGGCCCGCGTCCGCGTCGCTCGCGTCCGGGGACGTCGACGTCTCGGTCGCAGACGGATCGTCTCCACACGCCAAGAGCCCCGCCGTTACGAGAGCAGCGGGAACGACGAACGCCGCGTATCTACTGACCCTCACTTCTGGCCTCCTGACTTCGCCGGACCCGATCGATGAAGAACGATTCCCTCTCCGACGATCCACACGTCGTCCGGTCCGCTGCCCCAGATGGCGTACAAGTGCGGCTTCGGCCCCGCCGGGAACGCTGCCGAGGCCTCCGTCCACTCGTTGCCGTCGAAGTGGAGGATCGTCCCGTACGCGCCGACAGCCCAGACGTCGCTCGCGCTCGAGCCCCACAGCCCGTGGAGATCGACCTTCGTGGGAACGTCCACGCTCGTCCAGGTCGTCGCCGACGCGGACGTCTTGCGGACCACGCCGTAGTCGCCAGCCGCCCACACGTTGTCGGCGTTCGAGCCCCACACGGCGCGTAGCGCTCGCGTCGTGTTGCTCTCGATGGCCGTGAACGCGACGCCGCCGTCGGTCAGGCCCGCGTGGTACGTGCGGCCCTTGTCGCCGACGAGCCAGATGTCGTCGTCGGCACGTCCCCACATCGCGCGTACGGCGGGGCAGTCGCCGCTGCTGCCCGTGCACGGCGCGAGCTTCTGCCACGTGACGCCGCCGTCCCCGTCGGGCCGTGTACGCCACACGCGCGTGGGCGGATAGTCACTGATCTTCTCGCCACCGCCGATCCATACGTCGTCCGGTGCACGGCCCCACACCGTCGCGAGCGCAGGGGGCAGATCGTTCGACCCTAGATAGGGCAGGTTTGGCAGCTTCGTCCACTCGACCGAGCCGTCCGCTGGATGAATCGTCCCGCGGAACGCTGCGTTGTAGGTGCTCGCTGCCCAGAGCTCGCCGGAGCCGCTGCCCCACAGACCGAACAGCGTGTGGCCAGTCGGAATGGGATGGGGCTTCCACGTCGTCCCGTCCCAATGGATCGCTGTCCCTGCAGCACCGACTGCCCACACGTCGTTCTTCCCGCTTCCCCAAATCGCGGCGAGCGCGTAGCGCGCCTCGACGGCGCCCTTCACCGGGCAGAAGTCCGTGTCCGAGCAAGGCAGCTCCGTCTCCGAGCAGAGCGGATCGCCGGCTTCGCATCCTGCGTCGTCCGGAGAGCCATCGCTCCCTTCGCCTGAGTCGCCAATCGTGTGCGGCGGCTCCGCGTCGGGCGTGACGTCTGCGTCCGGCGCGGACTCGGCGCAGGCGGCCGCGATGAACAGCGGGGTGGTCAGCAGGGCAAGCCCTGCCACGAGGGACAATCGACGCATGGTCCCGTGCGTTTCGTGGAGGTTCATTTGGTCGGATCCGTCCCGCCGTCGCACTCGGTCATCAGGCACATTCCGTCGATGCACGGCTGTCCTGCGGCCGTGTCACAACGATTCCCGCACACGCCGCAGTGGGCGATGTTCGTCTTCAGGTTCGTCTCGCAGCCGTTCGTGAGGTCGCCGTCGCAGTCGCCCCAACCGGGGGTGCACTCGTTGACACAGACGCCCTTCTTGCAGAGACCCTGGAGGTTCTTCGCCGTGGCGAGATTGTTCGCCAGATCGTTCGCGCAGCTATTCCCGCACGCGCCGCAATCGGATGGCGACGTCAGCAAGTCGGCGCACCACGTGGCTCGCCGGCTCTGGCAGAGCGTCGTTCCCGACGGGCACGCGCACTGGAGCCCGCCTTGGCGAAGGAGCGCGCACGTCTGACCGTCCGGACAAGCGTTGCCGCACGCCCCGCAGTTCTTGGGATCGCCGAGGTACATCGGCAGGTCGTTCACGGTCGTGGTCGTGAAGGCGTTCACGTTCAACTCGCAGCCGTCTCCCGTCGGAGAAGGGAGGTCGCCGTTGCAGTCGCTCCAGGCTCCGAAGCGGGTGTCACACTTGATGTGGCTCTCGTCCGTCCCGCACGTGCCGCCCATGCAGCCGTATTTCGTGTGCGGAGGAAGCGGCGCGCCGCCGTCGGCGGGGCCCGCCGGGCACTTCGTTCCGCATACGCCACAGTTGTCGTCGTTGAACTGGAGATTGACGCACTCGGCCGTCGCCGGACACCACGTCTGGCCGGCCGGACATCCGCATTTCGATTGCCCGGTCGTGAGTTTGACGCACGGCTCGCCGGGGGCGCACTTGATCCCGCAGCCGCCGCAGGCCTCGGGATTGCCCTTTAGGGACGTCTCGCAGCCGTCGTCGACGCGCCCGTTACAGTCCGCCCACTCGTTGCTGTTGCACACGACCGTGCACTCTCCGTTGACGCATGCCGGGGCGAGGTGACGGACATCGACGTCGCCTCCGATCGTGGAATAGAGCTCGGAAGGGCACTTGTTCCCGCAGGCGCCGCAGTTGTCGAGGTCGTTCGACAGGTTGATCCGGCAGCGATCGGCGCTGAACCCGCACGTCGCATACGGCGCAGGGCACTCGGTCGCGATGCAGAGCTTCAGCGTGTCCGGGACCCCCACCTCGGTGGCCGCACCGGCTTCGTCCGGAGGCGGAGTGAACGACGGCGGAGTCGTTCCCGCATCGTTCGACTTGTCTTCGATCCCCGCGCTCATCGTCTCGGCGCAGGCGATCGTTCCGCCGACCAAGAACGCCGCCACGAGCGTCGTGCGAAGGATTCCTCTGCTGGGTAGCTTCGGCATGTCGATGTGTCCGTGAGGGTGACGGATGAAAGGAGAGAGATTCCCGGCGGACGAAGCTCCGCGGGCTACGATCACGCAGCGAGCAGGAGCTGCTCGCTGCGTGGACTAGTCGTTCGAGCCCGGCGGACCCGCAGTGCCCGCACACGAGCCGCGAAGCGCCTCGAGATGCGAGGAGCGCGGATGCGCCGTTGCGAGCTCATCGGCCGTTCGACGGGCGCGCTCGACCTGTCCTTCGGCGCACAAGAGCAGCACTCCGAGGACGAGGCGCTCCTCGCGGAGCACCCCATCCGGGAACGAGCGGGCGTGGTCGTCGACCTTGCGCCTCGCGAGCGCGAGGTCGCCGGACTTGAACGCGCTCTGGGCCTCACGAAGGAGACGCATCTCCGCGCCGAGCGACCCGGGAGGCATGGCGCGTTCGGCCGGTCGCGCGCCCACGACGTCCTCCGCTCGAGCCGAGCCGCGCTCGGCACCGACGGGGCCCTTGGTCATCGTCACGACCTTCCGCGCTGCGCTCGTCTCGGGCGCGGTCGGATTCGGGCTCGCCTTCAAATTTGCTGCGGCGATAGCCGGCGCTTCCGGCAACGGGTTCGAAGCGAGCTCCTCGGCCGCTGCTGCCGCCGGCTGTTCACGAGACTGTTCTCCGGGTTCTTCAACAGGAGAAGCCATCACGATGTTGGTGGGCGCCACGGTGACGGGCTCGGGACCCGAGCTGCGGACGGTCGCATACATTCCCGCGACGAGCGCGACGAGCGTCGCTCCGAGGAGCTTCCCGCCGTGCGCTTTGAGCGAGAGCCTCACTCCGGAGGGCGGAGCCTCGCTCGCGGCGCTCGCTGTCGTCGCCGCGTCGCGGAGGACTTCGGCGCGCATCCGTTCACGAGCTGCCGCGCTCGGACCGAAGCCGGGGCGTGCATCTGCGAGAAGCTTGCGGGCCGTCGGGGTCAGATCACTCATGCGCGCGCTCCGCACGCGCGACGGCGCGACCGAAGACAGCAGGCTTTCGAAAGGGAAAACATGGTCGCTCCGCGGCTACTCGCTGCGCCCGTAACGGGCGGCGAGTCGGTTGAACTCGAGGCGAGCCAAACGGCGCCGCGAATAAACGGTGTGGACGTTGACCTCGAGCAGCGCGGCGACCTCCTCGGCCGTCATCTGCTCGATGTCCATGAGAACGAAGCAAATGCGTTGCTTCTCATCGAGCCGATCGAGGATGCGTTCGAGCAGTGCGACCGCCTCCGTCTGCACCGCAGCTTCGTACGGGGTCGGTCGATCATCACGGACCTGCTCCTCGAGATCGACGACGTCGCCGCTCGCCTCTCGCGGGCGACGATGGTTGCGCGCGACGCGCCGGGCGATCGCGAACAGCCAGCTCGTCAGCTTGGCGCGCCCTTCGAACTCGGGCAGACGCCGGTGTACGACGACGAAGACGTCCTGGACCGCATCCTCGAGCGCGCTGTCGGGTACACCGAGCGCTCGGAGGGTGCGCCAGACGAAGACGACGTAGTGATCGTACACCTCGTCGAACGACGTGAGCGCGGGGGACACGTCTCGCTCGCGGTCCGGCGCGGACATCGGCACACCAAGCACTGAAGCCAACGCGCCGCCTTCCACGTCGCGGTAAGTGCAGCGCACCCGAGGAACTATCAAACTTTCTCCGCCGACGTCGAAACGACGAGGCGGCCGAGGGGAAAACGCAGCCGAACGCGACCGTCAGTGCCTCAGAAGAGCTTGCTCTCGAGGCCGACACCGACGCGAAAAAGGATGGGAGAAGGCGTGTACACATCGCCGAGACCCACGATCGCGGCCGTCGCGTAATGCAGTGGCGCGCCGAGCTCGACCGTGAAGCGAGGCGCGAGGTCGCCCCACGCGAATGGCCGCGCCGTTGCTCCGAGGAACGTCGCGAGCCAGCGTCCATTCGACGTGGTCGGGCGGCTGATCCCGAAACCCGTCGTCCGCGCGCTGCCGCCCTCGAGATGAAGGCACGTGTCGATGTGCAGCGAGGGCACCGCGACCAGACATGCTCGCAGCCCGATCGTTCGCAGGTAGAGCGATGCGCCTGCGCCCGGCTGGATGCTCGAGAGAGCCCGAGTCCTCGGCCACAGTGCTGCGCCGAGCTCACCGCGGAAGCGGCCCTCCGTGACGAACGCCATCACACCCGAGCCCCACGCACCCGCCGGAAGGGAGCCGGCATCGGCGAAGAAGTCGGCGCCGAGCCCGAAACCCGTCGTCCGCGGAGATGCCGTTTCGGAGCCTCTGCCGCTCACTGGAGCCGCCGTTCCGGCCGGGGCTTCTGCCAGGGCGCGCGGGGCCGATGCGTTCTCGCCGGATGGCGGCCGCTCCGGGGCAGGGCCCTCTGCCGACGGGGGCGCTCCACCGTCGGGCGTCGCGTGCTCTTCACTCTTTGCCGCCTTCGCGCGCGATTGGAGATCGAACGAAACGATGAGCGCCGTCGCCTGGGCGAGCTCACCACAATCGTCGCTCTCCAGCGTACGGGAGCTCTCCTCGTTCGCGCCGATGCGCAGATCGAGCCGGAACCGTCGCGTGGTGCCGTCAGCGACCCGCGCGCGCACGACGAGCGGCTGAGCGACGAGCGACTCGCCCACGAGCGTCGTCACCTGCGAGACGACGGCGTGCTCGCTCGGACATTCAGGCGGGGCGATCCAATCGAGCAACATCGACGGCAATCAGTGATCGCGTGCGCATCCGCGCTGCGCCCTGCCGAGAGGCCGACCCCGCGGCGTCCGCCGGCAGGTTACACCACGCTGCTGCTGACGTGGCCCGCTTCGTCACGCGCGGGGCGGATGCCTGCGGGGGCGCTGCTCCTGGCCGCGGGACCCGGGGGCCCGCGGTCTTCTGCTTGTGCGAAACGCCCGCGCAAGCGAGTATGAGCGCCAATGCGGGGCACCTGGCCCTCTCTCCGTAGGACCACGTCCGTCGCCGTCTGTGTCGGCGTGGCCGCTCTCGCGATGCCGCGCGAGGCGAGGGCGCAATGCGTCGACGAGGAGCTCAAGCAGGAGCTCGTCGGCGGACGGCATTATCGCGGGGTCCAAGAGCGCCTCTTCACGAAGGCGTTCCGCCACGAGCTCTCCGCGCTCGGCGGCTATTACGGAGCCGACCTCTACTCGTCGAGCTGGCTCGCGGGCGGCGCGTACACGTTCCACTTCAGCGAGGACCTCGGGCTCGAGGCGAGCTTCCAGCTCACGCGCTTCCGTACCGCCGCGACGGACTCGTACGAGCGTCGCTATCCGCAGGTGCAGGTCGAGGAGCGGACGAACCGCCCCGGGCGCCTCTACTTCGGACATCTGGTCTGGAGCTTCGCCTACGGAAAGCTTCGCTGGATGGGCGGCGGGATCAGCCGGTTCGACTTCAACGCCGCCCTCGGCGCCGGAGTGACGGATGACTCCACTTCGCAAGGTCTCACCGGGAGCTTCGGCTTCGGCACGAAGTGGTACTTCGGCAAGTGGTTCGCCGTCCGTCTCGACGTGCGCGACCACATCCTCAAGGAGACGCTCATCGGGGAGGAGCACCTCGTGAACGACATCCTCGTCACCGGCGGCTTCAGCATCTTCTTCCCGTTCGGCGGATGACCCGTAACATGGGGACTGGGCCGGTCATGCGTTCCCGGAAACGTCTCCTCTTCGCGGTGCTCGTCGCCTGCGCGTCGGCGGTCGGGACGATCGCTCTCGCGCAGACGAAGCCGAAGACAGCCGCCAAGCCGAAGCCGCCACCGGCGGCGAAGGTCGATGCGGGCGCGCCTCCGAGCGAAGAGCCGAACGCCGCGAGCGCGGATGGCGGCAAAGCGCAAGCGGCGCCCGCGACGACCACGCCGGCAGAGGCGCCCCCGCCGGCGCCGATCGAGCCGTCCGACGGCGGCCGTCTCTCTCCGCTCAACCCGCAGCCGCAGGAGCTGCCGAGCAACGCCGTCGATGCGGGCGTTCCGGTCGACTACGACCGCCTCCTCGCCGACATCGCTGCGCTCCGGGCGCGCGTCGCCGCGGTCTCGGACAACCTCTATCAGTCCCGGATCTCCGTCGCGCTCCAGACTGACGGCGACAAAGCGAAGATCGCGCGGCTCACGGTGTCGCTCGACGACGGCGTCGTCTTCACCGCGCCGCAGGCGTTCGCCGCCTCCGACATGACCGCCGTCTACGACCATGCCGTCGCTCCCGGACGTCATGCCGTCACCGTCGACGTCGATCGGAAGGATGCGCGCGACGAGGCGTTCCGCACGTCACAGCGCTCGCGTTTCACCGTCGACGTCCCGCGCGATCACAAGGTCGACGTCCAGGTGAAGATCATCGACGACTCGTCGATGGGCGCCGACTTCCCCGCCGACAAGAACGGAAAATACGATCTGCGCTTCCGTGTGAAGGCGGTCGCGAAGCCCGTGGGGAAATGAGATGCGCCGCTCCGTCGGGATCGCCATCTGGCTCGCGCTTGCGTCGCCGATCGTGATGGCGCAGGCGCAGCCCGCGCCCGCACCTGCTC
>JAEXCN010000427.1 GCA_023402175.1 Pseudomonadota bacterium | reverse complement strand
GCGCGAGGCCTGCGTAGCCGAGATAGGCCACGTGCCCGCGATCCACGCTCGATCCATGCGCTGCGTCGACGGACGCGAGCGCATCGTTGCCCCATGCTCGGTCCTCGAAGACGCGCACGCGCGGCTCGAGCAGCGCATCGAGGCACCGCTCCATCCGTTCGAGGCTCGCGTCGCGGGCGTCGGGCCGTTCGAGCGCGAGCTGCCCGAAGCCCATGGCCGCCATCATGTACGTCGCGAAGAGCCATTCGCCGTCGAACCTCGACGAGCCGGTCGCGAAGGAGGCCGGCGCGAGGTCCGGCGACGATGTCCATCGAGCGACGCCGGCGGCGAGGGCGTCGGTCTTCGCCGGGTCTCCTTCGAACCACTTCGACGCTTCGCGCTCCATCACCCGGTGAGGGACGGTCGCGAAGCCCAGGACGAAAGCGAGCAGCGCCACGAGCGCCCGCGTCGATCCCTGCTTCTGCGGCGGGCTCGGCCCGTCTTCGACCATGCCTCATTGGACGACGAACCGGCGAAAATGACGAGCCTGTCACTCGCGGGCCGCGACCGTTCGAGCTCGACCGGAGACCCGCCGCGCCCAGTGCTGTCGCGGGGAGGGGCCTCCGGCTCGGGTCTTGACGGACGAGGCCGGCGGGCTCATAAGTGAATCATGGATTCACTATTGGCTCGTCCGGTCGCGACCTCCCGGCAGCTCGTCGCACGCATCCTCGAAGAATCCGCGCTCGTCGCCGAGGTCCGAGCGCTGCCTCCGCAAGCGCTCGCCCGGCTCATCGATCACGTCGGGCTCGAGGACGCAGGCGAGATCGTGCAGCTCGCGACCGCGGAGCAGATCGAGCGCGTCTTCGACGAGGATCTCTGGAAGAGCGACGAGCCCGGGGAGGACGAGTCGTTCGACGCGTCACGTTTCGTGGTGTGGCTCGAGATCCTGCTCGAAGCTGGCGATCGCGCCGCCGCGCGGAGGCTCGCCGAGCTGCCAGAAGACGTCGTGACGCTGGCGTTCCATCGACACGTCGTCGTGGTCGACGTGGACCAGCTCGCGGTCGAGGTCTCCGAGACGGACGACGGGGAAGGGGACTCGATCGAGAAGGCGCTCGAAGGGGCGCTGACCCACGAGATCGGCTCGTACATGATCATCGGGCGCAAGCACGACGGCTGGGACGCGATCCTCACCGCGCTCGTCGCGCTCGACGAGGAGGATCATTCCGCCTGCACGCGCCTCCTCGATCGATGCGCTGCCATGTCGGAGCGCGAGAGCGAGGAGCACGGCGGGCTCTACGATCTCCTGACGGACGAAGAGATGCTCGAGGCGGACGCCGCGGGCGATCGCGCCGATCGGCGTGCGCGCGAGGGGTTCATCGCGCCGTCGGACGCACGTGCATTTCTCCGGCTCGCTCGAACGGCGTCGTTCGAGGACATCGTGAAGGAGCCGCGTGACTTCGTCGCTCGCACGTGGTTCCGCGACCTCGACCGTCGACCGCCTCCGCCGGTGCCGCCGGCGCCGCGTCTGCTCCGTCTGCTCGAGTCGGCCGGGGTGCTGCGCGAAGAGGCTGCGCTGCCAGCGAGCACAGAGAGCACAGAGAAGCCACGCGCGCGCCGCGCGCTCGGCAACGAGAAGACGGGCAGCGCTCGACCGCGTCGTGCGCTCGCTGCCGACAACGACGCGCCGGCGGAGCGGGTGCGCGCGGACGATGCCGCTGCTTCCGGGCTCACGCTGCGTTCGTCGCTCGAGCGGCTCGCAGCGCTCGATCCACGTGTCCACGGCGAACGCATGGAGGAGCTCGCGTTCGTCGTGAACGTCCTCGTCGCGGGCGCGAGCTTCCAGGGACGGGCGTTCCGCGCTGGTGAGGCCGCCGAGGCGGCCGTCGCGGTCGCGAACACCGGCCTCGAGCACCTCGCGAAGATGACCGCGCGGGACGCGAGCGAGATCGTCGAGAAGGACGGGATCGTCGCTGCGTTCCGTGCCGGCGTGAAGCTCGGCGCGCTCGACGCCCTTGCAGGGGAGCCCGGGCGACGACCGAAGAAATGAAATTCGCACGGCGCCGCATTGACGCAGCTCGGCCGCCCGTCATCGTGGTGCCTCATGTATCCTTGGGGGGCAGGACGAGGTGGCGTCATGGACGGGTGGGGATCGAGACAAGGCCGACCGATGCGCCGTGGCGCGCGCGCCCTCCTCCTGATCGCCGTCGCCGCTTGCGGCGGGAGCAGCGGATCGAGCATTCCCGAGGCCCCGCCGCGCGCGGAGGACGATCGTCGCGCGCCCGAGCCCGCGCAGGCGGCCGTGAGCACGCCGCCCGCGTCGGCCGCGCCGGCTGCGCCTCCGGACAAGCCCGTGATCCCGGGCGCGCTCGAATGCGTGGCCTCGCATTACGTCGGAACCCCTGCCGCGGCGAACAAAGGGTGGGTGCTTCGCCTTCCGGATGCCTCCGAGCTCGCGTGGGACGATGGCGCCGCGAAGACGTACGAGCAGAAGATCGAGTCGCCCGACATCGAGGACACGCTCGCCATCCCGTACACGACCGGCAAGATCGTCCCGATCACCGCCGTCGACCACGATCCGGGGCGCATCCGGAACGACGCGCTCTTCAAGGCGACGTTCGGCGCGACCGAACAGGCCGTACGCGCTCGCCTCGTCGACGTCGACTTCGTCGGTCAGAAGGTGAAGTTCCACGAGCGCGCCGCCGCTGCGCTCGGCCGGGTGTCGGCCGCGTTGACCAAGCTCGTGAACGCGAAGACGTCGCTCGCTCCGTACGTCAAAGGCGAGCTCGGCGGGACGTTCAACTGGCGTCCGATCGTGAACACGAACCGCCTGAGCGCGCACTCCTACGGGATCGCGATCGACATCGTCACCGCGCGGGCCGACTACTGGGAATGGGACAAGCAGCCGGATGGCTCGTTCGAGTGGAACAACCGGATCCCGCAGGCGATCGTCGATGCCTTCGAGGCCGAAGGCTTCATCTGGGGCGGCCGCTGGTATCACTACGACACGATGCACTTCGAGTACCGTCCGGAGCTTTTCGACAAGGCATGCACGCCGTGAAGCGGCGTGTGTCCGCACGGCTCAGCTGATGGGCGTGATCGGGCCCTGAGGACCGCGCGATACCGCGCGATCACTTCGCGCTGTCGATGCAGACCTTCGTGGCGCTGCAATGATCGAGCGCCGTGATCGCGTCGACAATCTTCTGCCCATCGGACGAGCAGGCGTACGTCGTCGAACCACCATGTGCGGGGCGAGAGTGGACTCAGTCCGCGCTGGGCTCGTAGGCATCGGCGAACGGAGCGAGGGGCGACGTCTTCGCGGGTTCGGTGCTCACTCGTACCTCGAGCCGCTGACTCTCGGGGCCATGCAGCCAACGACCGTTGGTGACCTTGCCGCGGACGCGTCAGTCGATCACGAGGTCGTCGATCCAGACCGCGCCTACGCCGGGCGACTGGATGCCGGGAGCCGACCCGAGCTCGATCGCGCGGATGGCGCCGGTGCCAGACGGGTCGCCTCGAACGCCCACCGTTTGCGGCTCGGGGAGCGGCTCGCCCAGCGGCGCGACCGCGGTCGTGAGCGTCTTCGTGCGGAGGTCGAGCGTGAGGACGACGCGCACCGGAGAGTCCTCCGGCACCGGCCAGTTCCTGCCGCCCGCACCGAGCCCGGCCGCCGCGTCGGAGCGCGTCTCCTCCGAAACGGAGAGCGCGCACTCGTCGAGGCGAACGTGGAACCACGACCCCTGACCCGCGACGATTCGCGCGAGTGTGACGCCGCTCGCGAGGAGGCGTGTGCGGAGCGTGAACGCGATTCGCGTCGCGCATGCGTCCGGTTGTTCGATCGTGAGGTACGCGTCCTTCTGTTTGTAGCTGATTCGCAGGCTGGCTTCGCCAGCGAGTGGCTCGTCACGATCGATCCGGAACGAGGCTGGGTCGGTGGGACGCCACGACGGATCGAGTCCTTCTTCGAACCCGGTCTGCACCGCGCGCGCGCCGCAAGACGGTCCCGCGCCAGGATCGGGCGCTGATGCACCACCGTCCGTCGTGCTGCCCCTCGAACATGCGGCGGGTGGATCGCCGCCGGTGTTCGCGTCTGCGAACATGACGCACGTCCCCTCGTAGCACGCTGGCCGGAAGGAGCCGCACGCCATGCCGCACATGGAGCCGTCCGGCGCTCCGGGCGTGCGGCAAGCCTCGACCACGGCCGCGTACGCGCGCTCCGGCTCGCCACGCGCGACCGCGCCTTCTCCGCAGCAGCTCGAGCAGTTGTGGAGCGCAGGCAGAATCACGCAGTCGTCGTCGTGGCCGCACGTGCGCGCCGCGTCGCGCGGAGAGAACGTGAAGCGCGAGTCGGGGCCTCCATCCGGTCCGCCGGCGGCGCCGGCGCCGCCGCCGCCGCCGCCCTCTGGAAGCGCCGACCCAGTGCACGCGTGGAGCGCTCCCATCACCACGAGCCCAGGCACAAGCCACGTTTTCGACGACATGCTCGATACAGAGTCTCACCGATCGTCGGTCAGCGCCAGCGCGTCCGGTCGCTCGCTGGAGCGCGAAGCCACGTCGCTCCGTCGTCACGATGCCGTGGATGAACACCTGGGGCGGTACACCTCCGGCAACGCCGTTGGCGAGCGTCACCATCACGGCCAGGAGGAGCGAAGCGGAGCGGTTGAGGTTCTCTCGGGGGCGTGCCCCCGAAGCGATCGACGCGCGCCCCGTACGTTTGCGACAATGAAGGCTGGATGCCCCGCCTTCGCATCGTCTCGGTCAACGACGTCTACTCACTCGAGAACCTTCCGCGGCTGAAGAGCCTCGTCGATCACTACGCGAGCCAGGTCGACAGCGATGCGCTGCTCGTCGTCCTCGCAGGAGACTTCCTCGCGCCGAGCCTGCTCTCGAGCATCGATGCGGGGCGCGGAATGGTGGACTGCCTGAATCGCGTCGGCGTCACCCACGTCGTCCTCGGAAACCACGAGGACGACATCCCGGCCGAGGAGCTGCGTCATCGGCTCGCCGAGCTCGCACCGAAATGTCTCGGGACCAACGTGCGCTCCGGCCTCGAGCTCCCGCGTCACGACGTGATCGACGTCGGAGGGCTGAAGATCGGCCTCGTCGGCGTCGTGATGGCGGACGAATCGGTCTATCGCGGCAAGCCATTCGGGGGCGCCACGCTCGTGGACGCGAACCGCGCGGCGATCGAGGAGGCCTCGAGCCTCATCGCGTCGGGCTGCACCGACGTCATCGCGATCACGCACCAGTCGATCGCCGATGACCGTGCGCTCGCCATGCGCCTGCGGCCCCGACGCTTTCCGGCGATCATCGGCGGCCACGAGCACACGCCGATGCTCGTCGACGTCGAGGGGACCTGGATCGTGAAGGCCGGCTCCGAGGCGGTGCAGGCCGTCGTCACCGAGATCGTCTGGTCGACGCCGGACGGCGCGGGCCCCGCCGTGACGACCCGCCTCGAGGAGGTCTCGCGATACCCGGAAGACCCGGCCGTGCGCGCGATCGTCGACGCGCACATGGCTACGGTCCGCGAGCTCGCGAGCGCGACGCTCTACCACGCGAAGCCGGGCGAGCTGCTGTCGTCGAGAGGGACGCGTTCGAAGCAGACGACGCTCGGCACGTTGATCTGCTCTCGCCTGCGCGACTGCCTCGACGCGGAGGCAGGCCTGTTCAACGGCGGTGGCATCCGTGCGGCGCACGACTATCCGGAGCGCTTCACGTACGGCGACCTCGAGGCCGAGGTGCCCTTCGACAACGAGGTCGTCGTCGTGCCCATTCCCGGACGCGTCATTCGCGAGGCGGTCGCCGTCTCGCGATCGAAGGCGCCGCTCGAGTCCGGCGCGTTCCTGCAGGTCGACGATCTCATCATCGTCGAGGAGCCGGGCGGGGTCGTCGTCGGCATCGATGGAGCGCCGCTCGATCCCGATCGCGACTATCAGGTCGCGACGGTCCGTGAGCTTCTCCTCGGCCTCGACCACGTCGGGCCGCTGGTGCAGTGGGCGAAGGAGAACCCTGCGCTCGTGCCTCCGCTCGGGAGTGGGCGCGAGCCGAAGATCATCTTGCTGCAGTCGTTCGCGCTCGGCATCTGGCGCGAGCTCGGCGGCTTCGAGGCGGTGGATCTCGACGGCGACGATCGCGTGACCCCGGAGGAGATCGCTGCGGCCGTTGCGCAGAAACATCCATCGCAGCCACCGTCGACGGTGCTCGCCGACATCGTCATGCGCGCCGTCGACGTCGACGCCGACCAAGTCATCACGCGCGCCGACGAGGCGGCGCTCGCGCAGCCCCGGCGCCCACCGCCGAAGGAGTGACGCTCAGGGCGGGCAGATCGAATCGACGACGTCGAGCGCGTTCGCCGAACCGAACACGACTTTCCCATTCGTCTCCGCCATCGAACGAGCAAGGCCGTGAGTCGGGAAACGCGCAACGCGCTCGAGGTCGCGCGTGCGGAGCACGACGACGCCGTACGGCGCCTTCGTCGTCGTCGCGAAGACGAGCTCCTCGTCGAAGTGGAGGATCTCCGAGAGGACTTCCGGGACGTCGGCGTCGCGGATCTCGCGGTTCGCCACGACGGAGATCGTCGAGCCGCTCCGGCGAACGACGAGGATCCGCCGCCGGTCGTGGACCAGCGCCAGGTTCCCGTGGACCTGGACGTGGTCCACTTGGCTGAGCACGTTCGCGAGATCCGCGCTCGTCGCCACCGTCCGCCACTTCGACTGGCCGGGCTCGCGCTCGAGCCATCGGATCGTCGTGGTGTCGGAATCGTCCATCCTGACGTCGGCAACGACCACGACCGGGGCACCGCTCGCGTCTCCACCGGCTGCGAAGTACAGGTGCTCCGGGTGCAAGGCCACCACATCGTCGACGCTCGGAGTGAGCGTTCGGCGGTCGCAGGCCGGAGGGGCGTCGTACCAGCGGAGGCGGACGGTCGCGTCGATCCGATTGATCTGGAGGAGCGCGCCACCGAGATCGATCACGCGGCCTGGGTTCATGTACTCGACCTCGTCGGCGATGTTCACGCTGCCCGTCGCCGCGATTGACCCGTTCTCCGGTGCGAAGCACCCGATTGGAGTCAGGCTCTGCTTCAACGTCAGAGCGCCGATCTTCGCGTCGAGTGGCGCTGCGAGCCTGTGCGCGCCGCCGGGTTGCCATCGACCGAAGCTCACGGTCCTCGGAAGTGGCTGGCCGCTCACTGACGGAGCGTCGGGATCTTGCAGACCGACGTCGTGCACGCCGAGGCCCGAGAGCGCGATGACGTGATCGGCCGCGCCCGGCATGACATTCTCGAACCCGCTCGCCTCGGCTTGACCGAGCGCGGTGAACTGGCCTGCGGAGTGATCGTGGCGAAGCACGGTCCGCCACGGCGGAACGACGAGCAGCGGCCCGCGTCGTGCGATCGCGAACGGTCGGGACAAGAGGCGGTCTTCACCGGTGCTGCGATGCGTGAAAGCCGCGTTCTGAGGTGCCGGCGTTCCGCCCGGCAAAGGCTGCAGCCGGGTCTCGTACCGGAACCCATTGGCGTCTTGGAACTTCCACTCGATGGCGAGCCCACCCTCGACGAATGCGAACCCGAGCGGCTGCCGGCCCGGCACCTCGCCTCGAGGAGTCGACTCGAGTCGGAGCAAGGGCGCCGCCCACGGGTTCGCCTCGAGCTCCGAGCGCCGGTACACCTCGATCTGCCCGGGGATGTTCCACGAACCGAGCGGCCGCTGCGTGACGACGAAGCCCCCTTCCTCGGCGACGCGCCAGAAGTCGTTGGACGGTAGGAATGGCTGCTTCAGCGTGATGGCGGTCGGATCGGTGATATCGGCACGCTCGATCCCTTGGCGGGTCGCCACGAGGAGCTCCATCGCGTCGGGCGAGAGCGCGAGCGAGTCGCACGTGTTCGAGAACCTGGCGTTCGGCAGCGCGATCCGGCCGTGGTGGAGCACGAGCCCGGTCGGGCCGACCTCCCACGCGTCGACCGCGCCGGTGTAGCCGAGCTCCTCGCACGTGTAGAAGCGTGAGCCACGGCCGACGCCGGCGCGGATCGGCTCGGACTGCGGATGCAGAGCGAGACTGCCCACGGACGCGATCTTGCCCGTCGACGTGTCGACGATCTCGATCGCCTGCCGGCTCCCGATCACCGCGGCGCGATCATCGCCGAGCGGGATGATGAACGTGGTCGTGCGCGTGGACAGATCGGGGGAGTTGGCGTCCCAGCCGAGCGAAAGATCGAGCTCCTTGGTGTCGAGGCGCGTGAGACCGGTTGCCGTTACCTGGACGAGCGAGAGCACGGTCTTCGCCGGCCCGATCGAGTCGAGGAAGAGCATGTGCTCGTCGGAGACGATCTCTCCGAGTCCGTTCAGCGGATGACCGTCCTCGTTCGGCGCGGCTCCGAAGCCGAACAGGTGTCCACGCGCCTGGACGTGAGGAGCGAGGTCGGTGCCGCGGCAGACGCCAGCCGTGCAGCGATCGCTCCCGGTGCACCGCAAGCCGTCGTTGCAAGGCGTCCCGTCGGGCGCGACCGTGTGCGTGCACACCCCGTTGGTCGCGCCGTCCGTCGTACACGGATCGCCATCGTCACACCCCGGCGCCCCGCCGTCTGGCTCAGAGCCATCCGCGCCGTCGGCGGAGCCATCCGCGCCGTCGGGCGCGAACCCGCTTTCGTTCCCCGCGTCCGTTACCCCTGCATCGCCTTGCGGTGATGCCGCGAGCGGTCCCGCATCATCGCTGCCACAAGCTCCGATGACCACCACATACGCGAACGCGACCGTCCGCGACCAACGCAAAGGCATGAGCACTCTCCGGCAAAGGAAGTCGGGGCCGGCCCACGATGGAGGCCGGTCCGTCCCGATAATTCCCCGGAGGCGAGGGGCTTGATCGCCCAAAGTGCAGTCGCCGATGAATCGAGCCGCTGTTTCGTCACATGAGGCAGCTGGGGCAGAGGGCATCTGGCGCGAGCTCGGCGGCTTCGAGGCAGTGGATCTCGACGGCGACGATCGCGTGACCCCGTCGGAGATCGCCGCGGCCAACTATCCGTATACGAGCGCGATCCCATGATGCCAGCCATCTGCCGAGTAAAACCCGGTGGCAGTAGCATAGGGGTACTGTCCGAACGTAAAGAAGTCTCGAGCGCCGCTCGACGGGCTCCACCAGAGCTCGCGCACGCGGCCATCCGAATCTCCTCCAACAATGTGTCGTACACCGTCAGGAGAGCAGAAGCCCCCGATCCCTTCGCACTTGCTCCAACGGATTGGCGGACTCGTCAATGGAGGCTCGAACGGGGTGGTGACCTTTGGGCTCATGCCGGCTCCCCATTCCGCCTGAAAGATGTGTCCGCGATTCGAAACACACACGATCAGATTGCGTTTGGTGTCCGGTGTATGGAATCCGCAGAATCCGTCGATGTTCTGATCCATCGCGCCCAGATTGCTGAGATTGCGCTGGCCGCTGCTCGTTGTCGACAGATCGAAGAGCTCGAAGCACGTGCCATCGGCACTGAGCTTGGCGAAGGCAACGTGGGCCACGCCGTCTGACGACGTAAACGCGCTCAGGCCGCCCCAGTTCGCTCCGTAGTCACCGATGACGCGACGCTCCGGAGGCCCATTGCCAGTCCACCTCAGCTCTACAAGTTGTGGGTTATTGACGAACGCCAAAATCAGATGCCGATAAGGTCCTAACGAGTACCCTGCAATTCCCCAGATTTGGTCATTTGATTGGTGTAGCTCTCGTTCCTGAACGCCGCTTCCTGTGCTTGGATTCCAGTGGAACTCCTGGATGCGCCACGAGCCGTGGAGGACTGCTGAAACAATGACGTGGTGTGTGCCGTCCGGAGAGTAGAAACTGGTGAGGCCCTGAATGTGGCCACCGACTGGTTTCCCAAGTTCTCCGGAGCCGAGCGTTCCGCTGTCGGGCGGGTGCCAATAGTACTCAATGAGTCGGTAAGTTTTGGCAAATCGACTAGGCGTCTTCTCGGAGAGCTTCTCGTATGCGGATAGTTGTGTGCTGTTTTCGAGTTGCGGCGCGCGTGCTCGCAAATGATTCATGTTTGCTCCGTTGGTGCGTGCTGCAATGTGGGTTGGCGAGGGTTTCTCGCGGACGCTGGTTGGTGACACAACATGTATGCGCTAACCACAATTTCGCATGCTCGATCGTGTCATTGATCGATGGTATTTGGTCGTAATATTGATTCAATAGTCATTTGTTCTTCTCTTCGGGCGAGTCGGAGCTTCCCGGCCACGAAGACGCGTGCATCGAGCGAGCGGAGATCGCCGTGGTGGCGGCGTGCACTGCCACCGATTCCTGCACGATGCCGACGAGGACGAGGACGGAACGCCGATCCTCGTGATGGATCTGCTGCAGGGCGAGTCCCTCGTGGGCAAGATCGCGCGCGAAGCACGCTCTCGCCGGCAGAGGCCGTCGCGATCATCACGCACGTCCTCTCGGCGCTCTCCGCGGCGCACGCGGCCGGCATCCGCCGTCGCGATCTCGAGCCGGACAGCCTCTTCCTCGTCGATGGATCATCGCGGTCGTGAAGCTCGACGCTTCCCTGCAGCGGGGTGAAAGGCCGAGCTTTGTACACGGCTCGAGCGCGAGCACACGAGCGTGTTCTCGTGATGGTGGTTCTCGAGCTGCGGCGGACACCCTGTTGACGCGAGGCACAGTCAGCACCTATGGGGTGACGCGGCCTGCACCCGCAACGTCCGCCCGCCGATCGCGGCGGACTCGGCTCGGCCGCACGCGCTCCCTGAAGGAGTGCACGGTCGCATGTTCGTCGTGCCCGCGGCGACGAGCTCGGCCGTTTCAATTGATGGTCGCGAAGCGCAACGGCGAACCGCCTGAGTGCATCGAAGCAATACCGCCTAGAGCGGACTTTCCGGAAGCCAACGATGAACGTAGCGTCGATCGCCCTTGCGACTGGCGGGTTCTTCTTTGTCGCAGATCTTGTCTACGCCCTCGATCACTACTTCGTGCATCACGATCGGGAGCGGTATCGAGCGACGCACTCGCGCCATCATCGCCGCTACAACGGCGTGAAGGACGCGCCGCAGCTCGACAACTACGAGCTCTCGACGTACGGCTCGGCTGCGGTCGTGTCGATCGCCGGGATGAGCGTGCTCTCGCTCTTCACCGGCAATCCGGGCTTCTTCCTCGGTGCGGTGCTGAAGTTCGCGCACACGCTCCTGTTCCACCTCTACCAGCACCGGTGGTGGGGCGGCGTTCCGCTCCGGAAGCAAGGCCTGGGCGCGCCGCGGCGGACGTGGGGCCTCGCGTCGGCGCGGTATCACGCGTTCCACCACTCGCACCCCGACGACGCGATCTTCACGTACTCGGAGTCGTGGGCCGGCTTCGATCGGATCCTCGAGGCGCTGCATCCATGGCTGGTCCAATTCACCGCGGATGGTCGAGCTCGGCGGCGTGAGGCCGCACGCGCCGACGCTCCCTTCCACGCGTCGCGAGACTCGAGCCGATCATGAACTGGCTCGGCTGGAGCACGCGGGCCTTCATCGGCGCGCTCCTCGGAGCGTTGCTCGGGGGGCTCGCTTACCACGAGGCGCTCGCACGCTCGTTCGACGTCCCTTGGATCGTCGGGCTCCTCGTCGGGCTCGGCGCGTTTTTCTCTGCGCCGGACCGAAGCGGGCTCCGCGGACTCATGATTGCAACGTTCGCCATCTGGGTGGCGTGGGCGGTGCAGGTTCGCTTCGAGCCGTTTGCGGACGCGGGGCTGCTGGGCTTCCACGAGACGCTCGGCCCTCGGAGGCTCGCAGCCTTCATCGCGTGCGGCGCGGCAGCGTTCCTCTTCGCGCGCACCTCGATCCGCCCCAGCGCGGGGCGCCGCATCGCAGGAACGTGACCGCGCGCTAGGATCTCGTCGTGAGCACGACGCCTGCGCTGGCAAACTTCTCGGGGATCGATCTCGAGCGGCTCCCGTCGATCACGCGAGGAGAGGCTCGGGTCGTACGTGCACGGGCGCTCCGGGCGACGGAGCAATCGCTCGTCGGATACGGCCACTTCGTCGACGACTTCGCGCGCGCGGAGGTGACGATCGTGCCGTGGCCGGTGCGTGGACCGCGCCCGCTCGTGCCCGGCACCGGAATCGAAGGCGGGACGGTCGAGGACCGCTTCGTCATGGAGCGCCGCGGCCAGGTGCAATACGCGGTGAACCATGCCGTCGCGCGCTCGTACGTGACCGGGTGGTTCGAGGATCCCGCACGCGCCCGCGAAGACGCGGCTCCCGCCGATACGTCACGCATCTACACGCACGAAGCGAACTACCATCCCGACGGCGGACAGATCTTCTTCCCGCTCGAGGTGAGCCCCTTCGTGGCGCTCCTCGCGCGGCCAGGCGACGACGTGCGCGCCGAGGACTTCGTCGCCTTCTGGTTCGACGGGACGCGGGGCGTGCACATCGATCCGGGCGTGTGGCACCAGCCGGTGTTCCCGATCGCGGAGCGCGCCGTATTCGACAACCGTCAGGGCCGCGTCCATGCGTGCGTGTCGATCGACTTCGTCGGCGAGCTCGGCGTCTTCATCGAGGTTCCGCTCTCGCTCGAGCCACGCTGAACCGGCGGTGCTCGTCGAGCCCCGCGCCGACCCGACTACGCCGCGCAGCCATCGAGCCCGATCGACGTGCGGCGCCCTTCGCCGCTCTCGTGCGCGGCGCCGGCGCCCGTGATGCGGGTCTCCGAGATCCTTGCCGGCTTGAGGCAGACCTCGAAGTGCTCTGCGCCGCCGTCGAACATGATCGCGGAGCAAGCATCGCAGATGCGGAAGCGCGCGTAGTCGGCGGGACGCGTCAGGAAGTCCGCGATGAAGAGCGATGTGACTCGATCGACGAGGCGCATGCTCGGCGTCGCGACCGGGGCGAAGCCGAGAGCGTATTCGCTATCCATCACACCGACGACGAACCCACCTTCGAGCATACGGCGCGCGAATCCGTGGTCGTTGCGCCACGACCCGCATGCGCGGAGGATCGCGACGACGTGCGCATGTGATCGCGCGAGCATCGCGTGCACGGTCTCTGTCGGGATCGATCGCGTGCGCCTTCGCTCCGATACTGCCGCCTGCCGCGTCGCCTGGATCGCCGTCGAGTACGGTCCGACGAGCCAGTGAGCCAGCTCACGCTTGCCCCACGAGGCACGCGCGCACCATGTGAACGCCAGTCCGGCGCTCCGGCACGCGTCGGCCTGATCCTTCACACGCCATCCGGGTGGCAGAAGAGTGAACCGCGATTCGCTGCTCGGCGTAAGAAAGGACTTTGTCGGCTTCATGCCTCTCCTCTCCAGTCCGACCTTCGCGAGGTCGGGTCCCGCGCCCTGCATCGGAAGTACCGGACGCGGGAGAAGAAGGCCAAGAAGGGAGCGCGATCTCGATAGGGTGTGCTCGCACACGCACGCCCACGAGGCGCCTCGGCCTCAGGCCTCGCGAGGAGGCGTGGCGCTCGCCGAGGAGCCGCAGCGACGATCCTGCGAAGGGGTACCTCGCTCGTCAGAGCCCGCGCATCGCCTCGTGTCGGAGCGGGATCTTGCCCGCGAGCGCCGCGTCGATCACCTCCACGATGCGCTCGCGATCGCGCGGCAGCCTCCCGCCGAGCGGCAGGTAGTTCGAGGCGTGGTTCGTGCGGAAGAGAGCATCCGTCGGTCGTGCCTCGTCCACCATCGTGCGGAGCTCGCGGAGCAGGGCAGGGACGGGGGGCACGGCGAAGCGTCCCTTCTTCGCGAGTCGATCGAGCGGCGTATCGGGGACGATCGTCACGGTCAGCGCGGAGAAGTATTCGGGATCCATCTTCGTCACGAGCGCCGCGGTCGCGCGGGCGTGCTCTTCGCTCCGCTCCATCGCGATGCCGAGGAGGGCGATGACGCTCAGATCCATTCCCGCGGCGTGCACGCGTCGAGCGGCCTCGACATGCGCCGCGACATCGTCGCCCTTCGCGATCTTCTTCAGCGTGGGATCGTCGCCCGACTCGGGCCCGATGTAGAGGAGCGCGAGCCCCGCCTCACGAAGCGTACGCAGCTCCGCATCGCTCTTCTCGAGGACGTTCCGCGCCATCGCGTAGCACGAGACGCGTCGCAGGCGCGGGAACGTCTTCCGTGCGCGCTCGAGGATCGGAAGCCAGTGATCCATCGGGAGCACGAGCGCGTCCCCGTCCGCGACGAAGAGCTTCTCGACATGCTCTCCGACTGCTGCGCCCGCGCGCTCGATGTCCTCGAGCGTCTCGGCGAGCGCGCGCACGCGGAACGACTTGTCGCGGTACATGTCGCAATACGTGCAGTGATTCCACGAGCACCCGATCGTGGCCTGCAGGATCAACGCATCCGCCTCGGACGGCGGCCGATAGAGTCGCCCTTCGTATCTCATCGTGCTCGTGCTCGATTCGCGCTCAGCGATCGATCCGCTTCAAGCTGCCATCCCCCGACAGCCGCGTGCCCTTCGACTTCGCGTACTCCTCGGCGCGCTCGAACACGCGGAGGAAGTTCTCTCCGAGGATCTTGAGGATGTCCTCGTCCTTGTACCCGCGCCGGAGCAGCTCTTCGGTGATCTTCGGGAGCGACTCGACCCCGTTGATCCCTTCGGGCAGCATGTCGACGCCGTCGAAGTCGGAGCCGAGCCCGACGTGATCGATCCCGGCGACCTTCACCATGTGGTCGATGTGATCGACGAGCACGGACAGAGGCACCTTCGGCACCGGTTCGGTCTCGCTGCGTAGCTTCGCGAGCGCCTCGCGGAAGGCGATCGGGTTGTCCTTGTGCTTTGCACGCAGCTCCTTGTACGCCGTCGCGTTCTTCTCGAACCACGCGCGTGATGCTGCTCCGTACTCGTTCGAGAGGAACAGCGACCAGAAGTTCACCATCGCGACGCCGCCGTTCTTCGCGAGCGCGCGGAGCATGTCGTCGCTGAGGTTTCGACGGTGATCCGCGACCGCGCGCGCCGAGGAGTGCGAAGCGATCACCGGTGCCTGCGCGACCTTCATCACGGCGTTGAACGTCTCGTCGGACACGTGCGAGACGTCGACGAGCATTCCGATGCGCTGCATCTCGCGCACGACTTCTTCTCCGAACGGACTGAGGCCGTGATGGCGAACCGGCGTAGGACCCGAGAACCCAGCCGAGTCCGCCCATTCGTTCGTGTTCGTGTGCGTCAGCGTCATGTATCGGCAGCCGAGTCGATGCAGGACGCGCAGCGCGGCGAGCGAGTTCTCGATCGCATGGCCACCCTCGATGCCCATCAGCACGGCGATCTTCCCCTCACGCTTCGCGCGTCGCACGTCGGCTGCGGACGTCGCGAGGAGCAGGTCCTCAGGGTGACGCTCGACCTGGCGGTACGTGATGTCGACGAGGTCGATCGCGCGCCGGAGAGGACCGCCGCCCGTGACGGTCGGCTTCTCGGCGAGATCACCCTCGACGTAGATCGAGAAGAAGGAGCCGGTGAGCCCGCCCGCCCTCATCTTCGAGATGTCCGTGTGCGTCCACGGGCTCTTGTCGCCGATGTCCGTGCCTGCCGCGAGCATGACCGACGGGATGTCGTCGTGGCCGTCGACGATGATCGCGCGCTGATGAAGGCGCGCGGCGTGCTGCTCGATCGTCTCGCCCGCGCGCGCGGCGGTCTCGGCATCCGACGAAGCAGGTGAGCTTCGAACGTGCGAGGTGCTCTCGCCGATCGGCTCGCGAGCCGGGCCTGCCGCGGGCGAGCAGCCCGCGACTGCGATCGAGCAGAGCAGCGCGCACCGACGGAGGAGCTCGGAAGGCATGCGCCCTTCGTACTTCGGCAGGCCCGCCGCCGCCAGCCCGCCGTCCTCACGCGCGTGCCGAACGAGCGCTCGCTCGAGCGCGTACTTGGAAGAAGCACGCGTACTCGAGCGCGGCTTGGATGAGCGCTACTGCGCGATCGTGATGCCGATGCGGTAGTCGAGCGCGCCGCCGGTCGTCGAGATCTTGAGGACGTAGTCCTTGCCGGGCTTGAACGGGTAGTTGCCGTTGAACGCGAACGCCTCGCCGTCGACGGACGGCTCGATCTTGAGCGCGCCGCTCGTCGTGGTGTTGGACATGCCGAACGATTTCGCGTTCGCGGGGAGCGTGAACTTCACGAAGTCGACGTCCGTAGCGCTGCTGATCTTTCCGCAGAACGTGCCGGTCTGGCCGGGGATGACGTTCGCGCTTGCGAGGTCGTTGTTGGCTTCGGACTCGGCGACCGACGTCGGTTGACAGAGCGAGCCCGCCCCGCCGCCGTTGCCGCCGCCATTGCCGCCACCCTTCCTATCGCCATTGCCATTGCCGCCGCCGTTGCCATTGCCGCCGCCCCCGCCGTCGGGGAGCCCGTAGCTGCCGTCGCTCGGATCGCCGGAGCTCGAGCCGCCGGAGCTCGTCCCATCGTTGGCCGGCTCCTCGGCGGGCTCGCTCGACTCTTCTTCCGGAGGCGTCGTGCTCTGCGGGGGAGCGATCACGTCGTTCGACTCGGACGCGGCCGGTTGCTCGGGGCTCGAGCACGCGAAGGTTGCGAGAGCGATGGCGACGGCAGCGGAGCCGGTGAGGAGGGACAGTCGCATGACCTCCTCTCATGCACCTCGGATACCGACGCCGTTTCACCCGAGATCACGAGGAAACAGCGCAAATTCGGCACGAGGCCCACATGTATGTTTGGATCGGCGTCGTCCCTCCGCCGGATCACTTGCTCGTCACCGAGGGAGAGTGCACGCAATGCGGGGACGCCACTCGGGCGGGTGCGCAGCTCGCGCGAGCAACGCTCACTCGCCGCCCGTGTCCGCCGACGCGATGACGGGACGCGCCGCGCCGCGCTCCACCGGACCGCGTACCTGGTATTTCTCGCCCGTGAGGCGCTTCCACACGTCGCTCGCGCGCCATGCGAGGTAAGAGCGGTTGAATCCGACGACCGCGCGACGATCGAAGTACGGGTTGTTGATTCCGCCGAGCTCGGCGAGCAGAAGGATCAGCTCCCCGACGCTGACCGGACATCCTTCGAGGCGGATCCATCCCTTGGCCCGGAGCTCGCGGAGCTTGTTCGCCATCTTGAGCATGCGCCCGTAAACGTCTTTGTGCTTCGCGTCGTGCGGATCGAGCTTGTCGCGCTCGACGTACTTGCTCCGGATGCTGACCAGCTCGCCGCCGACCTTGCCGTCCCACTCGACGCAATCGCCGACGAAGATCACCTTCTCGCCGTAGCCGACGTCGAGCGCGCCCTCGTACTTGCCGAACACGAGGTGGATACGAGGCAGCTTCCGATCGCACGCTTCGTCGGCGAGCCGAAGGACCTCGATCACTTCCTCCATCACGCCCGGACAGCCGCCCCAGCAATACTCGTCGGTGGAGTCCTTGGGCGGCGGCCCGGCGTACGCCTGGATGCTCGTCCCCTCGAAGTACTTCTCCACGCGGACGAGTCCGACCTGAAAGCCCTTCGCGCGCCGCTTCGCTTCGTCGATCGTCACGTCGCCACCCATCGTGATCCGTTCGGGCGCGATCGGGCCGAATCCGCGCTCGTGCGCGAGGCGGATGTGCTCGACGCTCATCGGATCGACGCCGATGATCCGGCAGGCGACCGCGTCGATGGCGACCTGATTGTTGCCGACGATCACGAGGTTCATGTTGCGCGGGATCGGCGTCAGCATGCGGCCCTCGCCGGCGATGATCGCGTCGATGACGATGAGCTGCGGCTGGACGATGTACTGGAGGTCGGCGACCTTTCGGCTCAGCGCGTGATCGTGATCGATGAGGCGATGCCGGTCGTCCTGGATCCCGATGTAGTTCTTCATCGAGAACGTGACCGTCGTCCACGGATGCGCCTTGAGCTTGGGGCAGTTGACGAAGAAGTCGGCCTTCGCGACCGGCTCGGGCGTGAAGACGTAGTCGCGGAGACGACCCTCGTGGGTGAGGGGGACCTCGACCTGCGGGACCTCCTCGAAGCAGTACCGCTTCGCAGAGGCGCGTTCGAGCATCGCGTCGTAACCGGCTTCACGGAAGACGAAGCGCGTCGGGATCGTGATCGCGCAGCGCTCACCGACAGCGAGCTCGGTCATCGGTGACGACGACAGCTCGGCGTCCTTCAGCGCGCCGAGCACGCCCTCGACGATCTCGGGCCGCGTGTACGCGTGCGCGAACGGCTCACCGGCGCAGACGAGGTTCGGCTTCACCAGCGTCCGCCCCGACGGATGGATCCCGAGCTCCTTCATCGCCGAGCCGACGATCTTCCGGATCCGAGACGCGTCGTACTCCTCGCAATGGAAGAGAAAGACGCGAGCGTGCTCTGCAGGATGACGCGACGTGGACGAGCCTTGGGAAGTGCGCGACATGCCCGAAAGGCTACGAAAAATCCGGCGCCCTCGAAACTCGCGGAGGCTCAGCCGTGAGACGCAATCGAGAGGAGCGTCTGCGTGCGAGTCGGATAGATTCACTCGCCCTCGCCGGTGGGGCTTGCGCGATCCAGCCTGGTGCTGGCTCAGCGCTGCGAGTGGCAGAGACCTGGGAGAGGACGGAGATGCGGACCACGAGCCTGCTCGGCATGGTGCTGTTCCCTGCGCTGGTTGCTTGCGGAGGTGCGTCCGAGAGCCCGAGCGAGATCCTCGGGCGAGAGTCGAGCGCGATCCAGGGCGGCACGTCGGACACGAAGAAGGCTCACAACTTCGCGGTCGGCATCGGCAACATCCGTTACGGCGCCGTCTGCTCGGGCACGCTCATCGCGCCGAACCTGGTCCTCACGGCACGTCATTGCGTCGTCCCGCCGACCGGGAGCGAAGCCGTGACGTGCAGTGACAAGTTCCCGACGAAGAACGTCGATCCCTCGACGCTCTTCGTGACGACGGAGCCGAGCCTTCGCGCCGCGCGGAAACCTCGCTGGGCGAAGGAGATCATCACGCCGCAAGACAGGGCGTTCTGCGGCAATGACATCGCCCTCATCATGCTCGAGGACAACATTCCCGAGACCGAGGCGGAGCCCGCGACGCCCGTCGTGCAGTTCTCGATGACGGACCGCACGAAGGTCGGCGGAGAGATCACGGCCGTCGGCTACGGCATCACGAGCCCGAGCGCGAGCGACTCCGGCGTGCGCCGCATCCGCGAGAAGATCGAGATCGTCTGCGTCCCGGGCGACGAGAGCTACGACTGCAAGAAAAACGGCTACGGCCGCATGCTCGACAGCGACAAGGAGTTCATCACCGAGGGCTACGTCTGCTCCGGCGACTCCGGCAGCGGCGCGTTCGAGCAGAAGAGCTTCGACAGAGGCACGCCGTACGTGCTCGGTGCGCTCTCGCGCGGCCCGCAGACCGACGATCGCTGCCTCGCCGCGATCTACTCGCGCACGGATGAACACGCGGACATGATCATCGAGGCAGGAAAGAAGGCCGCGAAAGCCGGCGGCTACGCCGAGCCCGAGTGGGTCTCTCCCGCGGTCGAGCCGACGAGTGCAGATCCCGAGACCGGCACCGTCTGCGAGGGCGAGACGTGCACGGCGACGGACGTGACCGAGCCTGCCGCGACGCACGCGCCTGCGACGGCGTCGAGCACCGGCTGCTCTGCCGCGCCTCGCGGGACGTCCTCCGGGAGCTCGCTCGGCGTGCTCGCGTGCGTGGGTCTCGCCGCGCTCGTCATCGGCCGCCGTCGTCGCGCGAGCTGATCGGGGCTAACCCGCGTCCGCGTCGGGCGCATCCGCATCCGAGGCATCGGATGCGTCGGGACCTGCCGCGCCGTCTCCACTGCCGCCATCGACGGGTGCTGCCGCCTCGGGCATGGCCGGCACGACGTCGGCGCGCGCGTCCTGTTCCTCTTCGATCGGGGACACCGGCCGCGAGTCGCAGCCCGTCCCGACGGCGAGCGAGGCCGAGAGGCTCGCGGCCGCGAAACGCAGAGAAAAGAGAAAGACGCGCATCGAGGTGGTGCCTCGAACGTAGCGCGCTCGACCGCCGGCGCGGGGCATCCGGAGTGGATCAATCCACCCTCGGCATACGGCCGTCCCTGCGCCAACTGAGCGGCTAAGTACGCGATTCGTAAGGATCGCAGTCGCGGCATACACGGTGCACATATGTAGGCAAACCTGCTTCAATAAGGAATGCCGCCATGTTCGCGTTCGCTCGCCTCGGTCGTCTCTCGATGCTCCTCGCGCTCGCTTCGGTCACCGCGCTCACCCAGGGATGCGCTGCGGAGGCCGATGACGACGGCTCGGACGCGGAGGTTGGCGTCGACGCGATCAAGACCAGCTCGTCGGCCGATCGCCTGATCGACGTGCCCTTCTACTTCTCGGTTCCGAAGGAAGCGATCACGACGCCGCTGAACCGTCCGCAATACCCGTATCCGACGGTGTGGAACCCGTCGAGCGAGGTCGAGAATGCGGGCCTCCGTCTCGTCGTGATCAATCAGGGCGGTCAGGACCCGGCGAAGAAGAAGGCTGCGCGCATCGACATGGCGAAGCGGCTCGCACACGCGGGCGTCCTCGAGGACGGCGACATCGCGCTCTCGTTCCGGCCCGAGCTCGCGGGCACGATGGCGTATCCGCACGTGCAGATGGGCGTCACGCACGCGAGCCTCGTCTACACGCAGAACGGCGAGGCCTTCAACATCGACAGCCCGCTCGACGGCGAATACATCGGCCAGTTCAGCACGCTGCACTTCACGGGCGGGATCAACTCGAGCGGCGCTCGCGAGTACGGTACCGACGCGCTCCAGGTCGTTCGTCCGAAGAACATGGACGCGACGCGGAAGGCGAGCCTGCAGAAGTGGATCGGCACGCTGAAGACGAACCTGTCGCGCATCAACGGGCAGCGCATGCAGGTGAAGTTCCAGAAGGACTACCTGACGCCGATCTTCGCGGCGACGCGGATGACGCCGAAGCAGACGGTCACGAAGCTCGGTCAGATCATCCTCGAGAAGGACACGACGACGAAGCTGCCGATGTACTGCTCCGAGTTCGCGTGGCACATGCTCGCGCTCTCGAGCTGCAGCGAGCAGCAGATCCGCGATGCGGGCCCCGAAGGCGCCGAGTGTGTCGATCCGCTGTTCGAGCCGATGCCGCTCGTCTCCACCACGCAGGGCTACATCGGCCTCGCGGAGGGGCCGCTCCAGAACATCCTCATCGCACCTCCGGCCGATCGCCAGGCGCTCGTCGGAAAGGTCTTCGCGACAGGCAATGCGAATGGCTTGTCCTCCGGTCACCGCGCCGTCGCCGAGCAGGTGGCGCCGCTGATGGCCGGCCTCGCGCAGTACTACGGCGCGAAGGCCCAGGGCGCGCCTGCCGAGATGCTGAACGGCGCAGCCGCGCAGCTCAACGCGGGCGTCGGGAACATCGGCAACTATTCGCCGACCGCGTTCCTGGCGAATGCCACGCTCCCCGCGGGCGTCCGTGCGCTCGACTACGTCGCAACGGTGGTCTTCGTCGACGGACAAGCCGACATGGACAAGGCACGCCGTCTTGCGCAGAACCCGGTCCCCTGATGGGCCGCAGTCCGTCGATGACGAGGCGATCGATGTACCACTCACCTTTGCTCGAAGCGACCCAGGGCGGAGGAGCGTTCGCGCCTTCCTCCTGACGACGCCTGACGGCTCCTTACGACAGCGCGCGCTCGGCGCCAGCTGAGCCGCGAGCACGGCGGTTGCGAAGGCCCGCCGGCTCGCGGCTGTGCGACAGCTCTAGTGCGGACCTCCAGGCGCCACGCCCGCGGCGTGCTCGCGTGCGCGCTCACTGCCCGCTTGGGCGCGTTCGGCCGCCTTTCTCCTGCGCGTCGCTTCCGCCTTCATGGTTCCCGGCGTCGTGTGCTCGGCGCGGTTCTTCCGCGCATTCCGACGCTGCTGCCTTGCTTGGTGTTGTTCGGCTCGAGTGGGCATGCGTACTCCGTCGATGGGTCCCGAAGGACCAGTGCCTGGATCGGAGCAACATCGATGCCCGCTCGCGCTCGTGCTCTCTGTCGAGGTGGATGAGGTCAGACGAGAGTGCCGTCCGCGTAGCGGCGACGAGCCCACTCGTTCATCACGATCCCCGCTGCGATCGCGAGCGGGAGTGAGTTGTTGACGCCGTAGATCGGGATGCCGATCGTCACGTCCGCGCGTTCGAGCAGCGTCCGTGGAATGCCGAAGCGCTCGCTGCCGAACACGAAGACGACGTCCTTCGGAAAGCGTTCGACGGTGTTCACGCTCGTCGTGGCGGCCTCTTTTTCGACGGCCCAGAGCGGGCGCCCGGCCACATGCGCAAGGAACGCCTCCTCCGACGGGACGCGCACGATCGACTCGTACTTCTCCATGCCCATCGAGGCCTTCTCGTAATACGGCGCGTCGCCGATGAGCACGATCTCACGGGCGAGGAAGCTGTGCGCGACGCGGATGATCGCTCCGATCGCGAACGCGTTCTCCGCCGTGTGGAGCGCGATGGAGAAGTCGTTACGCAGCGGACGGAGCGCTTCGCGTACCGTATCGACGTCGGCATCGAGCGGCGGAAAGAGAGGCATGGCAGAGACGCGCACCCGACGAGCCGGGCGTCACTGCGACTCCACGGCCGTCGCTCAGGCGTAGCACCATGCCTTGCCATCGTGAAGCAGCGCCCCGCGTCGTGAGCACCATGATAGATAGTCGACCGTGACCGTTGCCCCTCGCCACCCGGCGCTCGAGCCGGTCGTTCAGCGCCACATCGGATGAACCCGCTCATTGCCGCGCTCCTCGGTCTCGTCGAGGGCGTGACCGAATACCTCCCGGTCTCTTCCACTGGACATCTCATCCTGACGAGCCACCTGCTCGGCCAGACGGGAGATGCGGTCGACTCCTTCGACATCGTCATCCAGCTCGGGGCGATCCTCGCGGTGGTCGTTCACTACCGGCGCCTTCTCTACGAACGCACGACCGGGCTCTTCCGACGCGACCGCGCGAGCATGCAGCTCCTGGTCGCGCTCGTTCTCGGATTCGTGCCGACCGCAGTCGCGGGCCTTCTGCTCCGCAAGAAGATCAAGGCGCTCCTCTTCGGCCCTGGACCCGTCGCGGCGGCGCTCGTCGTCGGCGGCATCGTGATGATCGCGATCGAGATCCTGCGCGCTCGCTCGAGCCGCGGCACGCCGGCGGCGGTGCCTCCACACGAAGGCGGCTACCGCGATCCCGCTGCGCCGCCGGTGGTCTCGTCGGGCGGAGGCCTCGTCGGTCTCGAGCACGTGACGCCGCTGCGCGCGCTGCTCATCGGGCTCGGACAGTGCGTCTCGATGTGGCCCGGCTCGTCCCGATCGATGTGCACCATCGTGGCCGGGCAGCTCACGGGCCTGTCGACAGCGACCGCCGCGGAGTTCTCGTTCCTCCTCGGGCTGCCGACGCTCGGCGCTGCCACCATCTACGAAGCGTACAAGTCACGCGAGGTGCTCGGGCAGATCGGCGGCGTGAACGTCGCCATCGGCCTCGTCGTCTCGTTCGTCGTGGCGTGGGCGGTCATCGCGGCGTTCCTCGCTTACCTGAAGCGACGCGGCCTCGTCCCGTTCGGGATCTACCGCATCGCGATCGGGCTCCTCGTCTTCGCGTTGCTCGTGCGCTGACGCGGCGTCGTCAGTACGCGCAGCGGCCGCCGATGGCGTAGTAGCCGTTCGGGTTGTTGTCGGTCGTCGCGATCTTGTTCCACAACCAGGGCTGGTTGTTCTTGTCGCGGCTCATGTACGGGTCGTTGTCGATCGGCGCCGCGATCTCGTCGGCCTCCCGCGCATGGCGCTCGAACGAGCCCTTCCAGATGATCTGACGCTCGCGATCGCTCACCCACTCGAGCAGGTTGCCGACGAGGTCGGCATGCCCAGTCGTGTTGTACCCGTCGGGGCGACGACCTGGCGCCGCGATGTACGCGGCGACGTCGAGGAAGCCGTTGCCGTCCTTCCGCGCGTTGCCAGCGCCCGCCGTGTAGCCGTACTCCTGCACTGCGAACGCGTTGATGCCGTTCGTCGTGTACGTGCCGCGCGCGCCCCACGGGTACTGCGTCGCCCCGTTGTTCGTGTACGCGGCATGGAGCTCGGTCTCCGTCACCAGGTGTCCGCCGTCGAACACGCAGAGCGCGGAGAGTAGCCACCACGGGACGCAGTTGAGCGCCTTCGTGTCGAGGACCTGCTGGGAGAAGTCCTTCGTGTCGCCATACTGCGCCGGCGTCCAGAACGTGTGACCCGTGTGATAGCCGGTCTCGCACGAGCGCTTCCCGTAGAAGGGACCGAGCTGCGTGTTCGCATTGTCGCCACTGCCGGGCGTGCCGTCGATGCTGTTCGGGAGCTGGGCGGTGTACGCCTGGTTCCACTTGTCGGCCGGCAGCTTCGTGGCCCAGTCACGGACCTTGCCGTCGAGACGCGTGAGGAATGCACGCATCCGACCGGCGGTAACGAGGTACTTGTCGACCTTGTACTGGCCGACTTGCGCGCTCTCGCAGCAGTCGTTCTGCTTCGACATCCCCTCGTTCGGACCGCAGGTGTGTCCACCTTCGAGCTGGGTGCAGCTCGCGCGCTGCGCGCACGTCCCGTCGAACGCGCAGCCGTTGCTCTCGCAGTCCGAGTGCGTTTTGCAGGTCTTGCCGACCGCGCACCGCGGACCGTCGGCGGGGCCTCCGCAATCGACGTCCGTCTCGGTGCCGTTCTTGATGCCGTCGTCGAACCTCGGCGGTGGTGTGGCGGGATCGCCATCGGGGCCTTTTTCTCCGCCGGGCGCATCGCCGTTCTTCATGCCATTCGGGCTCGAGGATGCCTGGCACACGCCGGACTGGCAGACGCCGCTACGACAATCGTGACCGGTCGTACAGCCATCACCTTCCGCCTTTCCGTCCGGGTTCGGCTCGCCGATGCTCGGTGGTTCCGAAGAAGCGGGCGACGATCCGTCGAAGATGGAGCAGGCGAGCGCGGTCGAAGACAGGAGCGCGCAGAGCGCGGTCTTCAGTGCGAGGCGATGGAGCACGTTCGATCCTCCGTGGAAGCTCGGTCAGCCGACGGGCCCGTCGCGATCGGCGTTCGAGAGCTTCATGCTCCTTTCGTGCCGGGCAGCGTTACTGCTCCAGCCCTGTTTTTCCGTTGTCTTCGTGACGGCTGCCCCGGATCGATCCGATCCCCTCTGGGGTGATCCGATCCTTCGCGCGGGCGCGAGCCATCACCGAACGAAGGACTACGCGCGACGTCGACGCGGCCCGAGGTTCCCGAAGGTAGCGCGTGAAAACGAAGAGGGTCGACGTCCGAAAACGCCGACCCTCGATGATCGTCGAAGCTCCGTCAGCGGACGATCACGCCGTCGCTCGTGCCGCCGCACGCGCAGCCGCCGTAGTCGATCGTCTCGTCCGGAACGCCGCCGCCGCACGACGCTCCGGTGCAGCCGTCGGGCTCCGGCGGGCAGATCTCGGGATTGTCGTTTGCGCCGGTGCACGCCTCGCCGTCGCCGCCCGAAGCTCCGGACGACGAGCCCGGGATCGTGGCGGTCGAACCCGAAGATCCGACGTCCCCGCTGGTGCCGCTCGACCCGCTCGAGCTCGAGCTCGAGCTCGAGCCGGGCGGGATGCCGTCGTTCCCTCCGCTGCCGCAATCGCCGCTGCAGTTGCCGCCGCCGTCGTTGCAGGTGCCGGCGCCCGTTCCGTCACCGGAGCTTCCGGAGCTGCCCGGCGGAGGTGTGCCGTAGCTGCCCGACGTGCCCGACGAGCTGCCGGACGTTCCGCCGGTGCTGCCGGACGAGGACGACGTCGCGCCGCCGTCACCACCAGGAACGCCGTACGTACGGACGCCGGTGGCGGCGCCGCCGCACGCGAGCTTCGGCGAGAGCCACGCGACGAGACCGTCGGTGCGCGCGACGTAGAGCTTGCCGGTCGTCAGACCGCGACCCGTGACGAGGCCGACGATCTCGTTGCGCTCGTTGACGACGGCGCCGCCCGTGTCGAGCACCTCCGATCTCGGCATCTCCGTCACGTACGAGTTCGGGAACGACCGGAGCGAGTCCAACGTCGTCGCGATCTGCTCGAAGCCTGCACCCGTCCCACGGAGACGCGTCGCCTTCGCGTCCGCGGCGAGCTTCGTCTTCGCGAGTGACGGGTACATCGGCAAGTCGATCGGCTGATCGAGGTAGATGACCGCGACGTCGTGCTTGCGTGGATGGGACTTGTTGCTCCCGTAGACCATCCAGTCGTAGGTGAGGCCACGGACACCCGTTGCCGTCTTGCCGTCCGCGGTCTTCACCGTCCACCGGGACTTCCCCGCGACGAGATGCGCCGACGTGAGGACGAGGCGCGGCGCGATCAGGATGCCCGAGCCTTCGCCGACCCGCGCGCCGTTCGCATCGTGAAGCGTCAGCGCGACGCTCGCCGACGAGATGGTCTCGGCGGTCGCGACCTTGGCCTCATCGGCTGAGGTGCTGCAGCCGGCGAGCGATCCGACGCTACCGACGAGAAAGCCCCCGCAGACGATTCCGAGAACGCGTGCAACACGCATCGTGACCTCCAGGCTTTCGGCTGCCACGCCCGAGCGCGACCGTCCACCGAAAGCTCGAGAAGATTACGCCAGCCATTCGGCCGTGCGTAGGCAGCGACAAAATTGAGTAGGAACGGCGAGGCGGCTTGGCGCCAGGGAGCGCCAGGGAAGGAGAGGCGCGGTCGCAGGAGGGCGAGGTGGCGCGCCGGAAGAATTCCTCGTAGATTCAGCCGCTCCCACGTCCCCGGACGGAGCGCGCAGGAACTGGGCCGAAAGCCTTGACAGGAAGAGTGCCGCGACTAGAGTGCGCGCTCCCCGGAGGGGCCCGACGCATGCGTTGGGTCACCCGAGGATACGTGACCCCGGCTCTCGCGCAT
The DNA here is from genome assembly GCA_023402175.1 of Pseudomonadota bacterium. GTDB lineage: Bacteria > Myxococcota_A > Polyangia > Polyangiales > Polyangiaceae > Labilithrix. Next base: position 8,613 of record JAEXCN010000427.1, on the reverse strand, counting down.
CGAGCGCTAAGAAGCCGCCCATCATCTCCGTAGGATTTCCTTCCGATGCCGACGATCAACCAGCTCATCAATCACGGGCGTCTGGCTGCGCGCGTGAAGACCGCGTCGCCCGCTCTCAAGAGCTGTCCGCAGAAGCGTGGTGTTTGCGTGCGCGTGTACACGACGACCCCGAAGAAGCCGAACTCGGCGCTTCGCAAGGTCTGCCGCGTCCGCCTCACCAACGGAATGGAAGTCACCTCGTACATCCCGGGTGAGGGACACAACCTCCAGGAGCACTCGGTCGTCCTCATCCGCGGTGGCCGCGTGAAGGACCTCCCGGGTGTCCGCTACCACGTCGTCCGTGGAACGCTCGACGCGTCCGGCGCCATTGGCCCGTCCTCGACGAACAAGGCCAACCGCAACCGCAAGCGCTCCAAGTACGGCGTCAAGCGCCCGAAGTCCTGATACAAGCTTTTCGCCACCGCGTTCTAGAAAGAGACCGCCATGCCCCGACGTAGAGAAGTTCCGAAGCGCCGCATCATTCCGGACCCGAAGTACAAGGACAAGCTTGTCTCGAAGTTCACGAACACGCTGATGTTCGATGGCAAGAAGGCGGTCGCAGAGGGGATCCTCTATGGCGCGTTCGACGTCATCGGCGAGCGCTTCAAGGAGGACCCGGTGGAGGTCTTCCGCAAGGCGCTCGACAACGTCAAGCCGAAGCTCGAAGTGAAGAGCCGCCGCGTCGGTGGTGCGACCTACCAGGTCCCCGTCGAGGTTCGTCCGGAGCGCCGCGTCGCTCTCGCGATGCGCTGGATCGTGACCTACTCCCGTGACCGCGGCGAGAAGACGATGCGCGAGCGCCTCGCGGCCGAGTTCGTCGACGCCGCCAACGGCCGTGGCAACGCGGTCAAGAAGAAGGACGACACGCACAAGATGGCCGAGGCCAACAAGGCCTTCGCGCACTACCGCTGGTAATCCCAGCTCGAGCTGCCCCGGCAGTCTCGATCGCGACGCCCGCGCTCTTCCGAGAGCAGCGGGCGTCGTCGCGTTTGTCGTCTGCACGATGCACGGTCGTGCGGCACTCGAGTTGCTTCGACGAAGGGCATGCACCCGCTCCTGGCGTGGCTCCCGTTCCTCGCCGCAATCCTGATGGCGTTTGCGGCGGGAATCGCGTTCTCGCGCGTGAACGAACGTCTGACGACGTCGCGGTCGGAGGAGCCATCTCGCCGCGCTGGGCTCTTCGGACACGGTGTGAACGACGTCGCGCTGTCGACCGCTGCCGTCGCGCTGATGGTCGCGACGCTGCTGGTCTGGCTCTTCGTTGCCGTGTTCGTGATGCGCGTGAAGTGAGCGTCGAGCGCTACCGGTCACGCTCCAGCGCCGCGTCGGCGGCGCGCTGCGCGATCCATGCGCGTGCTGACGCGAAGGCCGAGCTGACGAGCGGGGCGCCTCCGCGTACGTGCGCGTCCACCACGAATGCCGCGCACGCGACGAGCACGAGCGCGTTCGCGAAGAACAGGCTTCCGGCGTTCGCGTAGTACCACCAGCCCCTCGTCGCGAAGAGGCCGAGGACGCTCGAGAGATAGACCGACGGAGCGACGAGCAGCGTGATCGCCAGCACGTCGCGCGCGCGACCTTCGCGAGCGAACGCGCCCGCGAGCAGCGTTTGCGCGACCGGCAAGTGGACGAAGTAGTGCGACCAGCTCGTGCGCAGCCAGAAGGGGAGCGAGCAGGCGAAGAGGACGAGGCCGAGCACATCGCGGCGCGCGGCGATGCGCGGCGCCGTCGAGCGCGCAGCGATGACGGCAAGGGCGACGATCGCGGCGATCACGGCGCCGCTGCCGAGCATTCCCCACGCGATGGCCTCGCGCGGAGCGCGGTCCCAGCCACCTTCGTAGAAGCGGCTCAGCACCGCCGGCGCATACTGCGAGTTGAAGTCACGAAGCACGCCATCGGCAGCGCCGAGCACGGCGTTGGTCGAGACGCGCTGGAAGAACAGCGCGTGCTGGGGCCCCATCACCAGCGCCGGAAGGATCACGAGCGTGAGGATGCACGCGGCGGCTGCACGAACGACGAAGCGAAGGTCTCCGCGAAGGACGAACCAGCCGAGGAACACGAGCGGATACCCCTTGATGCCCGCCGCGACGCCGAGCAACGCGGCCGCGAGGTCCTTCCGATCGCGCCTCCAGGCGAGGACCGCTCCGCCCGTCGCCGCGAGGATGAGGATCGAGACCTGTCCCCATTTCAGGTTGTGGAGGATCGGGATGCTCGTGATCGTGAGCACCGCTCCGAGCGTCACGAGCGCAGGTCGTTCGGGCGCCGCGGCGCGCACGAGGCTCGTCGCTGCCCAGAGGACGCATCCGATCTGGATCGTGCCCCAGACGATCTTCGCGCTCGGTAGCGAGAGCCACCCAATCGGCGCGATGAGCGCGGCGAACGCCGCCGGATAGAAGAAACCGCCGGCCGGCGCGCCGTGCCGCAGCGAGCCTTGCACGGTCGGATAGTAGTGATTGACGAAGTCCTCGAAGAGCACGTCTCCGTGATCGATCGCGACGACGGCGTCCCGCACGCTCTTCCACTCGAGACGGAGAAGCAGGACTCCGAGGACGATGGCGGCGAGCTGGAGGACGACGAGCTGCCGGGTGTCGTGCGCTGGTCGTAGATGCCGCTCCAGGACCGCCATCGAACGGAGAACATACCTCGAAGCGGCGGTGCAATCCGGTCTGCAGCGCGGGGAGCGCGGGCAAACCGGAAGGCTCCACGTCAACGCCCGGCGAGAATACGAATCGCCGAATGCCGCCGTCGGATGGAGGTCGGGCGCGTCTGCACGGCGGCCACTCTCTCCGTGAGACTGCAGCTGCGCGCTAGCTCACGATCGCGGCCAGTAGCCGCAGCATCACGAAGGCGGATGAGCTCACACGAGCTCGGGCGCGCTCACGGCTCGGCGGACGAGATCCAGCACGGAGGTGCTCGCCGCCGAAGCGTCAGTGGACCGGCAAAAGGGGCGTGTCGACGAGCTTCCGATGCGCCATGCCGCCCGGATACGCGTAGCTCGCGTAAGCATCCCATCCCCAAATAGTCGCGGTGAACGGTCCTTCGCTTCGCATCCGCTGCAAGCCGTTCTTGCAGATCTTGTCGCCGAACGCATCGCCCGGACCGCCGTCGCGGGCGAGGTCGACTCGGGTGAATTCGTATTCGCCTCGCGTTCCGATAGGGCGGAATCCCGTCAGGTTACCCGCGCACTCGAGCCAGACGTCTTTGAATCCGCCGTTCGTCTTTGCTCGGACGATGACGAGCGAGGTCTCTTGGTACGCCACGTCCGCGTAGAAGCTGTAGGCGTTCAGGTATTGTCTCGCAGGGACGACGTTGACGAACTCGGGATCGCCGCGGCCGCCGAAGCCGGGGTCGGCGCCGGTCATGTATGCGGCCAGATAGAAGGGATGTTCCCCGTCCTGACCGCGGACGACGAAGGCCTCGCCCGTTCCCGCCTCGAAGGTCGCGACCTCGCCGGCGGACAGCGCGGTAGGCGCGCCGGGCGGCCTTTTGGGATCGTAGTCGAGCGTGGTCCCGTCCCTCGCCGCGACGATGCGATATGGCATGCGCTCGCTCTCGTTGAAGAGGCGTGGGCGATAACCAACGGCGACGTACTCGCTCCCCCAGTGCTCGAACGGAGGGAGCTGCTGATTCAGGACGTCACACGCACCGCTCGTGGTCGGGACGAATGCGCACCCGTGTCCACCGAAGATCGTCGTGGCCTTGTTCGAAGTCACGATGCTTCCGGAGAGCTCATCTGGCTGAACGAGCTGGAGGTACTGGCCCTTGCCGAGCTGGTATTCCACCGGGACGCGTGCCGCCGTTCCCGTCACGCCCGCTCCGTTCTGGATGTCGCTCGTCGGCGTGATCGTCACCTTGGTGCCGTCCTCGGCGGCGAGGATCTGCGCAGACGGATTGCCGTAGATGATCCCGCCCGCGGCAGCGCTCTGCCAGCCGTTGACGATGAGGTGCTCCGTCCCCCAGGTGGCGACCGGAAAGAGCAGTGTCGCACTGGGGATAAAGCTTGCTGCACCCCCGAACGGATACATCGCGACCGCGCTCACGGGCGCGTTCGTCTTCAGATGAAACGCCGCACCGATCCGCGTTCCGGGGGCGACGTTCACGAGCTCCGCCGGGACCACTTCTGCGGGGCACGGAGTGTAGCCGGACCCGCTGGTGGGGGCAGAGTTCGGTGGGCGATCGGCCACGAACAGGATCGCGCTCTCGCCCGGCGGAATGGGGCCCTCGAGCGAAACTAGCGTCGTGGCGCCCGGGGTGGTTCGAAATACGGACTTCGAGAGATCGAGAGATTGACCCTGGTGCTCGAGGAGGAGCTCGACCGAAGTCGTCGACGAATTTACGATGAACGCGGCATAGCAGGATTGCGGGAATGCCTCCGTGTAGCGCGGTATCTGAAAAAAGAACTCACACCCGTTCGAGCTTCGGTCCTCGGCTGCGGCCGCGCACGGCTCCAGGCAACGCGCACCGCCGCAGGCTCGGTCGGACGGACACGTCTCGACGATCTCGCCCGTGCAAGCTTTGACTACCGATCGCCCATCGAGCGAGCACTGGAGGCCGCAGTTCGGCGCGTCAGACGCGGAGGCATCCTCGCTGAAGATTGGGCCAGGGTCGACGAACCGGATCCGGTCGTCAGCACAGGCGCTGGCGACGAACGCCAGGGCCACGAATGCACAGCCGGCGCTACAGAGAGCTCGGGCACGGATCATGGCAGCATCACTTCCTTCGGAGCGAGGCTGACGCCCTTGATTGTGCCGGTCCCGAGCTGTCCGTAGAAGTTGTTTCCCCAGCAGTAGATCTTACCGCTCGTCAAAAGTGCGCACGTCGACATCGGCATGGTCCTCACCTCGGCCGCGGGCGCCGGTAGTCCCTGCACTTTCACGGCCTGGTATGCGTTGTCCTTCGTACCGTCCCCGGCCTGACCGCTCGTGTTGAGTCCCCAGCAGTACACGGCACCCGACGCAGCTACCGCGCACCATCGCTGCGGTCGCGTGGTGTCGCCGATCCTCATGCTTCGCGTCGTGGCGATCTGAACGACGTGTTCGGGCGTGACGACCGGTTCGGGCAGAGCGCGGCGTAGCTCCGAGGGCGCTTCCGAAGGGGAGGCGGCACTGTCGATCGTCCCCCAGCAATACCCAATGCCATTTGCGGTCGCGCACCCGCTCTCGCCGGCTACGTCGATCGAAGCGATGGCGCCCAGCGCGATGGGCGCGGGATGCGGATCTGGCCTGAGCGAAGAGACACGCCCAAGCGGCGGATTCGCTCCCCAGCTCCACACCAGGTTGTCTTCCCGTACCGCGAAGGTCGCGGCGCCGACGACGACGTCACGGATGCCCGCGTCGGGTGGAAGGGCGATCCGTTCCGGCGGGAGATCCTCCCACGATGCGGGACTTCGGACCTGACCGTTCCAGTTTCGGCCCCAGCACACGACGGCATCGTCGACCACCGCGCATCCGACCGTGTCGCCGACTGCCACCTCGCTTGCGGGGGGAAGCTCAAGCTTCACAGGCATCCGCTCCGAGGTGATGGTGACCGCGTCGTTCAGGAAATGAGGGCCCGTTCCCCAGCACCAGATACCGCCGCTCTCGTCGAGCGCGCAGGTGTGATCGAGCTTCACGATCCGGGTCGGCCCGAGGACACGAGCGGGGAGCGCGCTATCTGCCTTGCCGGCGTCGTCACCGCGACCGAGCTGCCCCTCGTCGTTGGTGCCCCAGCACGACACGCTCCCGTCGTCGAGCAACGCGCAGAAGCCCTCGCCCGGCTTGTCTCCCGTCAGCACCGTCACGAGCGAGGTGGCGCACGGATGAGACTCGCAGACGATCGGCAGCGGTCCCCCGTCGAAGGGGAGCGCATCGACCGCCGACGCGTCGACCGGTCCATCTTGCCGGGGAGGCGACACATCCGTATCCGCATCCGCATCGGGCCCCTCGATCGGCCGCAAGCGCTCACCGTCTTCGCTGCTCGAGCAGCTCGTGGCCGCGGCGCTGGCGAGGATACTTGCCACGACGATCGCCGCCGCGAAATGCCGATCAAGGAGTCGTCTTGTGCAGCGCATAGCCGTTTCCGATCGCCCAAAGGTTGGTGCTGGACGTGCCTCGAACGCGGTACATGTCCGTAGCGATCGGCCCTCCGTTCAGCGAGATCGTCGAGACCTGATACTTTCCGCCGTCGCCCGCGCTTCGGGCGACCAGGCTCCACCCGGTGAGCCACAGTGCGTCCGCAGAGCGCCAGAGGGAGGAGTACCCCCTCTGCGGCCCACCTACCGAAAAGAGATTCGGGATCGTGGAAAGATCGACGGAGATGGCATCGCCGTCCACAGACAGCCGTGCGACGTCATGCGACCCCTTCAGCCCGATGAGCCCGCCGGCTCCCGCGGATTGAATGTCTGTGAGCCAGCCATCGGTGCCGCCGATGTAGAGATATCCCTCCCGGTCCGAACACGTGAAGTCGCGGATCGCGCCATCTGCAATGCGCCGATGTCCTTCGGAAGTCTTACGAACGAGAAGCGCGCAGCCGGAGAAGCTCTGCTCTCGTACGCCTGCGAACCAGACGTCGTTCGGGCCGCTGCCTCCAGCGCTCACGAAGAACAAATGCTCGGAGTCCGTGTCGTAGTCGTCGGCGACGTACTCCGGTATCCAAGACGGCGTGCCAGCCTCGTCTTTCCATTGGTAAACCGTGTTCGAATACCAGGCGTACACGTCGTGGCTTCCCGTGCCCCACACGCCCAGTGCTGGGGACTTCGTCCAGAGCCCAGGTTGGGTGCGGTAGCCATGATCATCGTAAGTCGGGTCGTGATAGGGCAGGCCTCTGGGGGCGTTGTCCTCGAGCTGGTGGCGCGACCACGACCATCCGGTCGCGGGGGGCGTGCGTCGCTCTCCGTGGTAGATATAGGCTGGCGCAGACGCGTAATAGATCTCGTTCTCGTTGGGCGCCCAGATCGTTCCGGCGTATTGGCCACCAATCTCGTTTTGACTGTTGTCATCGATGTAACGCCATTCGGCGTCGGCGTCGTTCCACTCCAGGACTTTCACCCCCAGGGTCGGCCCCTCTGCGATGGCGAACGCGTGGCCTGGGACTGGCCAGATGTCCTTCATCGCGAGCTCGGCGTCGGGGAGCGGCGTCGCGCACCAATTCGCTGCGCTGCACGTAGCAATCCTCGCTTCCGTTTCTGCGTCACGCGCGACGTCGTCCGTCGACGCATCCGTGATCGGAACCGTCCCGGTGCCCGGTGGCTCCGGACGCGGCGCCCCGCTTTCGTCCGAGGTTGCACAAGCGGCTGCCGCCGCGAGCACGGCGGCAGCGCATCCGAAAAATGGCCAGCCCCTCATGGCTTTCCTCCGAGCGACAGCACGACGCCTTGACCGCCGATCCAGACGTGTCCTGGGCCCGCCGTCCAGACGGTGGTGAGGTCTGGACGACGCGCGCCGAGACCCGCGATCTTCATGCGCAACCAGCGCGTGCCGTCGTAGTGAAGGACGATGGCACCATCTCCGACGACCCACACGTCGGATGTCGACGAGCCCCAAACGGCCCTGAGAGGCTGCTTCGTGGTGACGTCCGGAACGACGTCCCAGGACGTCGAGTCGCCGGCGTAGTGGCGAATGGTCCCTTCGGCGCCCACCGACCACGCCTCCGAATCCGAGGCGACCCAGACTCCATGGAGCGCGTTCCACGTCTGGCTGTTGAATACCTCGATACTCGGCGTGTCGCTCTGGGCACCGGTGATGCGGGCCGTCACCCCTTCGAGCCCGACTGCCCACAACACGTCCGGCGATGCACCGTGAATGGCCGTCATCTGACCCGTGAAATCGCTCCACGCGATGCCGTCCGCCACCTCGAATTCGCCGGACGGCAATCGACGCAGCCGAGAGAGCCCGCTCATGAACGCGAACGCGCCCGCCTTCATTCTCGACGCTGTCCAGAGCCATTCCGCGCCGGGCGTACCCCACGCCGATTCGAAGGCCGTTGCCATCCCGTCGTAGTCCGGCGGGAACGACTCGGGCCAATCACGGGTCCAGCCGCCTGGGGAGGCGCCCGCGTCCGGAGGCGCGAGCCCGCGCGAGAACAGGTATTCGAGCTTCGAGAGAGCGATCTCTCCCGAGTCGCGCAACCAGAAGGCTCGGATGTCCTCCTGCGTGCCGAGATCGGAGCGGGACCACGACGTTCCGTCGAAGTGCGCGAGGGCGCCGAGGGCGCCGGCGATCCAAACGTCGCTCGCGGACCGACCGCGGATGACGTTGATTTGCGTGCGTACGTCGAAGCCGCCGCCGGGCGTGCTCGGCTCGAATGGACCGCCGGCGCAGAGGACGTCAGCGGTGCACGTCTCGGTGAAGTATTCGCAGTCGGTGCAGGGCGCGGCGTCCGCATCGCCGGCATCGGCTGCGCCGGCCTCGACGGCGCCGTCCGGGATGCGCACGTCGTCCTCGGCTCGAGGCCCGGCCGTGGGATTGGCGGTCGCGCAGGCGCCGACGAGCATCGCCACGGACGCGCAGGCCAAGATGCTCGACGCGAGGACGAGCTGTCGCCATTTCGCGAACCGCACCTCCGCTGGTCGGCATGTGCGGCCTCCTCTCGAACCCACGA
>JAEXCN010000240.1 GCA_023402175.1 Pseudomonadota bacterium | reverse complement strand
TCGCGATCGCATCCTCGAAGCTCGGGAACTCCATCACCGCGAAGCCGCCGAGCAGCTCCTTCGACTCCGCGAACGGCCCGTCGATCACGCGGAGGTCGTTGTTCGTGAAGAACAGACGCTTCGCCTTCGAGCTCGGCTCGAGCGCGGTCGAGCGTACGAGCACGCCGGCCTTCGTCATCTCGGTCTTGAGGCGCGTGAGATCGGCCTTCTGCTTCGGGCTACGTTCACCCGCCTCCGTCGCTCGGCTTGCCTTCTCGATGAGCAACATCTGGAGCGGCGGGTTCTCCGGCTCCGGCATCACCCCGAGGTCCCACGGCTCGGTCAGCTTCCCGAGCTCGATCTCGCCGTCGCCGAGGATCTTGCCGTAGCGCTCGGCCCAGCCGATCGCCTCCTCGCGCGTGCGGACCTTGAGGAGCAGCGTCGCCGCCGGCAACTCGTGCTCGCCGCGATATGGACCGTGCTTGACGGTGCACTGCCCGTCGCGGAACGTCAGACGCGTGCGCGTGCTGCTCCCGCGGAGGCCCGCGCCATCGACGAGGCGGCCCGCCTTCGCATGCTCGCCGATGAACGCGCCCATCTTCTGGACGAGCTCCATGTCGGGCAGGAGGCCGGCTTCGGTCTTCGAGTCGTTCTTGTGCATGATCATGAAGCGCATGGTCGATTCCTCGCGGATGTTAACGGTTCTTGCGTCGGGCTGGGGCCGGTCTTTGCCAGGCCTTCATCGAGGCATCGATCGACCCGCGCGCGGATCGACGTGGCTGGCGATCTTTTTGTAAGTGACGGAAATGGCTGGGTTTTCTACGTCCGGCCGCCGACGCCATCACACGTGCGGAGCGGTTCGGGACGGCGCGGGCACGTCGAAGCCGTGAGTGAAGCCGCCGCACGATCTGTTCGCGCGCTCACGCGGCACGACGGTGCGTCGCCGAGGGCGCACGATCACCCGCGCGACGCACCCGGAATGCAGCCCACACGCGGCTTGCTTCTTCGAGGGAGAGGACGCGTTCCGAAACCCCGTCCATCGGCCTCGGGGCTGAAGGCCATGCCGACCGACAAGCTCGAAGAGTACCGCACCGAATGGACCTCTGACGGTCGCTTTCGACTGCTCGTCCAGAGGTGGCCCATGTTCTTCAGCCTCACGTGCGAGACCGAGGTGGCGCTCCTCCCGAGCAATGAGAAGTACGCGCATCAGCTTGCCGAGGTCGCGTTTCCGACCAGCAACATGCGCCACGAATGCGAACGCTTTGCAGAGCACGCGATGCGCTACTTCAGTGACGAGCTGGCTGCGCTGGCCGTCGAAGCGATTCGGAAGATCTTCGAAGCGCTCCACGAGCCAGCGTCGGACGCGCAGACGGGAGCACCGTCGGTTCCGCGCGGACGCGCGAACTAGCTCACTTGCGGAGCTCGTCCATACCCGCAGGGGCGCGACGTCGTGCCGCTCGCGTCGCGTCCGGCCTCCTCGACGAGCGGCGTCGTCAGGTAGACTCCGCGCATGGAGTTTCCGATCGAGGGCGGGTGCCGCTGTGACCGGGTCCGCATCCGCGCAACGCAAGCGCCCATGATGACGTTGGCCTGCCACTGCCCCGGCTGCCAGCGCATGTCGTCGAGCGCGTTCTCTCTCACGGCGATGTTCCCTGCCGACGCGTTCGAGATCGCGAAAGGCGAAGTGGTGATCGGCGGTCTCCACGGCCCGGAAGCGCAGCACTTCTTCTGTGCGCACTGCATGACGTGGATGTTCACGCGCCCCGTCGTTGCCCCGCACATCGTGAACGTCCGACCCACGATGTTCGACGACCACGCGTGGTTCGCGCCGTTCGTCGAGTCCTTCACGAAGACGAAGCTGCCGTGGGCTGTCACGGGCGCCGTGCACTCGTTCGAGGAGTTCCCGCCGATGGAGTCGTACGGCGATCTCGTGAAGGAGTTCTTGGCTCGCGGCGGCGCGAGCGTGAGCTCCTCTTAGGGCCGTGCCCTTTACGAGCTGCGTTTGACCAGGAACGGTCCGAAGCCCTGCGCCGTCGGCATGACCTCGACGACGTTCAAATTCACGTGCGCCGGACGCGTGACGGCGAAGTGGACGATGTCGGCGATGTCGTCGGGTGAGAGCGGCGTCATCCCCTCGTAGACCTTCTTCGCGCGCTCTTCGTCGCCCTCGAAGCGAACGACGGAGAACTCCGTCTCGACCATTCCCGGCTCGACGCACGTGACACGCACGCCGGTGCCCGCGAGATCGCTCTTCATCGCCTGCGAGAACTGGTGGACGAAGGCCTTCGTGCCGCCATAGACGTGACCGGCGGGGTAGGGGTACGTCCCCGCGACCGAGCCGATATGAACGACGTGCCCGCGACCGCGTGCGACCATCGCCGGCACGAAGGCTCTCGTCGCGTAGACGAGCCCCTTGCAGTTCGTGTCGATCATCGTCACCCAGTCGTCGACCGACGCGACGTGAACGGGATCGAGTCCGAGCGCGAGACCCGCCGAATTGACGAGCACGTCGATGTCGCGTCCGAGCGTGCTCTGCGCGAGGGCCTCGATGGCAGCGCGATCACGGACGTCGAGTACGGCCGTCTCGCACCGATCACCTAGCTCGGCGGCGAGAGCGTCGAGGCGTTCCTGACGCCTGCCCGCGAGGAGCAGGGTCGCTCCATCGCGATGCATGCGCGTCGCGCAAGCTCGGCCGATGCCGGAGGTCGCGCCCGTCACGAGGACTCGAGAGCGTTCGAGTTTGCCGGTGGTCACGGCACCGAGATAGCCCGAAAGACGGCCCTTGGCACACGCAAAGAGAGCTTACTCCGGCGCAGGCGACGGAGTCGTACCGAGCTCAATCTCTACATTCAATCGAGCGTTTCATTCGGAGCGCAGCGTGAGGCGGAACGTCGTCCCGCCCCCCGCCGACGACTGGAACGACAGCTCACCGCCCATCTCCGCGACGAGCCGCTGGCTGATCGCCAGACCGAGCCCCGTCCCCTTGCCGAGGGACTTCGTCGTGAAGAACGGCTCGAAGACATGCGGCGCGTGCTCCGGCGCGATGCCGACGCCGGTGTCGGAGACCTCGACGATCGTGTCGCCCGACGCCGACGGACGTACCGCGACGCGGAGGACGTTCGTCGCTCGGTTCGCCGCCGACATCGCCTCGACCGAGTTCGCGACGAGGTTCAACAGCACCTGGCCGATGCGCGACGTCGTACCGAGCACTGGCGGCGTCGGTGACAAGTCGCAGACGAGCGCGGCCCGCTCGGAGATTTGGGGCATCGCGAGCGCCAGCGTCGACTCGACCACGCTCACGGCATCGACAGCACCGATCGCATCGTCGTCGACGCGCGCGAGCGCGAGCAGGTCGCGGATGATCGTGCGGATCCGATCGACGCCCTCCAGCGCGACGGTCAGCGCCGCTTTGCTCGGTTCGGCCGCGTCGCCGAACGTCGCCAGTCCACGGCGCGCGATCTCGATGTTGTTGAGGACGTAGGCGAGCGGATTGTTCACCTCGTGCGCGACGCCGGCGGCGAGCATGCCGACGGACGCGAGGCGGTCGGCGATCGCCAGTTGCTGCTGGAGCCGCTTGCGCTCCGTGACGTCGCGAGCCACGAGGAGCCGTGCCTCCTTGCCACCGAACGAGACGGTCTGCGCGGGCGAGAGCTCGACGAGCACGCGACTTCCGTCCACCGCGACGAGCTCCGCGTCGACGAGATCGGGCGCCGTCTCGTCGTCGACTGCGCCGTGGATTCGCTCGTTCGCGAGCGCGTGCGAGCTCGGGTGGAACAGATCGGAGAGGCTTCGTCCGACGACGTCGGTAGTGTCCTTGTAGCCGAACGTCCGGACAGCGGCGCGATTGACCCAGACGATCTTGCCCGAACGATGGATGACGACGAGGTCCGGCAGGCGATCGAACAGCGCGACGATCTCGGCCGTCGATCGCTTCGCGGCTTCGAGGCCCTCGGCGATCTCTCGGCGCTGGGCCTCGAGCAGAACCACCGCGTCTTCGTGGCCGATCGCGGCACGTGCAATGCGCTTCAGGCGATCGAAGATCGATCGCGATGGCGGTAGCTGCACGACGATGTCGAGCTCGCGGGGCGTCACCTTGCTCGTCACGATCGTCGCCGGCGGTAGCCCGATCATCGTCGGCAGCGTGCAGAGCAGGCCCTCGAAGACGTGCAGATACGGCGCACTCGCCGAATACGGTTCCGGGATCGAGCAGCGAAAGCACAAGCGGTCGTCGGACGGAAACGTCGAGTGCATCACGAGATGCGGCGCGTCCGCCGTCGCGATCCAGCGCTCTCCGGCGAGGTACAGGTTCTTCAAGGAGAGGACGGCGCGCCCGAGCCGCTGGAAGACGGCATACGACGGCACGCCCGTCATCTCCCGGCCGACGTTGCGGAGAAGCTCGACGTCACCGCCGAGGATCTCCGAGAGCCGCTCGAGCAGGGCGACGAGCGTGTCCCAATCGATCCCTCGGCCTGGTCCGACGAGGGCCTTCGCGTCGAGCCCGAGCGGCTTCGTGAGCTCGTCGCGATGGACGCCGATGCGCTCTGCCGCCTCGAACAAGTTCGCTGCCATCCGGGACGAGATGCGCACGGGGCGACGAACGTTACACGATCCCGAGTGCACCACGCCGCGTGTCGCGCGCGTCTGCGCTGCCGACGAGAGCTCATGCGGGGCCGAAAGAAGCACGGCGGATCCGCGCACGTCACATGTCTTGGAGCGTCTTCACCTGAAAACATCCGGCGGCTCAGAACGTCCACCGCAAGCTCAATGCTGCTCCGCCGGCGCCGACGCCGACGTTCGCGCGCGGCACGACGCTCGGAAGAGGACGCGCCGCCGGCTCCGTGCGAACGCCGCGTCCGTTGCTGGTCATGAGGAGAATGCCGCTTGCGAGCGGGATGACCCCAGTGACGACGGTCGCGATCGACATGGCCGTGAACATCGTCTGGTTGTACGAGTCGCTCGGGTACGAAAGGTACCCGGGCAGGTAGATCCCGAGCCACATGGCGACGCTTCCGGCGCCGAACGTCGTCAGCACGAGGCCCCACGTGTAGCCCGCCTTCGATCCCGCCTCGACGGCGAAGGAAGCTCCCGAGTCTCCGACGTGCACCGTGCCGCCGTACTCGCGAGCGCCACGCCTCGAGGCATGCAGGTGATAGCGTCCCGGCTGCACCGTCAGTGAGCACGGAGTCGTGCAGCGGTGCTCGGTCCGCGGTTCGTCCAGACGGTCGAAGCGGATGGCGAGCTCCGCGTCCATCGACGTGATCGTGACGGGGACAGCGGTGACATCGGTCGCCTCGTCCGCGGCGGACGCTGCGGCAGCATGAGTGATGATCGCGCTGGAGACGAGAGCCATTCGCCATCGCTTTCCCATCGACATGCGCGGCGCGTACGCAACGCGCGTGCCGGGAGTTTCCGCGCGAAAATCTGCAGATCTCCGGCGGCGAGGGCCTGATCACCGTGTCATCCCGGCGATGATCGAGCAGCTCTGACGTGCCGGATGCGCGCGAGGCCGCCCGTGACGGCGGTCGCCGTGCATCCGACACCATCGCTGCTTATTGCGGCCTCGTTGGAATACGCCGTGGAAATGGAACGGCGCTCGCGGTACGTAGGCGCCCGCGAATGTCGATGACACCAGCTGCCGGTGAAGCGCACCCCGACGAGATCGCCTTCGAGCTCGCGACGCGTCTTCTGCGAGGACAAACGATCGACGTGACGGACGACATCGGACGAACGTGGCAGGCAACGGCGTCGACGCTGTCCTGGTCCGACGGAACGAAGCACACGTTGGTGCTCGATCAGGCCGACGCGTTCGATGTCCTCAGCATGCTCGCCGAGCAACTCGCCGCGCCCGAGCCTGCCCGCCGAGAGACAGCTACGCCGTCTTGATGAAACCGTCGTCGACGACGACCGGCCAGGGCGTGAGCCTTGCGCCCGGACACGGGCCGCCAATGCATGCGCCGTCGTCGATCCGGAAGAGCGCTCCGTGCCAGGCGCAGTGGATGAGGCTCCCGTCCGGAGTCAGGTAAGCGTCGAGCGCCTTCGCCATCGGCAATCCCTGGTGCGGGCATCGGTCGACGTAGCCGAAGACGTCGTTGCCCTTGCGCACCACGAAGCCGTGGAAGAACGCTTCGCCGATCTGGAGCACGAAGTTTCGCGCGGCTCCGTCGGCGACGACGTCGAGCGCGCAGAGGGTGACTCCGGCCGGAGTCGTGTAGACGCGTTGGCGTAGGCTGTTCATCGTGCGAGTGGCTTCGTGCGAGTGGCTTCGTGCGAGACCGGAGTCTCGGCACGATCGGACGCCGGAAGCAAACCGTTCGCGAAGCTCGACGATGCTCGGCAAGCTCTGCCGGCGAGGACGGAGAGCGCGGGCAGGAGCGACGGTCGATCCGTCACACGTCGCCGAGCACCTCGCGAAGCGGGGCGAGCGCGGGCTCTCGTGCAGCGGCTGACGGGTCGAGGAGCACGACGAGGTGGTCTTGCGCGCGGCTCGTCGCGACGTGGAGAAGATGAGGCCGCTCGCCGAGCCATCGCAGGTGGCGCTTCTCGGTGGCAGCCACCGAGAAGACGACGACTCGTCGCTCTCCGCCCTGCAATCGGTGCACGGTGCTGACGAGCACGCCGTCGCGCGCGAGCAGTCCCCGCGCGACGAGCTCGCGCTCGATGCGGACGGATTGGCCGACGAACGGTGTCAGCACCGCGATGTCCGAGGGCGCGATGCCGTCGGCGACGAGCTCTGCGACGAGCTCGATCGCGCATGCCGCTTCGGCCTCGTTGACGACGCCTTCGGGAGCGCGCGCGCCGACGCCGTGCACTGGGAGCGCGATGACAGGCGCTCCGAGCCGAGGCGAGACATGCGCGAGCGATCGCCGCGGCGTGCGCACGTCGAGGGCGTAGCCGCTCCATCGCGAGGCCAGTGAGACGATCTCGTGCTGCGAGCGGAAGTGCTCGGTCAGCGACAGCCGCGTCCGCGAGCGCGGCTCCGCCGCCGCCTGCGCGGACGACGTCGACGCGGCGCTCATCCTGAACGGGGCGACGGCAGCCTCGTCGAGGCCGCGAGCGAGACGCTCGTCGACGCGGGGATCGAGCGTGTAAACAGGTGGGAGCTGCGCGGTGTCTCCCGTCAACATCGCGCGCCGCGCGCGTGCGAGCGCGGGCGCGGCGTAGATGGGCGCGCATTGCGCGGCCTCGTCGATGACGAGGCGATCGATGACGTCGCGCTCGAGCGGGAAGCTACCGCGCATCGACAGGAGCGTGCATCCCGCGATCGGGAACAGCGGCGCGAGCTCGCGCAGCACCAGTGGCAGCGGTTTGGCTCGCCCACCCGTCCACTCCCCACCCGCTGCGTTGCGCGCAGCAGCGAGCCGCTCGAGGAGCACCTTCCGATGCGCGCGCGCCCACGCATCGCGAACGGCGAGCGCCGCGTCGTAGAGCCCAGGATCGAGCGGAGGCGCGGGCTCCTTGGTGTCGCCGGCGCCGAGCTCTGCAGTCACGGCGGCGAGCTCGCTCCGCATCGCCGGCGCGGTGAGCCGTAAGCGCGCCGTGGCGAGCGACGCGATCGCGGCCTGCATCGCCGCGCGCTGGCGGTCGATGTCCTCGCATGCACGCGTGGGATCGAGATCTCCGAACGGCACCTTGAGCCCGAGGGTGGCGAGCACCGGCTCGATTCGTGGCGCTCGCAGCTTGTTCGCGCGCGTCCACTTCTCGCACGCGCGGGCGACCGAAGCGTTCTTGCCCTCGAGGTGAAGGGGCGCGACTCGCGCCGCCGCTTCGGCGTGCTCGCGGAGCGCCGTCGCTGCTGCGTCGAGATCCGCGAGCCCGACATTCGGCGATGCATCATCCGAGATCTGCGCGAGCGCATCGCGGAGCTCCGCAGCTCGGCGCTCGAGGGTGTGCTGGCGCTCCGACGCCGACTTCCGCGCCTTGCGCGAGGCCTCGCGCTCGCGAAGGAAAGCCCGCACCGGCGCAGCGCGCCCCTCGAACGCTGCACGCGCGTCCGCGAGTGACATCTCGCCCGCTCCTTCGAGGGCCGTCATCGCGGATGCGAGCGCGACGGCGGTCGTCTCGGCAAGCGTGCGCCGATTTCCGAGCCGGATCCCGACGGGCAAGCCAGGCCCCGCGACGAACGGCGCGAGCGCGTTGTCGACGGCGGCGTTGTTCGTGCTCGTCACGACGAGCGACCACGGCGCGCTGCGTGACGGTGCGCTCGACCATACGTCGCCGAGCGCGCATGCCACGACGGTCTGCGCGGCGACGTGATGGAGGAGCGCGGTCTTGCCGCAGCCGGGCGGCCCGCATACCGCGACGATGTCTTCTGCTCCTTCGAACGCGCGTGCGGCCTCGAGCTGCGACGGCGTCGGCGGGATCTTTCCCGACGTGAAGACCTCCTTCTTGCGAGGAGACGCCGCGGCCGCGCCCAGATAGACGGCGAGCGGCCCGCGTGGCGGAAGCGGCTCGTCGATCACGGCGTGCAGATCGGTCCTCAGCGCGCTCGTCGGATCGCCGCGCGGCGGAAGCATCGCGAGCCCGTGCGGATGGCAGCGGAGCGCGCGCGCGGGTGATGCACGACGCATCGCGGCCTCGCCGAGCGCGTCGAGGTCCTCGCGTGTGAGAGGTCCGGTCGCCGGCGGCTCCGGCTCGGCGTCCTCGCCTCCGGACTCGAGCGCGCGCGTCGCGGCTCGTACGAGCTCCCCGATCCCCGCACGGCCAGCATTCGAAATCGAGCCGAGCGCATCGCCGTCGAGCCCGAAGAGGAAGTGCCACACTCCGGCGTGCAGCGTGTACGCGTCGTCTCCGCCGAGCTCGAGCACGAGCGCGTCGGGAAGAGGAAACGTCGCTCCGCTGTGAGCGGCCGCCGGAAGGTACCAGGGGGCGTCACCGATCCGCCATCGCGCGCGCCCGCCGCCACGTGAGAACAACGGTGCAGCGCGCGCGCTGCCCTGCTGTACGAAGGTGACGAGCGGAAAGCCGATCGTGATCGCGTCGTCGCCGTCGGCAGCCATCACGGC
>JAEXCN010000227.1 GCA_023402175.1 Pseudomonadota bacterium | reverse complement strand
GTCCTGGCCAGGGCCGCGATGATGCGTTCGCGCTCGAACGCGCGCACTTCCGCGCGGACGTCCATCGTCGGTTCGGGGGCGAGGGGGGCGACGGAGGCGAGGGGGGCGACGGAGACGGCAAGCGGGGACATTTCGCTCACGAGCAAGTCCTTTCTCGAATGCCGTCAAATGCGCTCAGGGCCGCTCGTTCATGACCAAATCGGCATCGTCACCCGTTCGGGCTACGAATTTGATCACGGGTGTGTACCCTGGCCGGACACCCGAGCCCGAGCCCGGGCCCGTGACCGAGCCCGAATTCAACAGACTTCGAGGCTGCGCGAGGTTCACCAGCGTCGCGGCGACGCGCTCGAGCACCTTCCGAACCCCCTGAATCACTCGTTCGGGAAGTACAAGGAACTCGAGACCGAGTCGATGTACCGTCGGCCCCGACCGCCGACGTCCAACATGTCGGGCGCGGTCACGGGCTCGGGCTCGGGCTCGGATTCCGATTCGTCGTCGTTCTGCACCCCTTCGCTCACGCGGTCAGCGCGGTTCGGCCCGCGGCGCCCGCCACCATCGTGATGAGCTCGGCAGCTTCGAGCGGCTTCGCGACGTGCATCATGAACCCGGCCGCGACGGCGCGCACTCGGTCCTCCGCGCGTGCATAGGCCGTGAGCGCGATCGCCGGGATGTCGCCGCCCCGACCTCTCCCGAGCGCGCGGACGCGCCGGATGAGCGAGTAGCCGTCTTCTCCCGGCATTCCGATGTCGCTGACGAGCACGTCGAACTTCGCCCCACTTTCGAGCAACGCCATGGCTTCCGCGGCGCTGGCCGCGGTCGTGACGACGGCCTGGCGATCCTGGAGCAGTTGCGAGACGAACGACCGCGCATCGAGGTCGTCGTCCACCACGAGGATGCGAAGGCCGGCGATGTCGAGCTGCGATGCGACCTGCCCCGCCGCCGTCGAATCCTCGTTGTTGCAACAACGCCCCGAGTCCGGCGCGCTCGCATCGCGCTCCCCGACTCTCACGCGGATGTCGGCCGGAAGCGCCGGGAGCGAGACGGTGAACATCGATCCGAGACCGAGGCCACGACTGGTGCCCATCACGGAGCCGCCATGGAGCTCGACCAGTTGCTTGACGATCGACAGACCGAGGCCGAGGCCGCCGTGTCGCCGTGTCGAGCTCGCGTCGGCCTGCCGAAAACGCTCGAAGATGTACGGCAGGAAGTCGGGACGGATGCCCTCGCCGGTGTCCGAGATGCGGATGTCGATACTCGACGAGGAGCCTTCGAGATCGACCCAGACGTGTCCCCCGCGCGGCGTGAACTTGATCGCGTTCGTCAGCAGATTCCAGAGCACCTGCTGCAGTCGTCCGGGATCGCCGCAGACCCAGAGCTCCGTCTGCGACGCGATCTTCGAGCGGAGCGCGATCTTCTTCGCTTCCGCGGCCGGGCGAGCGGTATCGACCGCGGCGGTGATCACCTCACGCACGTCGAGCGGTCGTACGTCGAGCCGCACCTTGCCGGACATGAGTCGGCTCATGTCGAGGAGCTCGTCGACGATCGCGGCCTGTGCACGCGCGTTGCGCTCGACGACCTCGAGCCCGCGGATCGCGTCGGAGGACTTCGGCTCGCGCGACAGCAGGATCTGCGACCAACCGAGGATCGCATTGAGCGGCGTCCGGAGCTCGTGACTCAGGCTCGCCAGGAACTCGTCTTTCAAACGACTCTGTCGCTCGACCTCGCTCCGGGCAGCGCGCTCGGCTTCGATCATCCGCTCGCGCTCGCGCTCGACGCGTTTGCGCTCGGTGAGATCTTGCATGGCGCCGATCATTCGCACGCCCGTGCCGGACGCGTCGCGGAGCACGAAGCCGCGATCGAGGACGTCGGCGTACGTACCGTCGGCCCGCTGGAAGCGATACTCGTCGGCCCAGTGCTCGACGTCGGGGTCGTCGATCGCGCGATGAATCCCCGTCAGGACGCGTACGCGGTCCGCTGGATCGATGTGCTCGATCCAGAATCCACCGCTCGCAGAGTGGTTGGTGAGCGCGTGTCCGAACCTCGCCTCGAGCGACTCGTTCCACCGGATGTGCCCGGTCGCGAGATCCCAGTCCCAGATGACGTCGTTCGTCGCTCGGGTCGCGAGGCGATAGCGTTCCTCGCTGGCCTGCATCGCGAGCTCCGCGCGTTTGCGGTCGGAGACGTCGATCGTGATCCCGTCGAAGCGGAGCGGCGCTCCTGACTTGTCGAAGAGCGCACGCCCGATCGCCCGGATCCACTTCGTCGAGCTCGCGTCTCGCGCCACCGTCCTGAAATCGATGTCGAGCGCCGGACCGCCGGCGAGCGCCGCGTCCATGGCCGCGCGCATCCGCTCGCGGTCGTCCGGATGAAGTCGCTCGTAGAACGTCTCGAGGGTGATTCGCTCGTCGAGCGACACATGAAAGTGCTCTCTGACCGTGCCGTCCCAGATCAGCTCGTCGAACGGCAGCGGGCAATACCAGATGCCCACGCGTGCGCCGCGGACGACGAGCTCCATCTGCTCGCGACGGCGGCGGTAGTCCTCCTCGGCGTGGCGCCGCTCGGACACGTCTTGAAGGAAGACGGAAGCTCCGTCGGACGACGGATACGCATGCACCTCGTACCAGAGATCGTGCGGCGCGAAGTACTCGATGAAGTCCGCGCGCGTGCCCGAGAGCGCCTCCCGATAACATTGCTCGAACTTCGTTCCGCGCGCGCCCGGGAACACCTCGAAGAGGCATTTCCCGATGAGGTCCTTCCGGGAGCGTCGGAGGAGCAGCTCGGCGGCGCGGTTGACGTACGAGAAGCAGAACCTGCGATCGATAGCGAAGAACGCTTCCGTGATGCTCTCGAGGATGGAGCTTGCGTGCTTCTCGCCTCCGGGCATTGGCAGGGACCAAACATAGTTCGCGAGCGATGCTCGTGCGGTCGCCCGAACCGACTCGACAGTCGAGCGACGGACACGCACGTCGAGCCATTCGACGTGCGTGTTGACGCGAGGGCGTCGGCGGCGGAGGCGCGGAGCTTCATGGCTCTCGCGCGCTCGTCGAAGCGAGCACGACCTGCGCGCTCGATGCGACCGGCCGCCAGCGACCCTGAACGTTGGGCTCGCGCTCGGTTCGAGCCCGGCCGCGGATCGCCCATGGCGTCTCTCGCGGCGGAACAAAAACGTAAGTCGTCCGCCCTGTCCGTCAACCCGAATGGTCGGCTCCTAAGCGAGACCGGGCCGGAGATGCGGCTGAACCACGCCGTGTTCTTGCGGAGCCGGCGCGGCCGCGCTGATGCTTCGCATGCGCTCGAACTCGACGACGTCGTGCGCGCAGAACACCTGCACATGATTGCCTTGATCACGCACGAGCTCGCGCAGCCGCTCCTGGTTCATCAGTCGCTTGCCGCGGTGCACCTCCATGAACCATTGGTAGAAGCGCAGCCCCGGCGTGCAGTGCGGTCGCTGGAGGTCCATCTCGCCTCGGAAGAAGTACGCATCGCCGGTGTGGAGCATCCATGTTCCGCTCTCGCGCTGGATCGCCACGCCCGCGTGCCCGTACGTGTGGCCGATGAGCGGCACGAGCAGGATCTCGGGCGGTAGCCCCTCGAGCCCTCGCGCCGCTTCGAACCCGTACCACCGCTCGCCCGTCGGCTCGTACGTGCGCCATCGCTCGAGGCTGCTCGTCCACTGCACCGGGCGGAAGCGCGCGCGGTCGAGCCACGTCCGTTGTGCCGTGGCAGCCGCTCTCTCCGAAGCGAGCATGTGGACACGAGCGCGCGGGAAGTCGTCGAGACCTCCGGCGTGGTCGAAGTCGAGGTGGGTGAGGACGATGTCCGAGACGTCCTCGGCGCGGTAGCCAAGCTCCTCGATCTGCCGGAGCGCCGTGGCGGGCTCGTAGAGTCGAGGTCGACAGAGCACGTCGAGGAACAGCGGATGAAGACGCGCTCGCGGATGGCGTACGTCCTGGACGCCGTAGCCCGTGTCGACGAGCACGAGCCGGTCTGCGAGCTCGAGCAGCAGACAGTGGCACGAGAGGAGGGCGGGGCCCCGTGCTCCTTTGCGCCCGTCGAACAAGCGCCGTCCCGGCGGGCAGAACGACATGCAGTTCAAGTGACTGATGCGCGTAGGCATTCGCGACAACCTCCTTCTCGCGGCGGCATGCAAGCGCCGGGCAGGAGAGGACCTCGAGAGGACGCGACGGGTGCGCACGAGCTCGCGCGGTGCCGAGGACGTTCGCGAAACGAGCCCGTCAGGCAGCGTCGAACCAGAGCGCCGCGTTCCACACGCGGTCGGCGAGACCGTGCCAGACGCGCTTCGAGAGCGTGCTCCACATCTCGAGCGCGTCGATGCGGCTGGGCACGCCGGCGATCTCCGTCAGCTCGGGCGCGACCTCGACATCCAGCTCGCGGGCGAGCGAGACGACCGCTTGGCGCATCGCGCTCTCGACCCAGACACCTTCGACGGGATCGATCTCCGCCTGGAGCCACACGGCGATCGTGAACGCGAGCTCGGAGTGGGCGACCTCGTCGCGCGCGATCTCTTCCATGACGTCGCGGATGTCCGCGTCTTCCGCGGAGCGGGCTCGGAACTGCGCGGCCGTCGCGCCGTACGTCGTCCGAACGAACCCTTCGACGATGTTGACGAGCGCGATGTCGACGAGGGAGCGGACCGGGAGACGCTCTGACTCCGGCGTCATGGGGTGAACCCCGAAGCGCTCGGCGAGACGCCCGAGCAGACGAGCGTGACGGAGCTCGGCGACTCGCGCATGGCCGCAGCCCTCCACGAGCCGATCGGGAGCTCCGTGGAGCTCGAGCTCGCGACCGAGGCGCGCATACGCGACCGCGCTCGCTGCTTCGAGGTACGCGGCCTCCGCAAAGTAAGAACCGAGCACGCGGCCGGAGGACGTCGCGCTCTCCGCGGACTCCGGCTTCTCCAGGCCAACCGGCCTTCGACCTTCAACGATGCGGTACAGCGGCAGGTGCATCGTAAATCCGCTTTCTCCCCCCAAGCGATGCGTGCCCCACTGCAGCGCGCGTGCCGATCGCGGACGCGGACACACCACGATCGAGCGTGCGCTTTCTCCGCGCGACGAGCGGCTGTGCTCGATCCAAGCTTGCGGCCCCACACCCGCAAATCGGATCGGGGATGAACCAGCGAACGGAGAAGTCGCCGACATCACGGCGAATCGTCGCGAGGCCCGAACGACCATGGTGATCGTTCGGATCCTCTCTTCGCGAGCGGGCGTCCATCGTCCGATGAGCCGCGATGTTCTTCGTCGGGATGGATCTTCAGCGGAGTGGACCTCAGCGGACACCGACCGCGCCGAGAACGTCGCCCGATGCCTGGACCGAGAGGCGCGCGTTCGCCGCCGCTTCGCCGATCGTCGCCGCGATCGGGACGAGGCATGCGCTCGCTCGCACGTTGAGCTCGCCCGATACCGCCGCGGACCCCGTCGCGCCTGCTCCGGTCGCGACCTGACCGACGAGATCGACGAACGTCTGTCCGCGCGCCTTGAGCAGTACGATGAGCGGCCCGAGGTTCGCCTCGAGCACCTGCAGGTAACGTCCGACCTCGGCGTCGAGCCCTGCGCGTGCGGTGATGACGACGGACGGCGGCTGACAATCTGCACGTGCAGATGCGCTCGCTTCGCAGTTCGCTTTGCACTTCGCGTCGACGTCGCACTTGCTCTCGAGCGTCCCGCCCGTGCAGCGAAGCGGCTCGTAGTCGCCGGCACAGTTGCCGTCGCACGTCACGGTGGCGTTCGCCTCGGCACGGCAGGCGGCATCACATTGTCCGTTGCACGCGCCCTCGCATTTCACTCCGGGGGGCGTGGACGAGCATGTGCCCTTGCAGATGCCGATGCAGTTGCCCTGCGCGTCGAACGCATCGCCGCCGCCGCCGCCCTCGGCCGTGCACGTCCCGTCGCACCGTCCGTTGCAGCGCACGCCGCCCTGGGCGGTACACGAGCCCTGGCAATTGCCGGTGCACGTGCCTTCGCAGTGCAAGGTGGCGCCGGCCTTTGCGGTGCACTCGCCCTTGCAGACGATCTCGAGGCGGCCGCCCTTGCACTCCGGCGGGTTCGCCTTCACGTCACATGCGCCCTTGGCGGTGCACTGTCCCTCGCAGCGTGCCGCGGCCTGCACGGAGATCTGGCAGACGGGCGGCTGGTACGCGACGTCGAGCTGAGCGCGCGCCGTGACCTTGCCTTTGATCTGCGCGACGGCGAGGCGACACAGCTCGGTCGTGCGATCGCGATCGGGGCGCTGGTCGGCGGCGGCGATGTCCGCTGCGGGCGCTCCGAGCTCGAACGCGATGTTACGGCAAGCGGCCTGCACGTCGGCGAGCGCGCTCGAAGCGGTTGCGGCGAGGTCGGCCGCAGCTTGCGCGAACGCGACGAATCGACCGCGCACTTCGCCCTCGAGCCCGAAGTCCGTCGTCGAGAGGTCCGCTCCGACCTTGAACTCGGTGCAGCACACCACCGACAGCGGGTTCGTCTCCGAGCTGCACGACGGGATCATGTACAAGAGGAGGCCTGCGGCGAGCGCGCACGTGCGCCCCGAACGTCGCGTGATCGTCATCCGGTTCTCCTTCGTCTCGAGCCGAGCGAGCGCGAGAGCAAGAACCGGACAAGCGCATCCATGACGTGCGGGGCGCAGCAATCGCGCTGCGGCTCGACCCGCGGGCGAGCACGACGTCGCTCAGCGGGCGAGCACGATATCGACGCGACGATCGGCCTGGAACCCGCCTTCGTCGACGCCGACGGCGTCGAGCTCGCCACGCGACGTGATGTCGAGACGAGCACGCGCGACGCCGAGATGCGCGAGGTAGTCGGCGACGCCGCCGGCGCGCTGCGCGCCGAGCGCCATGTTGTAGTTTGACTCGCCGCGCGCATCCGCACGGCCGATGAGCTTCACCGCGCGGCCCTTCAGCGGCCCGCTCGTGAGGCACTCGGCGATCTTCGTGAGCGTCGCGCGATCGCCTGGCTGGAGATCGCTCCTGTCGAAATCGTACTTCGGCGCGGTCGTGATGTCGCTTGCGTGTATGTTGCACGTGCGTGCGATCTCCTCGCCGACCGCGATGCTCTCGCCCGCACGCTCCATTCCGCCGCTCGTCACGGTAGGCAAAGCCGTCGACGGCACCGCGGATCGCTGCTTCGAACCGCCGCACGCTGCGAGCACGCAGGCGCCGAGCACGCAGGGGATCGACAGAGCCATAGCTCGAATGTTCATGGCCATTTCCTCGCGGCGCGCCCGAGCACGCCACGTGCCGGTCTCCGGCAGGCACGCCGCGACCGAGATCGCGGCGCTTTCCGGCCATGCGATGCCGACGTGCGGCCCGGAGGGCGAGCCTCCGACGACCGCACGCCCGAGAGCTACTTCTCCGCGATGAGCGCAGTGAGAGCGGCGCGATCGGGATCGAGGAGCGCCTTCACCCGATCCTTGTTCACGTCCGCGACGATGATCTGCCCGACCTCGTTGTTCACCGAGCTGAAGATCCCGCGCTTCTTCATCGCCTCGGTCTGCCGCTGGTTGTCTTCCGTCGGCGTCAGATAGTGGATCGAGTCGATCTTGTAACGATGGATCAAGAACAGCTGGGCGAGCGCCATCAGGCGCTTCTTCCGGAGGCTCGCGTCGAACGTGTTCTGATCGCGGACCGAGAGGATGCTCCTTCCCTGTCGATCCTGGATCGGCTCGAAGATTACGTTCGCGGCCTTCGCGCCGCCCGAGGACACGCACAGCTCGAGGACCTGCGAGCCGGCGCTGATCGGCTTCAGCGTCACCTCGAGCTTCGCGGTGATGCCGTGATGCTTGGCCCAGATGTCGAGCCATCCTGCGAAGACCTTCGGCGGGACCTCGATCTGGATGTGATGCTGGAACTGCGTCGATCCGACGCCCATCGCCTTCGTCGTCGCCGTCCGTCCGGAGAGCGACATGAGCGCGGCGTCGGCGCGCGGGCCGCCGACGAGCGTCTGCGGCGTGCGATAGGGAGACTCGAGGAGACGGAACTTTCGCTGGAGCCGCGCGAGCGCGAGCATGCCGTCCTGCTGGAGCGCGGTCGCGAACTCCTCTCCCGCGAGGCCGTCGATCTGATGGCCGCCGTAGGTGATGAAGTTGAAGACGAAGCCGAGCTTCCCGAGCTCCTCGGGGAAGCGCCTCATCTGCTCGTCGGTCATCCCCGTGCTGTCCCAGTTGAACGACGGCGACAGGTTGTACGCGAGCATGCGGTCGGGGAAGACGGCGTGGATCGCGTCGGCGAAGATCTTCGCGTCGTGGAGGTCCGCCGTCTTCGTCTCCATCCAGAGCACGTCGGCGTACGGCGCGGCCGCGAGCGACTTCGCGATCGCGTACTCGATGCCGCCGCGGACCTGGTAGTAGCCGTCGGGCGTCTTCGCGTGCTCGCAGTCCCAGACGACGCTGAGGCCGAGCGACTTTGCCTTCACGCCGATCTGGTGGAACGACGCGTTCTTCGCGAAGTCGAGCCATTCGCTCTCGGTCATCGCGAGCTTCACGCCCTCTCCGGCGCGGAAGCGAATCGCCTCGGCGACCGCCTCGCGATACGTCTTCACGTTCGCCTCGACCTGCCAGACGTCGACGAAGCGATCGAAGACCTTGTCGAGCGCGGCGTCCGGCGAGGAACGACCTGACTTCTCGTACTGCTTCACGGCATCGTCGTAGAGCGCGGCGAGGCCGGTACGCGCGAGCCAAACATCGGCAGCGGCGTACTCCTCTTCGCTCGTCGCGTAGACCTGATATCCGGTGAGCTCCTCGACCCCACGGCGATGGAGCCCGCGCAATAGGGCGAGGAAGGCGATGCGGAACGTCGGTGTAGCGAGGTTCGTCGCTCCGAGGATGAACGGCTGGTCGCGCTCGTCGCTTCGCCCGTCGAGCAGCGTCGCCGACTCGGCGTCCGTGCGCGCGACGATGATGCCGGGCACTTGCATGATGTCGAGCTGGAAGCGCGCTGCGCTGAGGCGCTTGATCTGCTCGTCCTCGGCGACGAGCACCTTGCCGCCCTGGTGCCCGCACTTCTTCACGCCCGGCTTCTGGTCCTCGATGTGGTAGCCGGGCACGCCCGCCTCGACGAATCGGCGGATCAGGTTGCGTACGTGCGCGTCGCCGCCATGACCGGTGTCGGCGTCCGCGATGATGAACGGGCGGTAGTCGACGGGACGCGTCGCCTTGCGCTGCTCTTCGGTCATCCGAAGGCGCAGGTAGTGCTCGTTCCTGTCGGCCGTGAGGAGCGCGCGCACGATGCCATGCGCCTCGTCGGGCACGCGGCTCAGCGGATAGCTCGCCAGGTCCGGGCCGGGGTCCTCGTCCGCCGAGCCCTTGGCGCTCGTCGCCCAGCCGCCGACGTAGATCCCTTCGATCCCCATGCGCTTCATCGCGACGGCTTCGCCGGGGGAGTACGGGCCGAACGACGTCATGCATTGCTTCGTCTCGAAGAGCTCGCGGAGCCGCGCATGGAATGCGAACGCGGTTTCGCGGGCGACTGTGTAGTCGTTGCGTATCGTCCCTCGCTGTTCGACCACCTCGCGCGGCGTGTACAGCCGGCGAATGCCCGCGAAGCGGGGAAGGTCGAACCAGCGGCGCATCTCTTGGATCTGTTCGTCGAAGGTCGGCATGCGAAGCTCATGCTAGACCTTCCCGGAGCCGGGGACGCGATTCATCGCGGAGCGCGTGAAATGCCGCTTTTTCAGGCCTCTCATGGGGCTCGCTGCGTCCGTGGGGATCGGCTCGGTGCCGCTGCGACCTGCGCTCGACGAGCCGCCATCAGTAGCAATCGACGGGATGGGTCGGGAGGGTCGATCGTTCGAAATCGAAAGTCTCGTTTCGATTTCGAAATACGCTCTGAAACGTCATGGAAACGCGCGCGCGTGCGCCACGAAAAATCGACATCGGAGACGCCACGGATCGGTGACCGGTCTTGATGGCCGACGACGACGAGCCGATAACACTTGTAGATGCGTCGTTGGTCTCGGTCCTCCGCTCTCGCTTACGTCGCGCTGCTGTCGACGGCGACGGCGGCTCTCGTTCTCGGATGCGCCGAGAGCGTGGACCCCGACTACGACAGCACGTCGGAGCTCGATGCCGCGACCGACGCCGGGAAGAAGGACGCGCGTCCGGGCGTGGACAGCTCGAGCACGGGCGACACGCCAGACGGCAGCTCGGACGACTCCGATTCGAGCCCCGGAGACGACGGCGACGACGCTTCGACGGACGCCGGCGACGCGGACGCGGGCGATGGCGGCAAGACGGATGCCGGCAGCGACGCTGGAGTGGACCCCGGGATCGATGCGGGAGACGCCGGAGGCTCGACGGCGACGAAGCCCCTGCCGGGCGAGGTCGTGATCTCGGAGGTCATGTACAACCCGTCCGGCGACGAGACGGTTCAGGAGTGGATCGAGATCCACAACACCGCGGCGACGCCACGCTTGCTCAGCGGCCTCGTATTGAAGGACGGCGCCAGCCCGGTGCACTCGCACACCATCGGACCTGGGATCTCGATCGCTCCCGGGGCGTACGTCGTTCTCGCGAGGAAGACCTCGGGCGCCATGGCGGCGAAGGTCCCGACGGAGGTCATCGTGTACGACTACGGCGCCGGCACCCTCGTGGCCAACCAGGTCCAGCTCGGCAACAGCGGCAGCGGGGCGATCCTCCTCTTCGACGGGACGACCGAGATCGCACAGGCGAGGTACGGAAAGCTCGGCCTCGGGAACGCCGCCGACGGACAGTCCATCCAGCTGAAGACGCTCACGTACGCGGGCGCGGGAATTGCTGGGAGCTGGTGCAAGTCGTCGAACCCCTGGACCGCCGGATCCGACAAAGGCACGCCCGGCGCGCCGAGCGACTGTCAGTGAGAGATACGCTACGTTTCTTGTGGGGATTGCTCGTTCAACTGGAAGGGTCGTCATGGTCACGCGTCTTCGCATCGCCTTCACCGCTCTCGCGTTGATCGGCCCATTCGCTTGCTCGCACGCTGCGAGTCGAGCCGGTTTTCAAACCACGAGCGACGACGTCGCCACGCCCGAGGAGGAGCAGGAGGCGCCGCCCGCCGGCGACTTCGGCGGCGACTTCGATGCCGGAATGTTCGACTCCGGCGACGCCGCTTTCCAGACGTGCGCGGCGACCGCGGTCGAGGCGACGCGCGAGCGCCTTCCGGTCGACATCATCTGGATCGTCGACAACTCCTCGAGCATGCAGCCCGCCGTGGCCGAGGTGCAGGCGGGGCTCAACGCGTTCGCGACCCTCATCGGCTCGAAGGGCATCGACTACCAGGTCGTGATGCTCTCGAAGCGCGGGACGACACCGGCCAATAAGACGTATCCGATCTGCATCCCGCCTCCGCTCGGCGGAGCCAACTGCGCCAACGGCCCGAGCTTCTTCCACGCGTCGATGGACGTGCTCAGCACGCAGCCGCTCGAGCAGTTCCTCGGAACGCTCGATCAGACGGCCGGCTACACGCCGACCGAGAAGCGCGGGAGCGAGCCCTGGGCCCAGGTGCTCCGGGCGAACGCGACGAAGACGATCGTCGTCGTGACGGACGACGACTCGCGCCTCAACGCCACGTTGTTCGAGACATTCGACGGAGGCGCGAATCCCGACCCCCTCAGCTCGACGACGCTCCCGCCCGGCGTGCTGCACCCGAGCCGAGGGGATCAGTTCAAGGGCTACCTCTTCAACGGCATCTACGGCTGGGGATCGCCCACCGATCCCACCGTGCGCTGCACTTACCCGAACAACACGCAGCCCGCCAAGTCGGGCGCGGTCTACACGCAGCTCGTCAAGAAGACCGGCGGCGTGCGCGCGAAGCTCTGCGATGGCGCCTCGGCGTGGGGACCGTTCTTCGACGACATCGCGAAGGCCGTCGAGACGACGTCGCGCATCGCCTGCGAGCTCGCGATGCCGAAAGCTGACGGCGGTCTCCTCGATCCCGAGGCGGTCAACGTGCGCGTGACCGACGGCACGAACCCGGCGGTCGTCGTTCCGCGTGTCGCGAACGAGGCCGCATGCGGGAACGGCGCCGGCTGGTACTACGACAACCCGAAAGCGCCGACGAAGGTCATTCTCTGCCCGACGTCGTGCGAAGGGGCACAGTCGAAGGGCGGCGACGCGCCGCCGAAGATCGACGTCCTCTTCGGCTGCCAGTCGGTGGTTCGGTAGCCCGCGCGCATCTCACAACGTCCGGCGCGCGAAATCGGCCTCGCCTGAGGCGAGCGAGCCCGATTTCGCTCGAGGCCGGAGGTGTGTTCGATGCGCAGAGACCTTTCTCATTCGAACGCATCTCGGTGACGAGATGCGTTCTAGCGCACCGAACAGTCAGGGGACGCTCGCGCGCGCCTCGCGATCGATCGTGCCGATCGTCACGCGGTCCGGCGCGCGGCGCCCGCGTGGCTCGTCGACGCGCGTCGCAAGGAGCGTCGCGAGGACGCGCCAACCGACCGAGACCAGGAGCAGCGTGCGGACGGACATCGACGTCGCGAGCGCGCCGCCCACGACGGATGCCGCGCCATACGCAACGCCTCCGACCATCACGCTCGCCGCCGCGAAGAGCGGGCGACGTTCGCTCGGCGCGGCCGCAAGCGGCAACGTGAAGACGGCGAGCTCCTGTCCGCCGAGCAAGAGCCCGCACACGATCGCGTCGATCCAGATGAGCCACGCGGCGCCCGTCGTCGCTCCGACCCACGCGAGCGAGCTTGCAGCAGCGCCGAGGCTGCAGATGACGAGGACCGGTCGTCCGCCGGCGCGATCGAGCGTGCGTCCCCATAGCGGCGTCGTGACGACGCGCAGACCGGCGATCACGGCGGCGTACGTCGCGACGCCGAAGAACCCGAGCCCGAGCGCCTGCAGCGTGAACACCGCAGCGAGGCTCGCGGTGAGACCGGTCGCAATCCCCCACGCTGCGCGGTACGCGAGCAGCCTGCGATAAGCGTGATCCGCGAACGGGATGGCCGCGTCGCGGAGCGTTGGTCGGGGCGAAGACGCCTGCTCTTCGATCGCCGGATCGTGCTGCCTCGACATGAGCACCGTCGTGACGACGCCCGCGATCGAGCGAACGACGACGACCACTGCGAGCACCACTCCGAGCGCGGCGTGCACGCGACCAGCATCGAGCGCCGAGGCGATGCTCAGTGATGCGATGGTCGCCACCGCGGTGCACATCGACGTCCGCCGCCCGAAGTACGCGCCACGGACGCGGGCCGGGACGAGATCGCCCATCCACGCGAGCCATGCGTTGTGCCCGATCACCGCCGCCAGCGACGACAGCGCGAAGAGCGTGACGAGGATCGCGCGCTTCGCATCGACGGTGAGATCGACGAACGGAAGCGCCGCGATCGGAAGCGTGATCTGCCGCGCGAGCGAGTGCATCACGATGGCGACGCGCCTGCGCCCGAAGCGAGTGGTCACCCAGGCAGCGGGAACCTGGAGCAGCTGCCCGAAGTAAGGCAAACCCCAGAGCACGCCGAGGAGCACCGGCGAAGCGGAGAGCTCGAGCCCCCATGCGGTGACGACCGCGCCGCTGAAGGACGCCGCGACGACCTCGGCGGCAAGGCCTTCGGCGCTGCACGCGGCGAGCGAAGCGCGAAGCTTGCTCTGACTCCTTGGTCGTTCTTCGAGGAACGGGGCTGGTGGAGGAAGTGACTGTGAAACGACCGACTGCGTCGGAAATGGTGCTTCGTTCATCCCAGGACGAGCCGACGGCGATCACGTCGCGCGTCGCTTGCCTCGCTCGCGGGACGATATCGAAACGCGTCGCCGACGAGCATGGTCACACTGCATGAGCTGACGCAGATGAGTGCCCGATCCTCGCGAAGTGTGATCCTCGGCGAAGCACATGCATTCATCCCACGCCGCCGCGACCGGAATGATCGCCCGCGAGCAGAAGCGAAGCGCGTGGCGCAACCGCGACCGTTCGGCGGCCGCAGTCGGCATCGTGCTCGCGTGAGGTAGTCGCGAGCGATGAGGCGACGGGGCGAAACGAGTCTTCTTGCGACGGCGCGTACGCGCGGAGGCGGCCGCCGGTGCCCGACGCGTCGAGCTGGACGAGCCGCTATCCCATCGACTGCAGCTCGAGACAGAGTGAGGTGTCTCAAGGCAATCGATGCACCAGCCGACGGCGGCGAGCACGACGGCGATCGCGGCGCGAGCACGATGGCGATCGCATCGGCGACGATTTCTCCGGTGCGCCCGCGGTGAGCCGTACTTGCGCTGGCGCAAGTGACGTTCCGCGCACTTACCGTCGCTGGCCTTCCGTGTCGTGCGCGGAGCGGCTGGGTCACTTGCGCTGGCGCAAGTCGATGAGCGCGGCGTCGAACCACGCATCCGGACCAAGGGAGGACTACTTCGGCCGGCGAACGATTCGGCATCGATTCATCGGCCTAGATCGGGATCAGCAGTGCTTCGCGGAGGATCGTCTCAAGGGAAGCTTCTTGCCGAGCTTCGTCCCCGTACGGCCAACGTCGACGGACTTGGCTCGGGGCGTACAGGTCGATGCGAGCACGATCGCGATCGCATCGGCGACGATTTCTCCGGTTCGGTGCGCCCGCGATGAGCCGTACTTGCGCTGGGGCAAGTGACGTTCCGCGCACTTACCGTCGCTGGCCTTCCGTGTCGTGCGCGGACGCGGTGGGTCACTTGCGCTGGCGCAAGCTCGCTCCGTCTCGCTCCGTCGTGCCCATCGCTCGTCGCTCTCGAGCGAACGCGCCAGCGGGGATGGAACGAGCCGCTCGTCCGGATCCTTGCGAGAGGCGCCGGCCGT
Organism: Pseudomonadota bacterium; assembly: GCA_023402175.1. GTDB lineage: Bacteria > Myxococcota_A > Polyangia > Polyangiales > Polyangiaceae > Labilithrix. The sequence goes on along the minus strand of JAEXCN010000227.1, from coordinate 50,128 downwards.
CGCGGTCGCGTCCGAGCGCGCGACCCGTCACGAGAGGAGGGCGTTCCGGCGCGGTCGTTTTCGCTCACGACCTCCTCACACGGCGCGCATGGGGCCAAGAACGGTTACGCCTGAAGCTCGTCAAGCACTGCGTCGCGCGTGCCGAGAAGCGACCAGCGCACGCACGTCGCGGTCTCGGCTAGGCGAAGGGAACGGCGCAAGCCGCAATCGGTCGTTGCGAAGTGACATGCACGCGCAGTTCCGACGCCGCGACTGAAAATCGAGACCGTCGATAGGCGCTGCGCTGCTGCGCGCGCAAGCGCCCGAGGACAGCTTCCTAACTGCAGACCCGAGTGATTGGGGCTGCACTCCTCCGTGTGCGAGCAGCGCGCCGATCGAGGCAGAGCCCCCCGCGCTCCTGAAGCTGCGACCTGCATGCGCCCCAGGGGACGAATGGACGCCTAACCCACGCGCATGCAGGCGCGCTCTGGCAGACGCTCGCGCAATGCCCACGACCACGCACGCTCGCGCGTGTGCGTCGATGGTCACTCGTCCCTAGAGCGGCAGGTCGAACCGCTTCTCTCTCTCTCTCTCGAGCGCGGCGACGATTCGCGCCAACTCGTCGACAGCCTTCGTTCAACGTCGCGGATTCTTTCCCGGCATCACGACGTGCGCGAGCGGCGGGCGAGCTGCAGCGCAGCGGCGGCGCGGGACGCGACCTCGCGCGTCGAGAGCAGCTTCTCGGCGACCTTGAGGATGTTCGCGTCGGCGGGATCGCGCTCGAGGAGCTTCTCGACGTGGTCGATCGCGCGTGCGGGCAGGGCGGCCTCGCCCATGTAGAGCTCGACGAGCCGTTGCTGCCGCTGCACGGTCAGGCCTTCATCCGCGGAGGCCTCGTCGCGCAGCGCCGATTCGAGCAGCTCGCATGCGAGCGCGGAGCGCTTCGTCGATCGGCAATGGCTCTCGAGCGCATCGAGCAAGCGTGGATTCGTCGGCACGAGCACGAGGAGCTTACGGCACGCGTCGTCGGAGAGCGTCTCGTCCTTCGCCGCGAGCTGGAGCACGCGATTGAAGACCTGTGTCGCCAGCACGTTGACCGGCTTCGGCGGGACGGCCGCGACGTTCGCGTAGAGCTCGAGCAGACGGCGCGCATCGAGCAGCTTCTCGAGCCGGCGCTCCAGCCGGCCATACGCTTCGACATGCCCCGGGACGGCGGCGAGCACGCGCTCGAGGATCGTCTCCGCCGTGGCGGCATCACCTCGCACGCCCTGGAAGTAGTCGGCTGCGTGCATGAGGACGTCGGCCTGCGCCTCTGCTGCGAGGCGCTTCATGCGTGGTCCGTTCAGGCACTTCGTGTACGCGTCCGCGAGCTCCGCTTCGAGGCCATCGCGCATGGCGGCGGCATGCAGCTTCTCCCAGAGCTCCGTCCGCGGATCGCCTTCACCGGCCTCCGCCATCAACGCATCGACGGCGGCGATCGGGTTCTCGAGCCTCTGATCGAGCGTCGTCGTGAGACGCTGAATCCTCTCGCTGCGTGCTTTTTCTGCCGCCAGAGCGACGGACCGCGGGACCGGTTTGGCCGGGCTGCTCGAGCCGGACATCACGGTCAGAATAGCGATCTGGCGGCGCGCGGAGAAGACGTTCTACGCTCGCGCTTGTCAGACGCCGCCTCGTCACTTCCCGACGTAGTCGTAGTGGTTCTTGTGCGGCATCGTCGTCTTCGCGAGACCGCACGCACGGAGCTGCGCGCGCGAGAGCGGTGCTCCGTCATCGACGAGGTCGACCGACTTGCAGGCCGTATGCGGGGACGAGTTGCAGTTTGCGGTCGGGCGGACGCAGCCCTGCATCCCGGTGCAGCGGTTCTTGCAGCCGTTCTCGCGCCGCACGCGCTCCTGCTCCTTCGGGCTGCGATAGTAGCTGAGCACGCGAGCGCCCTTCGCCGTCACGCACTGCACGGCGCGATCGATCGGCTTGCCCGCACACGGGCCGGCGGTCTTCAGCGCGTCGTTCGTGGCTTCGAAGCCGTCCTCGCCGTCGTCGCCCGCCGCCGATTCGTCGTCGTCCCCGTCGACGAGGTCTTCTGCAGCGGCGCAGGCGAAGACACCGGCAAGACACATGACGACGATCGATGCGCGCGTGATCAGTCCCGCTGTCCGTCGTCCGGAGCGGCTCGTCGAGGTGGTGAAGAGGTCGTTGTCTTTCACGTCGAGCGCTCACCGCAACGGGAGTGCCACTTCCTCCGACATCACGAAGTGCCTGGAAACGAGCCACGTGAGCGTGCCGTGGATCGAGATCATCCCCACGCTTCTGGATGAATCCTGCGCCGGGGTCGCGGACCACGGCCGCGCAGCGGATCATCCCGGCGACGAGGCCGACGCTGCATTGCGATCGCATCCGACGAACCACGCGGACCTCGAGCACGAGCCAGCAGCGCGACGATCGTGGTCGCCACCGCGCCTTCACCGCCACGTCGCGACGGGGGCGTCGTGCCGTGACGAGCGCGTCTTCGCGTGGCGCTCCGTCCCGGACCGCATGGCGGGCGCGTCGTGCGACCGGCGCTTCCGCGCGTTTGTGGGTGGCTCACGCGTTGCGAAGCGACGCCGACGGAGGGGTCATGCAGCCGCTTCGCGTCGCTCTGGTCGGATTCGGCCTCATCGCAGAGAGAGGACACTTGCCGGCGTATCTCGCATCGATGCGCAGCGGCGGTCCGTACAGGCTCGTAGCCGTCGCGGACGTCTGCGCCGCGAGGCGCGCGCTCGCGCGCCGGCTCGTCCCTGAGGCGCACGTCTACGCCGAGCACGAGGTGCTCCTCGCGTCCGAGAAGGGCGCCATCGACGTCGTCGACATCGCGACGCCACCGTGTGACCACGGCGCGATCGCGTCCTCCGCGATCGAACACGGACTCGACGTCCTCTGCGAGACCCCGCTCACCACGTCGCTCGAGTCGGCGAAGGAGCTGCTCGGGCATGCGCGGCGCCGCGAGCGCATCGTCTTCCCGTGTCATGACTCCATGTTCGCGCCGGTCGCGAAGAGCGTGCGTCGCGTCCTCGATACCGGTCGCATCGGCGACGTGCGCATCGTCACGCTGCAGGCGTTCCGGCACACCCACGCTCGTGGCGTCGGCGAGTGGCGTCCCGACTGGCGTCGCGAGTACGGCGTCGCAGGAGGCGGCATCGCAATGGACGAGGGCAGCGCCTCGTTCTTTCTCGCGTTCGACTGGATGAGCGCGTACCCGTCGGCGGTCTCCGCGATGACCTCGGCGCTCGGCGGCGGCGATACCGAAGACAACGTGACGTGCACGATGCGCTTCCCCGGTGGCCGCGTCGCGAGCGCCTACCTGTCGTGGACCGCCGGGATGAACCGTGTATTGTGCACGATCCACGGCGAGCGCGGCGCTGTCCGTGTCGAAGGCGACGAAGTCGAGGTCGTGACTAGGAAGATCGGTCGTGACGGCGCGGTGCTCTGGGAGACGGAGGCGGCATGCGTCGGGTCCGGGTGGATGGACGCGAGCCACGCAACCTGGTTCCGCTCCGTGCTCGACGAGCTCGCGGACGCGATCGCCCGTCGTGACGTGAGGAACCTCCGCGCCGATGACGCATTCCGCTGCATCGAGGTGATCGATGCGAGCTACCGGTCTGCGCGGATCGGCGGGCGCGAGGTCCCGCTCTGCGGCGAGCTCCGCGCCGATCGGCCGGGCGGCGAGCCGGCGCCTCCTCCGCTCATCGGCGGAGCAGCTTGAAGAGCTCGCGCGCGGGAGAGATCAGCGCTCGACCACGCGCTCCACCTGCTCTCGGCCACCCCACGCGGAGCTCACTGAGACGAGCGGCTCCTTCTCGCGTGACATCTGACTGACGCTGACCTGGATGTGCATCATGCGGGTGCGGACTTCGCGCTCCTCCGTGGAAGCACTGTCACCGGATGCAGGCGACCTGAACGCGAGGCGCCTCTTCTTCAGCGGTTTTCGCGGAACGATGGCGGGCGGCGCGCTCGAACCGGACGCCTTCTCAGGCGCGTCGTCGATGACCTTCCCGTTCGCGTCGAGCTTCGGAAGAACGACCGTCGCGACGACGGTTGCCCCATCACCACTCTTGTCGTCGACGGATACGGCGATTCGCTGATGCCGGCAGCTGCTCGTATGCGCGATGGCCCCGTCCGCCCGCATCGCCCACATCTGGCCCGTCTGGTCTACCTCCGAGGCGGGCGGATGGACGACCACGAACTGGACGAACCGCTTCCCGTCCGGCCGCTCGTCGCGGCCGGCAAACACCTTCATCCCGAACGCCGGCGTGCGAACGAGCTTCAACGGAAGGCTCCCATTCGAGATCAGCCGAGTGCCCCGCGTGTTGGGATCGACCCAGGCATCGACCCACTCGAGCGCCGCCGAGCCGTTCTGCTCGACGACGCGCTCGGTGTGGATCGCTCGGACGCCCGACAGTGGATTGTCCTTCACTCGCGGAAACGCGTGCGACTGCGTGGACAGGTTCTCGTCCCACTCGGTGCCCCTCGAGTCGTCCTCATCGGACGAGACGCGATTCGCCTCCGTGATGCACGTCGCGTGCGTCATCCTCGGAGAGTCGTTGTCGTGGGTGGGCGGCTCGGTCGTTATCGTCACGATCCGGTGCTCGTAGGGCAGCGCCGCCGCATCCTCCGGCGCCTGGACGAAGACCCCCGGCACCGACTCGCGCGCAGCGACGAATGCGACCTTCTTCTTCGGCGGCGCGCTGAACTGGCCGACGGGCAGCTCCGAGAATGCGGGGCTCTCGCCGCCCGACGCATCGTGCGCGGTCGCCACGGCACCAGCGAGCACACCGAGAGAGACGAGCGCGCGAATCGTCGTCGTGGTCTTCATCGTCCAGCTCCTCGTCGTCGACATCGTCATCACAGCGTCCCCAGGTATGTCTCGAGGGCTTCGAGATCGGCGTTGGTGAGGTGCTTGGTGTGGCCCATCTTTCCGTCGCTCTTCGTGAGCAACTCGGTGAGCGTCGCGTACCGGCCGTCGTGGAAGTAGGGGCCGCTGCCGCCGACGAGGCGAAGGGAAGGCGTGTTGAACGCCGAACCTCGATCCGCCTTGTGCTTGCTGCCGACGTCGTGGTTCTGGCCGTCGGTGAAGCTCGCGCCGGAGTGACACGACGAGCAGCCTGCCTCGCGCGACGTGAAGATCGCGCGCCCACGCTCCACCTTCGCCTTGTCGGCCGGCGCAGCCTGCGGCGGGGCCGGCATCTGGGAGATGTAGGTGACGAGCGCGTCGAGCTCGATGCTGCGCAGGCCCTTGCCGCTCAGGCGATCGAACGTGTTGCCGAGGTGCCCGTGGAGTGTCGTCTCGTTGCCGTTCCACGAATAGGGCGCACTCACGGGCGCGCGCCCAGCGAGCATGATCGTGCGGCGCGGCCCCTCGGGCGTTGCCCAGGTGATCGCGTCGTCGCGACCGTCGGGATGACAGCTCGCGCACGCGCGGCCGTCCGCAGCGATGCGCGAGTCGCCGGCAGCGTGGAAGAGGATGCGGCCGAGCGCGTATTCCGCAGGAAGCTTCTCGCGAAGCGGCGCGAGCGCAGTCTTCTGCACGACGAGCGGCGTCGTCTTCTCGTCCACGAGCTCCGTGTCGAGGATGGGGAATGTCGAGAGCGTTCGATCGAATTGCGACCAGACGACGGCGCGATGGGTCTCCGGATCGACGGTAACGCCGCTCGGCCCCGAGCCGACCGTCCATCGACGCCGCTCGGCGGCGAGGGGATTCGCGGCGGTCGCGTCGTACGCGATGACCGCATCGATGCCGAAGCACGTCACGAGGAGCGACTTCGTCTTCGCGTCGACGACCGCCGCCCGCGGGAGGAGGCATTCGGGACGATTCTCGCGAGCGTCGCGGCTGCGGCCGACCTGGAGCGGATCTTGTCCGAGCATCACGCTCGAGAGGAGCGGTTTGCGCGCGGTCTCGTCGATGACGGCGACCGCGGGCCTCTCGGTCGGCGCCTGCTCGTTGCCGTACCCATCGGGGCGTTGCTCGAGGTCGCCGGGATCGACCATGACCGCGGGCGCGAAGATCCGGCCTGCCACCGCGGCGGACTTCGCGAGCGCGAAGCTCTGACAGCTCGGCCGTCCATGCTCCAGCTGTTTCACTTGCTGCTCGAGAGCGGCGAGCATGCCCTCGGCGTCGAACATCGGGTCGCGCTTCTTCATGTTCTCGAACATCGCGCGCTGTTGCACGAACGACCGCAGCTGATGGGCCTCGACGCCACGCATCGGGAGCGCCTCGCTCTCGTGCTTCGGGCCGGCGAGGTCGATCGCGCTGACGACCGACCCGACCGCATGCGAGACGAACGCCGTCCTGCCGTCGTCGGAGACCACGACGGAGCGCGGCTCGCGCGAGAGCTTCACCTCGAACTTCGTCGCGAGCGAGCCTGGATCGAAAGCGGAGAGCTTCTGTCCCCAGCCGCTCGTCACCAGCACGAGCGACCGATCCGGCGTGGCGGCGATCGCGATCGGGTCCGGCGGAGTCGCGACGGTGCAGAGCGTTGCGAGTGGCGCATCGGCGCGCGAAGCGGCGAGCGCAGTGAGCTCGCTCTTGTCCCGCAGCGTCACGAGCACGCGACCGTCGGGCGCGATCCAGACCTGTGCGGGAGTCCCCTCGAGGCGCGTCTCGGCGATCTGCTTCTGCGCGTCGAGGTCGATCGTGATGATCGCCTTCGCATCTTCGTCGGCGACGAACGCGACGCGCTTCCCGGCGACCTTCGCGAGCACGACGGTCCCGCTCTCACCGTTCTTCGTCATCGACTCGGCGGCCGACGGGCCCTTGCAGCCGACGCTGCCGGTCGGGCCCGCGGTGGTTCCGCCGGCGACATTCGGAGCCTTTCCATTCGTCCCGCCCGAACCTCCGCAGGCACCCAGTGCACCCGCCGCCACGAGGACCACGAGCACGCCACCCAAACGCGTTGGCTTCATCCGAGATCGTCCTTCTCCTGCCTCGCGGCTCCTCCCGCCCAGGCCGTCGGTCCTCTTGCAACCCGCTCGCCACGCCCCGACGGCGTCCAAGTAGGCGACCTCCCGTGCAGGACAGCGCGGCGCTCGGCCGTCCGCTGCGCTCGAAGTGCAAGGTCGTGCACTCGGCCGCGAAGCGCGCGTGCATCCTCGGGATCGACCTCGTAGCATCGAGGCCGACATGCGCGTCTACGAACGCTGGCTCATCGCCAGAGGCAACGTCTTCCTTCCGAGCGCGGCGACGGTCGCGAAGCTCCTCGAGCGGCTGCGAGCCGAGAAATGGATCGTCGACCCGAGCGACGTCGATAAGCTTCGCTTCACGGGCAAGCGGGAAGAGCACGCGAAGGCGACGGGCGGCTACGCCGTGAAGACCGTCGAGAACACGTTCGGCGACGACGTCGACGCGAAGATCGCCGCGAGCACGGAGGCGCTGCCGAAGACGGTCACGACCGAGTGGCTCGCCGACGACGACCGCGAGGAGATTCGGCTCGTGTGGCCGGTCGCGAGCGACGACCCGCCGGTGAAGTACCCGCTCTCGCACCGGCCCGACGGCGACGCCGGCTGGGTGCTCGAGCTCCATCGCGCGCCCGAATACGTCTATCCGGTCGCGAAGCACATCGGCGCGATCCCCACGGAGTGCCGCTGCTCGGAGGACCTCTCGTTCGAGTGGGACGGAGACGAGGTCGTCCCTGCCTTCGAAGCTTCGACCGGCATCTTCGCCGAGTGCGACGAGTGCAGCCGCACGTTCGATCCGTCGAAGGGAAGCGCCACGCTCACGAATCCGTTCGACGGCGCGAAGGACACCGTCCCGGGAGGCGGCGCGTACCGCTTCGCGCTCAAGGTCGTGTGCAAGACGTACGTCGAGGATCGCGCGCTCGCGTTCGCTCCCGAGCTCGTCGCGCTCGTCGAGAAGGAGTTCGGCCGCTCGTTCTACGAGGTCGGAGCCCTTCGCTGACGATCAGTGCGCGTCCTGTTCGACGAGCACCTCGGTGAAATCGAGCACGGCTTCGCTGAACGCGACCGGCGGTACCTCGGAGAGCGCCATTGGCGTCCGTGACTTGCCGCGCGCGGTGCGCTTCCGGAACTCGATCATCGGGATGGTCTGGTCGGCGACTTCGTAGCTCGCGGCGCCCGCGGAGACGCCGGGCGACATCGTGGCGATCGCGACGACGCCGTCGCGCGCGAACGTGCGCTCGTAGAAGCGACGATGGAACGCGGGGTCACGTTCCCAACCCTTGCGCACGAGGACGTCGCGGAGCACTCCGGATTTGAACGTCGTCTCGGCAAAGCGCGCTGTCCACGTCTCCTGCTCCTCACCGGGCGCGACGTGGTGGAGCGCGCGCCCGAGCTGCGGGAAGGGCTGGATGATCTCGTAGTCGGCGAAATGCGTCGCCCACGCGGCGCGTGACGTGTCGTCGAGGTGAAGCGGATGGACGAGACCGATGCGGGCGTCTTCCGGGAGGTGGACCTCGGCGTCGTCGAGGCCGACGAGCGACTGGTCCTCGGCGGTTCGGAACGCGACGCGTAGCCGGTCGTCGTCGTAGATCGCCCAGAGCAGCCGGCGCGTGAAGCTCACGAGCAGCGGATGATCTCGGAGAAGCTTCGTCCACGTCGGCGCGCTCCAGCGCCGTCCGCCGATCATGTCCTGCTCGAGGCGGAACGTCTGCACCTTCACCGCTTCGCGGAGCTGCGCTGAGAGCGTCGACCATGTAGCGCGAGCGGCGTGCGCCAGCACGGGATCATCACCGGGCTCGGGCAAGGGGAGCTCCTCGATCACGTGGCCCGATGCGTCGCGCAGATGCGGCTCGAAGTGGTCGTCGAACGCCGCCGTGAAGAGACGCACGCCGTAGTCGAACGTCCGCGTCCCGCGCGCATCGAGTCCGAGCGTCGGCGTGATCATGTCGAACAGCTCACTGAGCGTCGTCTTTCGCTCTTCGACCGCAGACTCGAGCCCGTCGATGATCGCCTCGAGGACGCTCGGTACGACCGCGGTCTGCCGAAGGCCGCAGAGGGCGAGGAGCGCGGTATCGGTCCGTGCGGCGAGCAACGTCGGTACGGCCTGGATCGCGCGCTTTCTGCCGGTGTCCGACTGCTTCGGCCACGTGGCCATGTGCTCCGCCAGCGCGATGACGCTGGCGTCGCCTCCGGAAGCAGCGACGGCGTCGAGCACCCAGTCGTAGCGACCGTGGAAGTCCTTCGACTGCCAGAAGCGAAGGAGCGCCAGCGCGAGCGCGTCGAGGCTCTCACGCGTGATCGACGAACGAACGAGCTCGGCGAGCGAGCCGCGGAGCTTGCCTGCGACGAGCGCGGACAGGAGAGCGTCCTTCGTACCTGCTTCGAGAGGTCCCGTGCTGCCGACGGGGTCGGGCAGCGCATCGACGTCGAGGCCGGGCGGAAGCTTCTTCGGCGGCGCGGCCGCGGCGAGCGCCTCTCGGAGCGATGGAGCATGTCGCTTCGCGCGGGTCGACTTCGTCTTCTTCGGCATCGTCGCTCGAGGCACGCGACCTGCTTAGCAGAAGAGGCCCTCGTTCGACCGCGCTACGCTCGAGCGCATGAAGCCCATCATCAATCTCGACGAGGTCGCACCGCGGACCTTCAATCACCGCGGCAAGCTCGGACCGATGCTCGACTACTGGGAAGGCGAATGACGGCCGATCGTGCGAGGATGCGCGCGTGAAGCATTTCATCGAAGATCGGCAGAGCATCGTCACGGACGCGATCGACGCCGAGGTGGCGCTCTCGGGCGGAAAGCTCGCCCGGCTCGACGGCTATCCTTCGATCAAGGTCGTCGTCCGGACCGGCTGGGATCGATCGAAGGTCGCCGTCGTGTCCGGCGGCGGTGCAGGACACGAGCCGTCACACGTCGGTTTCGTCGGTGACGGAATGCTGACGGCAGCCGTATGCGGCGAGATCTTTGCGTCGCCGAGCGTCGATGCCGTGCTCGCGGGCATTCTTGCGGTGACCGGGAAGGCAGGCTGCCTCCTCGTCGTGAAGAACTACACGGGCGATCGGCTGAACTTCGGGCTCGCCGCGGAGCGGGCGCGTGCGATCGGGCTGGACGTCGAGATGGTCGTCGTCGCGGACGACGTCGCGATCGGCGATGCAGCACAGCCGCGCGGCCTCGCCGGCACGCTGTTCGTGCACAAGGTCGCCGGCCATCTCGCGCGCGCTGGCGCATCGCTCGCCGAGGTGAAGGCCGCGGCGGAGCGAGCTGCGAAAGGCGCGGTCTCGATCGGCGTTTCGATGTCGTCGTGCACGATCCCGGGCCGCCCGACGGAGACGCGGATGGGCGCGGAAGAGGTGGAGCTCGGTCTCGGGATCCACGGCGAGCCGGGCGCCGAGCTCGTCCCGCTTCGTCCCGTGAGCCAGCTCGTCGCGACGATGGTCGCCTACGTCGATCGCGGGCTCGCCGCGCGAGGCGTGAGCGGCGCGCCGCTCGCGGTGATGGTGAACGACCTGGGCGGCGTCCCTCCGATCGAGCTCGCGGTGGCGACCAAGGCGATCGTCGGAGCGATGAACGGCGGGCAGCGCGAGATTGGCCTCGTGCTCGGCCCGGGGCGCCTGATGACGTCGCTCGACATGAAGGGCATCTCGATCTCGGCGCTCGCGCTCGATGCGGAGATTGAAGCCGCGCTCCTCTCCGAGGTGGGGCCGCGCGCGTGGCTTCCGCCGCGGCGACCGGGCGCGGTGGTGCCCGTCGCGCTGCCCGCTGCGCTGCGGTCGGCGGAGCACGCGCCTTCGACGAACGCAGCGAGACGAACGATCGTCGAGCGTGCGTGCAACGTGCTCGTCGCAAAGCAGACGGAGCTCGACGCGCTCGACGCGAAGGTCGGTGACGGCGACACCGGGACGACGTTCGCGACGGCGGCTCGTGCCGTGCTCGCGGATCTCGATCGGCTCCCGTTCGCCGATCCGCCCGCGCTTTGTGCAGCGCTCGCCGAGCGCCTGTCTCGCGTGATGGGCGGATCGAGCGGCATCTTGATGGCGATCTTCGCTGCGGCCGCAGGCACTCGCGTCGGCGATCCTCCCGACTGGCCCGCGGCACTGCGCGAAGGCGTGCGTCGAATGCAGGAATACGGCGGAGCGAAGACCGGCGACCGTACGATGCTCGATGCGCTCGTCCCGGCCGTCGAGGCGCTCGAGGCAGGCGGAGATCTCGTCGCCGCAGCGAAGGCAGCGGCCGATGGAGCCGAGAGCACCGCATCGATGACGAAGGCCCGCGCGGGTCGATCGAGCTACGTGCGCGTGGACGCGCTCCGCGGCGTGCCGGATCCGGGCGCGATGGCGGTAGCAGCCGTGTTCGATGCGCTCGCGCGAGCGCGCTGAGTGGCGAGATCAGATCGTCCGGATGAGCGCGCGATGCTGCGGCACGAGGACGTCGGATGGACGGATTCCGAACTGCTCACGCGCCGCGATCGACAGATGTGCCGATGAAGAGAAGCCGGCCGCAATGGCCGCCTCGGTGAGCGACGCGCCCGCTGCGTAGGTACGCGCGACGTCGAACGCGCGTAGCCATCGCCGATATGGTCGAAGCGACGTTCCGAGCTGCTCTCGCGCGAGGGCCATCAAGCGTGATGGTGAGAGTCGCGCGGCGGAGGCGATCTCCTCCATCGATACGTTCTCGTCGAGGGCTCCGGCGAGCGCGCGGATCGCGACGTGCAAGCGTTCGTCGACCGGACGCGTCCCGAGGCGCTCGCGTGCGAGGAGGCGATCGACCGGATCGAATCCGTCGAGCTCTTGCCGAACGACGGCGTCGCCGAGCTCTACCCATGAGCTCGATGCCGACAGGTCGCGGAGCTCCGAGCCACTCCCCGAGAGCGCGTATGCGGGGAGAAGGAAGACGGCGATGCGCCCGCCGCCGGCGTCCACGGCGTGCGAGAACCCAGGCGCGATCAGGCAGGCGCGGGTCTCGTGGGTACGGTCCGCGACGAGCCGGAGCGGGCCGTCCACGCCGACGATCACGGCAGGCGCCGCATGACGATGGCGACGAATGTCCGGCGCACGTCCACCGAGAGCGAGCCGCTCTTCGCCGACGAGCAAGTGGACGGCGCTTTCAGTCGATTCTTGAAAGCGCCCGTCGTCGGCCGGCGACATGTTGCGGCCATGATAATCGACTGCGTCCCGGACGGTCATCGATGAGCGCGTCCGACTTCTGCCTCATCAGTGCCGGCGGATTCTTTCTCGTGGGGCTCCTCGCGGGCGCGTGGAAGTATGCGTGCATCGCGCGCAGCGCCGAAGCGAAAGCGCCCTTTTACGTGGACACCGCTCATCGCGCGTCGCTGCTCTATTCGTTCGCGTGCGCGTTGCTCGCGGAGCTCTGCAAGCGGAACGCATGGTCGAACGGAGTGAACCTTGCGGCGTCGATCGTCCTCATCCTCTTCTTCGCCGCCTCCGTCCTCGGCTACGTCGTGCACGGCGCGCTACGTGATACGGAGAACCAGCTCGAACGCCCGCATCGGCTCGGTCGTCGCACGATCCCGGCGGGTCTCATGCTCGGGTTCATGTCGCTGTTGATCGTCGCGGAGGTCGGCGGCTTCGTCGTTCTCTTCAGCGGCTACGTGGCCGCTCGTTGAGGGACCACCACGACGCAGACGGGCGGCACTGAAGCGAACGCGCTATTCGCGTGGTCGTCACCGGCTCCGGATGACGGGAGGGGGCCGAGCGCGATGTGCTAACAGGCGTGGACATGAAGTTCACGCTTTCGATCGCGGCACTTGCGATGCTCGGCGCCTGCCACTCGACGGGCCCAGGACCGACCCAGCCGGCAGCGCCGGCGAGCACGGCCACCTTCAGCGACCAGCTTCGTGAGATCGAGGCGAAGAGCGGCGGGCGGCTCGGTGTCGCCCTTCATGACGGCGATGGGCATCTCGTCGGCGGCTACCGCACCGACGAGCGCTTCGCGATGTGCTCGACCTTCAAGTATGCGCTCGCCGCGATGGTCCTCGCCGACAGCGCGAGCGGGAAGCTCGGACTCGACGATCCGCTCTCGTTCCGTCGCGCGGATCTCGTCGAATACTCCCCCGGCGTCGAGCCGCGGCTCGCCGGCGAAAGCGGCACGATCCCTGTCGCCGACGCAGCCCGCGCCGCCGTTGCGCTGAGCGACAACACCGCCGCGAACCTCCTTCTAGGACGGATCGGTGGACCGCACGGCTTCACCGCTCGCATCCGCGCATGGGGTGACGGTGTCACGCGCCTCGACCGGACCGAGCCCGATCTGAACGAGAACAAGCAAGGCGACGAGCGTGACACGACGAGCCCTTCGGCGATGAGCACGACGTTGTGGCGGCTGGCGTTCGGCAACGTGCTTCCGGACGCGCAGCGCGAGCAGCTCCGCGAGTGGGGACGACAGACGGAGACCGGCCGAGCGCGTATCCGTGGTGGACTCCCCAGCGGATGGATGGCGGGCGACAAGACCGGCTCGTGCGGCTCGGCCTACAACGACATCGCCTGGTTCGAGACGGAGAGCCGCGGCCGCTACACGCTCGCGGTCTACCTCGATCGCCCGACGGTCCGTGGAGACGACGCAAACGCCGTCATCGCGCGGGTCGCGAAGATCGCCGTCGAGACGATCACCCCGCGCTGAATCAGGCGGTGCGCGTCAGCGCGCTCACTCGGCCGCATCGAGCGGCGGTACGATCGGCGGCACGAGCGAGCTCGTGCGCTTGACGCGCTCGCTGCCTTCGATCGTCGTCAGGATCGTCGGATCGGGATCGAGCCCGGCGCCGACGACGATGACGGGCGCCTCGAGCTGCGGCAAGAAGCGCTCGGCCAGCTCGCGCGCCGGCATCGGCTTTCCGAAGTAGTAGCCCTGCGCTTGCTCGCATCCGAGCTCCGCGAGCACGGCGAGCTGCTCCTCGGTCTCGACGCCTTCGGCCACGACCGAGAGCTCGAGCGCGTGCGCCATCGAGACGATCGCCTGCACGATCGGCCGCGTGCTCGCCTTCGCCTTCGCCTCCGCCTTCATGCCGAGCACGAAGGAGCGATCGATCTTCAGCGCGTCGATCGGAAGCTGCTGCAGGTGGCTCAGGCTGCTGTACCCGGTGCCGAAGTCGTCGACGGCGACCGTCACACCGAGCCCGCGCAGCCGCGAAAGGCCGCGCGCCGAAGCTCCTTTGTTCGTCATCACCGCGTCCTCGGTCACCTCGATCTCGAGGAGCGAAGGCGGGAGGCCGCTTCCAGCGAGCGCGCGCGTCACGAGCTCGACGAGCACGTCGTCGTCGACCTGCCGGGGCGACACGTTGACGGCGACCCGTGGAGGTGAGCGCCCGGCGCGGAGCCACGCTGCGCTCTGCTCGCACGCCCGCTTCAGCACCCATGCAGTGATCGGGACCATGAGGCCGCGCTCCTCTGCCATCGTCAGGAACGCCGCGGGCGTGAGCAGCCCGCGCGTGGGGTGATTCCAGCGGACCAGTACCTCGAGGCCGGTGAGCTGCCTCGTCCCGATCTGGACCTTCGGCTGGTAGTAGAGCTCGAGCTCGCTTGCCTCGATCGCGTGACGGAGCTCGTTCTCCGTGGTGTGTCGCGTCTCGGTCTGTGATGCGACGGCGTGCGAATGAAACGAGAGGCGGTTCTTGCCCGCCTGCTTGGACTGGTACATCGCCTCGTCGGCGCATCGCGTGAGCGCGTCGACCGTGACACCGTCGTCCGGGAACATGGCGCATCCGATGCTGACGCCGACGATCACTTTTTGTCCCATGAGGGTGATCGGTGCAGCAATCGATGCGAGCACACGGCTCGCGATGGCGGAGACCTTCGCCGGATCCTCCACGCCGGTGAGGATCATCGTGAACTCGTCACCACCGAGGCGCGCCACCGTGTCCCGATCGCGGACGCAGCCGCGGAAGCGTTCGGCGACGACCTCGAGCAAGGCATCCCCCGCCGCGTGTCCCATCGTGTCGTTCACGCGTTTGAAGCCATCGAGATCCATGTAGAGGAGGGCGAACTTCCCGCCTCCGCGTGAAGCCGCACGGACCTGTTCCTCCATTTGCTTGTGGAAGGACACTCGGTTCGGAAGATTCGTCACTGCATCGAAGTAGGCGTGACGTGCGAGACGCTCCTGCGAGAGCTTGCGTTCCGTGACGTCGGAGAAGGAGACCGCGACGGCGTGAGGAGACGCGTCTCCTGGCGTGATCAGCGCGCGCGCGTTCATCGACAGCCACACGCGCGTCCCGTCTCCACGCGTGATCCCGGCCACCACGTCCGAGGTCGGCAAGCCGTTGTCGAGTGTCGAAGCAATCGGAAGCGCCTCGGGAGCGAAGGGCCTGCCGGATTCGTCGACGATCTCCGCCGAAGGAAATAGCCCGACATGAGCCAGCATCTCGTCGCCCGTGATGCCCAGGATGCGCTCGGCCGCGGCGTTGTGCGCGAGCGTTCGGCCGTGGCGGTCCTTGAGCAGGATGCCTTCCTGCAGCGAGGAGATCACTGCTCGATAGCGCTCTTCGCTCTCGCGCAGCGCGACCTCGACGCGCTTGCGGTCGGTGATGTCGAGAAGCGTGCCGACCTGGCCGCCGACCGCGCCGTCCGGTTTGAGGAAGACGCCCTTGTGGAAGATGACGTCGTGACGTGACCCGTCGGCGAATCGCACGGCCGCTTCGTAAATTTGCGTCGCACGGCTTTCGAGGAGCTTGCGGTCGGCGGCGTCGTAGACGTCGGCGAGGTCTTTGGGCCACTTGTCGTAGACGGTCTTGCCGATGATGTCTTCGCGGTTTTCGCC
Organism: Pseudomonadota bacterium; assembly: GCA_023402175.1. Taxonomy (GTDB): domain Bacteria; phylum Myxococcota_A; class Polyangia; order Polyangiales; family Polyangiaceae; genus Labilithrix. Next base: position 34,464 of record JAEXCN010000227.1, on the reverse strand, counting down.
GACGTACACGCAGAACGCCGCGTTACAGCCGAGGTACGCTCCGCGCGCGTCCTTGTAGAAGATCGGAGAAGGAATGCCGTCGACGATCGCCTGAAGGAGACTGAGCTGCTCGCGCTGATGCGCTTCTCGCCGTTTGCGCTCACCGATGTCCTGGTAGATGCCGAACATCCCGACGATGCGTCCGTCCTCGTCGGTCACGGGCGCGGTCGTGATACTCACCTCGATCCGCATGCCGTCCTTGCGGGCGCGTACGCCTTCGTGCTCCCCGAAGCCGCCGCTGACCGAGAGCTGCGACAGGATCGTGAGGAGGTTCTCCCACGTCCCGCCGGGCATGATGGGGATCGGCCGGCCGAGGACCTCCTCGGCGGACCAGCCGAACAGCCTCTCGGCGGCCGGATTCCATGCCTCGACAATGCCATCCAGGGTCACCGCCGAGATCGCCAGCGGGCACACGCGCGCGAGCGCACGAACGTGCGCCGCCAGCCCGCCGCCCATCCCGGCGATCGCTCCACGATCCCGCGGCGCCACGACCATCTCCCCTCGTGTTAACGCCCCTTCGTCGCGGATCTTCAGGCGGGCGCCCTCCTCCCAAACGCCGGAGGTCAGCGCCTCGTTCCACTCCTTCGAGGCGGGCGACGACGGACGCTCCACGCTCGCGCTACGCTTCGCTTCACGTCACTGGCGCGATGGGGCGCACTCTCAGAGTCGGCGAGCCTCGCGGAGCTCTGCGAGGCTCGTCGCGGAGCCCTCGAGCATCGCGTCGTGCTCCTGCTCGAGGACGGCCGCATCCAGCACCGATGTCGCGACCTCTACGCGCGTCTTCGGGAGGACACGTGCGAGGAGCTCCTCACAGGTTTCCGTGCGCAGGAGGCTCGCCCGCGCGCTGGCGGCGCTCGTGGCGACACCGGCGGCGCGCTGACTTCGCGCACTCTCCTTCGCGCGGATCTCGTCGTGACGCCGCTTGTCGACGACGCGCTCTCCTCGCGGCAGCACACCGGCATCCGACGTGATGGCGCGGCCCGAGATGGCCGCTGCGAGGCGATCGTCGGTGAAGCCGAGCGCGCACGTCGAGGTCAGCTCGAGGTCCTTCTTCCGGCGCCGGATCGCCTTACGAAGCTCCTTGCGGCGCGTCGCGATCGCTTGCCAAGCAGCCTTCGCGTCATTGCCGATCACGCGCGCGACGAGGCGGACGAGGCTCGCCCGAACGACGCGGCGTAGCTGAGGACGGCGCCGCAACAGTGAGAGGGGAGGGATCCACTCCCAGAACCGCGGGTGGTCGCGCGCGATCAGGTCGAGCCACGCCACGAGCTCGACGAGCCTCGCTGCGCGCACGCCGCCGTCATCGTGTGCGATCGGTGTCGCGAACCCGAATTGCTCGAGTGACTTCAGGAGCGACAATGCGGTTTCGAGCTCCGCGTGACGCCATCCGTCCTCGCATGCCGCGCGTTGCTCGCGGACGAGGTCGCCGAGGACCGCCGCGACGACCGCATCGGGGCAGCCATCCGCCACGTCGGCCGTGCGCGCACCGAACGGGAGCGCGGCGTCGAGCAACTGCAGCTTGGCTGCGAACGGCAGGGCGCGAAGCGCGACGGCGTACATGACGTCGGCGCGCGCGAACGCGGGATCGTGCATCGCGTTGGCGTCCGCTTGCACGTTCGCGATCGCACCCGGCGCGACATCGAGCGAGCGCCGGACCTCGATCGAACCGAGCACGATCCGTCGCACCCAGGCGACGCGCCGTTCGACGACGGGCGCGAAGTCGTGGATGACGACGTAGCGGCGTTCGGGGTACGTACGGGCGAGGAGCGCCGAGAGCGCGCGGGCGCGCTTGGCGAGATGCTCCGCCTTCGGCTCCGACCACGGCCACGTGTACCAGGCGCGCGCTTCGAAGCGCACGACCGCTTCGCCCGGTGCAACGACCGCGCATGCTGCGAGAACGGCCTTCTCGTCTATCTCCGCTTCGGCGAGCTCGGGAGCGTCACCATCCGTCGGAACGAGGAGCCGTGCGAGCTTCGTCTCACGACCGACGTAGAGGACGTGTGTGCCTCGTCGCGCGAGCGCCATGCTCGTCGCCTTGTCGACGAGGCCGCTCGGGATCTGCTCGCCCACGGAGGTGTCGAACTCGTTGTTCAAGACGATGACGAGGCGGTACGCGTGCGCCCCGGCGGCGATGTCACGCAGCACGGCGACGCCACCTTCGAGCGCCGCGTCCCAGACCGAAACGGTGAGGCCGCTCGATCGCACGAGCTCTTCCCACGCGGCGACCTCTTCCGCGACCGTGCGGTTGTTGACGACCAACAGGACGTCCGCGCCTCGCGCATCGAACGGGCGTCCTACGCAGATCCGGATCTCCTGCAGATGCACTGCGCGCGCGCGGCGCGGCTCGGCGATGTGCCCGAGCTCGGCGCTCACGACGAAACGCGCCGTCGTGTACGGTGTCGCGTCGCTCGGGATGGCGATCGTCGCCTCGAAGGGAACGACCTCGCCGTCGCCGACGCGCGGGACATCGGCGTCGAGCCCGTGCGCGAGCGGCACGAGCTGCACATCGTTCGAACCGGATGAGGCCGTCGACGCGCTCGCGAAGAGATGGATGCCGTCGGCGTGGACCTCGCCGCCATCGCGGACGAGACGTACCCCCACTGCCCGTCCTTGCTCGCTCGCGAGACCGAAGGGCTTCTGCGATACGTTCGTGAGGCGCCAGCGGATGCGCGTCGCCTGGCCGGGCGCAAGCGAGTAGAGAGCCGTCGGCTCCGACACCTCGATTGGAAAGCGGATGACGATGTTGCCGTAAGGCGCGTTCGGCGTTTCGAACCCGCCGAAGCGCCGCCTCACGCGCGGGAGCTCGGCGAGCAGATGGATCGTCTCCGGCGCAGCGAGCGGCGGACCGCTCTTCTGCGGGCGGAACATGCGGAGCGAGAGCTCGAGCTCTTCGCGTGCGAACACGTGCGCTTCGCCGGGCGCGAGCGCGCGAGGCAAGACGAGCTTCTGCTCGGCGACCGGAGCGATCCAGCCGTCGTCCGCGATCCGCACGATGACGTCGTGATGCTTCGGAAGCGGCATTTCTCCGGTGTTCTGGACCGTGACCTCCGAGAGGAAGACTCTCTCCTCGGGCTCGTAGATGCCGTCGTCATTTGCATTCCGATGCTCGAACGACACGAGCCGCACGTCGTAGCGAGAGGGATACGTCGCAGTCCCTCCGGCTTCGTCGCGCACCTCGATCGTGACCGAGCCGGACGGGCCCTTCTGACCCGCACGAACGTCCGCCTGGCCGGGGCGGCCGCTTCGTCCCGATCTGCCGTCCGAGCCGCCTGACTTCGAGTGGAAGGTCGTCCGGGTCTGATTGTTTCCATTCGAATCGCGGTAGGACTCGGTCTCGGTCCACGAGTACGAGCTTCCTCCGCGTCCACCGGGCCCGCCCCGTCCTTCGCTACCGTTCTCACCGGCGCGACCGCCGTCGCCACCGCGCACGTCGCTCCGGACGAGCATGAGGAGCGGAGTGTCCTCTTCGCTCACGCGAACGACGACGTCACCTCCGCGACCGCCCGAGGCTCCACTCGAGCCGTTTCCACCGTCGCCGCCGTTTCCGCCCGGTCCGCCGTCCTCACCGCTGAAGTAGCGGGTGGCGTCGGAGCCGGCTCGTCCGCTCGCGCCGTCGCCTCCGCGTCCTCCGTTGCCGCCGTCGCCTCCGCGTCCTCCGATGGCGACGAGCTCGAGCTCGCCGGGCCGTGCGAAATCGATCTCCGCTTCGCCACGACGTTCTCCTTCGGCGCCGGAGCGAAGCTCGATCGAAACGACGGCGCTGGTCTCGCTCTCGTTCGTGCTGCGAAGACCGACAGCAATCTGGCCAGCGGCCTCACCCGCGCGAGCGGGCGATGCATCTCCGCCTCGGGCACCGTCGCCCCCAAAGGTGATGCCGTCTCTTCCGGCATGCCCATCGGCGCCGTCCTCTCCTCGACGACCGCTCGCGTCGAGGCGGAGGAGCGGCCCCTTCTCGACGACGGCCTCACGGCGCGCGAGCTCGTTCGCGGGCTCACGATACGGCAACCAGGCCTCCACTCATCTGCGCGCGCGGCACGGAATTCATCGACCGCTTCCCCGGACGCGACGATAGCAGCTTTACAGCTCAGTTCAGCCGTTGCTGAGGCGGCTGCGGCGCGGGGGTGTACGCACGCGGCCGTCCTGCTTCGCGATGAGTTGAACGATCTTCGCGAAGCGCCCGTGCGCGAGGAGCCTCGACCTTCGCATAGTGCCGCTCGAGCTCCTTGTTCGTGAATGTGGCGTGAATCGCCGAATGGCAATCCTGGCAGAGCGTCTTCGTGACCTTTCCGCCGCGGGCACGAGGAACGAGATGATTTCGCCCATTGCGAGCAGCCGCGGAGCCCCCATCGTTGGTGACGACGCCAACGGCGAGGAGGATGCGATGCAGCTCGGACAGGTAGCACCGTCGCCAGCGGTCGCGATCCAGCCGCCCGCTCCGTACGAGGGCTTCGAGCGCATGCCCATCGCTGGCAGCTGGCGCCGAGGCCGCTCGGGCAAGCTCTGCGCCGATCACGACCCGTACAGCAGCGATACGCTCGTCGAGATCCCGCTCGCGGACGCCTGCGACGTCGAGGAGGCGTACCGCGCAGCGGCCGCGTGCCAGCCGAAGTGGGCGGCCACGCTCCCGCGCGAGCGTCGCGACGTCATCGAGCGCGCGGCGCAGATCATCGCGCAGCGGAAGGACGAGATCGTCGAGTGGCTCATCAAGGAGTCCGGCAGCACGCGGAAGAAGGCGCTCGAGGAGCATCGGATCGTGCACGAGCAGCTCTTGGAGCAAGCGATCTACCCGTTCCACGCCGCCGGGCGGATCTTGTCCGCATCGGCTCACGGCAAGGAGAGTCGCGTGTACCGGCGCCCGATCGGCGTCGTGAGCGTCATCAGCCCGTGGAGCTTTCCGATGCAGCTCTCGCTGCGTTCGGTCGGTGCTGCGCTCGCGGTCGGGAATGCCGTCGTGCTCAAGCCCGCGAGCGACACCCCGGTCACGGGTGGTCTCTTGCTCGCGAAGATCTTCGAAGAAGCAGGGCTGCCCGCGGGCGTGCTCAGCGTCGTCGTCGGTACCGGCAAAGACATCGGCGATGCGTTCGTCGAACATCCCATCCCGCGTGTGATCTCGTTCACGGGGAGCACGAGCGTCGGGCGACGCATCGCCGAGCGCTGCGGACGGAACCTGAAGCGCGTCTGCCTCGAGCTCGGTGGCAACGGTCCGCTCATCGTGCTCGACGATGCGGACATCGGTGCCGCGGTCGAGGCGGCCGTCGTCGGCAAGTTCATGCATCACGGGCAGACGTGCATCGCGATCAATCGCATCTTGCTCGATACGAAGATCCACGACGCCTTCCTCGATCGGTTCGCGAAGCGCGTCGCGTCGCTTCGTGTCGGCAACCCGTCCGATCCGAAGACCCTGATCGGGCCCATCATCAACCGAAGCCAGCTCGAGAGGATCCTCGAGAAGGTCGATGCGTCGCTCGCCGCGGGCGCGTGTGTCGTCTTGCGAGGCCAGGTCTCGGGGCTCGTGCTCTCGCCGATCGTGCTCGAGAGCGTTCAAAACGACATGCCCGTCGCGCAGGAGGAGGTCTTCGGACCTGTGGCGCCGGTGCTCCGCTTCGACGGAGAGGACGAGGCCATCAAGATCGCGAACGACACGGAGTACGGCATGTCGAGCGCCGTCTTCACGCACGACCTCGAGCGCGGTCTGCGCGTCGCGCATCGGCTCGAGACCGGCATGGCGCACATCAACGACTGGCCCGCCAACGACGAGGCGAACACGGCGTTCGGCGGTGAGAAGGCCTCCGGCCTCGGCCGTTTCGGTGGGCAGTGGGCCGTCGAAGAGATGACGACGTGCCAATGGGTGTCGACCCAGGAGACGCCCCGGCGGCACGCGGTTTAGGCAGCAAGCAGGCCGAGGTCGCTTCAGAGCATCTCGAGCGCGCACGGCTCGCGCGGCGGTGGGAAGGCGCGCTCGATCATCGCGACGTCCTCTGCCGTGAGCCGCACGTCGAGCGCGCGCCGATTCTCGCGGACGTGCGCCGGCGAGCCCGATTTCGGGATCGCGCACACGCGCCGATCGCGGAGCAGCCAGGCGAGCGCGATCTGGGCCGGAGTTGCGTGATGCCGGTTCGCGATGCGGAGCACCGTAGGGTGCTCGAGAAGGCGACCCTGCTCGATCGGCGAGTAGGCCATGATCGGGATGCGATGCTCCCGGCACCACGGCAGGAGGTCGTATTCGATCCCGCGACGACCGAGGTTGTAGAGCACCTGGTTGGCCTGGACGGATTCGCCGCCGATGTCGACGAGCTCCTCCATATCCGTGATGTCGAAGTTGCTGACTCCCCAAAAGCGGATCTTCCCAGCGCGTTTCAGCGCAGCGAAGCCTTCGAGGGTCTCTTCGAGCGGGAGCTTCTCGCGCCAGTGCAAGAGGTACAGATCGAGGCGGTCGGTTTGGAGGCGCTGAAGGCTCCGCTCACATGCTTCGACCATGCCGCGTCTCGTCGCGTTTCGCGGGAGGACCTTGCTGACGAGAAACACTTCGTCGCGGCGGCCCTCGATCGCTTCGGCGACCAGCATCTCGGCGGCGCCGTCGGCATACATCTCGGCGGTGTCGATGAGCGTCATCCCGAGGTCGAGCCCCAGCTGGAGGGCTTCGAGCTCGGCGCGTCGCTTCCTTCGGTCTTCAGCCATGCGCCATGTCCCCTGACCGAGGATCGGCATGTCCTCGCCGGATGGCAGCAGGAGCGTAGGGACGGCAGCGGCAACGCGGTCACTCGGCATGTCTCGGGTTCGCCTCCGGCGGTCAACATGAGCGCGAACCGTGCCACGGCAAGTGTCGGTTTCGTCTATCTGGTGCTGAGCGCTCCCTGAGCTCTTGGAGCCTCACACCTCGCTGTCGCAGGGGGGCCCGATCTCGTCGACATCCGTCACGGTCAACTGCGATTTCGCGGCTATCATCGTGCCGCATGCCCTTCGAGCTCCGCGTCGACTGTTCGTCGTGCACGGTGGAAGGGACGCGCATCGAAACGTGGGACGCGGACGCTCCGAGCTGCCGTCTCGGCGTGCCGGAGTCGGTTCGCTGCCGGCTCTGCGGTCACATGGCCGAAGGGCAGGTCGTCGGTGTCGAGAGCGCTGCGCCTGGCGACGGCTGCCCCGGCTGCGGAACACCTCTCGACGAAGCGATGCATGAAGCGCGACGTTGCTCGTACTGCGGTACGCAGGCGGTGCTCGTCGACCGTGCTCCGGCGCGGAAGCTCGCCGAACAGGCCGACCTCGAGCGTGCGTTCGACGCATGGGCCCGCGAGGAAGGTCTCGCGTCGACGCGAGAGCTCGTCGACGCGTACTTCGTGCTCCCGACCCCGGGCGACGTCTTTGCAGCGTTCTGGCGCGGCGAGCGCGTCGAGACGACGTTCGACGTCGCCGACTACCTCTTCTCCGGAGGAGGCGCTGCAGGCGCAGCGGGCGAGCCGGCGATCATGATGCGTGAAGCGACTTCCCAAGATGCGCTCGGATTCGAGCGCTCGAATGAAGCGCCCATCACGCAGCGGAACCCGCCGCCCGCATCGCTCCGCCGCGTTGGCGGGCCGCGCGAGGAGCTCCTCGCGATCGCGTCGGTCGCTGCCGCGGATGGCGAAGCGAGCCCGGACGACCACGTCATCCTCGCCCGTGCGGCCCGCAAGCGAGGGATCCCTCCGCTCGGCGTCGAGGACATCCGGGTCTGGCGGCCGAACGAGATCGACCCGCCGCCCACGCTGGTCGATCGGGAGCGCGTGCTCGAAGAAATGTTCCAGATGGGGTGGTCCGACGGACAGATGGACGAGAGCGAGCTCCGGGTGATCCGCGACTTCTCTCGTGCATGGGGAATCGACCCCGAACGTCTCAGGGAATGGACCGAGCTCTATTCCTTCGGTGATTCGAACCGGTTCGAGCGTTGGTTCCGGCGCATCGGCCTCTTTCTCTTCCCGGCGAAGTAAGGACGACCATGCAGCAGCCTCCGAACCAAGGCTATCCCCAGCAAGCCCACGCGCACGGAGGGCAACACCCGCCGAATCCGGCGCCGCAGCCCGGGCACAACCCGCAGCGCGAACGCATCGCTCACGTCGGACAGCAGTTCCGCGCCGTGCTCCAGAACGTCGAGCGCGTCATCCTCGGCAAGACCGACGTCATCGCTCGGGTGCTCGCTGCGATGTGCGCTGGGGGCCACGTGCTCCTGCTCGACGTGCCCGGCGTCGGCAAGACGATGCTCGCGCGCTCGATCGCCGCTTCGATCCACTGCTCGTTCAAGCGCATCCAGTTCACGCCCGACCTCCTGCCGCTCGACATCACGGGCAACAACATCTTCAACCTGCGGAAGAAAGCGTTCGAGTTCGTCCCAGGTCCGGTGTTCGCGAATCTCGTCCTCGCCGACGAGATCAACCGTGCGACGCCGAAGACGCAGGCCGCGCTCCTCGAGGTCATGGCGGAAGGGCAGGTGACCGTCGACGGAACGACGCACGTGCTTCCGCAGCCGTTTCTCGTCATCGCGACGATGAACCCGCTCGAGCACGACGGGACGTTCCCGCTGCCGGCCGCACAGCTCGATCGGTTCACCATCCGGATCTCGATGGGCTTTCCGCCGCCCGACGCCGAGATGCGCATGCTCGACGTGCACATGGGCAAGGACGTCGCGATCCAGGCGCTCTCGCCGGTGCTCGGCACGGAGGAGTTCCTCGGATGGCAGAAGCTCCTTCCCTCGATCTACGTCGCCGAGAGCGTGAAGCGCTTCGCCGTGAACGTCGTCACCGCGATGCGTTCGGACTCCGCTTGCCTCACGCCGCCGAGCCCACGTGCCACGTTGATGTGGCTCCGGATGGCGATGGCGCTCGCGATGCTCGAGGGACGCGACCACCTCCTGCCGAGCGATCTGCAACGGACCGCCGTCGACGTCCTCGCGCATCGCGTCGTCGTCTCGGGCCAGCGGAGCGGTGGAGCATACGTCGACTACGTCGTCCGCCAGGTCCCGGTGGAGCGATGAGGCAGTCGTGATCGGAGCGAACGTCCGGCCTCGTCGTCATCAGCCGACGTCACGGACGGCGAAAGAGACCGTCCTCGTCTCGTGGCTGTTCCTCGGATGGCTCGGCGTTCATCGCATGGTCCTCGGCAGCTTCGCCGTCGGGGGGATCTACGCCGGCGTCGCGTTCCTCACCTGCGGGTTCGGCGGCATCATCGGCTGGGTCGACGGCTTCCTCCTCCTCCTGGGCACGCCGCGCGATCAGCATGGCCTTCCGGTCGTCTGGTCCTGGCGACGCGGGACGCTCTTCATCGATCCGCTCGAGGAAGGCACCTACGAGCCGACCGAAGCGCTCTTTCGCATCGTCGCGCACGTCGGCTTGCTCTTCTTGCTTCCGTACCTCGTCGTGAGCGGCGGCTTCACGCTGTTCGAGACGAGTCAGGTCAGGGACACCGCTGGCAAGTTCGGCGTCTTTTCGATCCTGTTCCTCGTTCCGCTGTTCCTCGTCCAGCTCGTCGGTACGGTCCGCAAGTCGCGCGCGCAGATCGAGCTCCTTCGCAGGGCGAACGCGCTCACGCGGCGTACGCGGCTCGATGCGATCGCGCGCTCGGCGGCGATCCTCACGCCCCGAGGCTTGCTCGTGCTCCTCACCGGGCTCGGCTTCCTCATGCTGTCGCTCGCGTACCAGTGGGCCGACCTCGGCGTGATCGCCGTTCTCGCGCTGAGCGCGTTCTATCTCGTCACTTCGGCGTCCGCGTTCCTGAGCTCCTTCATCGTCCGTCGTTTCTCGAGCAACCTCCTCGAGCGCGGCGCTGCCGTGCATCGGCGCTATGCGCCCGGCGTCGCGCGTGCAGGCGACATCGTTCGCGACACGCTCGACGTGAAGGGCGTGCCGGTCCCGCCCGGGTTCTTCCTCACGCTCGAAGGGAGGCTCCCGCCGCGCCTCTCGACCGAGGTCCGCCACGTCATCCCGCCGAAGTCGCGAGAGGAGCGCCTGACGCTCTCGGTGCTCCTCAAGCGAACGCCGCGCGGGACGTACGATGCACCTCCGCTCCGGATCGCGTTCACCGATCTGCTCGGGATGACGAGCGCCAGCGTTGCCTCGCTCGCGACGGCGCGGCTGCGCATCTTGCCCGCGGTGCGGCCCGCAGAGATCGTCGCGCCGCCGCCGACGAACACCGAGGAGCCGGACATCCTCTCGCGGCCGCATCGCTTCCCGACCGAGGACCTGTTCCGCTTCCGGGAATACGTCGCCGGCGACGATACCCGCCGCATCCACTGGGAGATGTCGCTCCGCGCGGGTCGGATGATCGTCAAGACGCCCGACAGCAAGGAGAGCTCCGCGAAGCGCGTCGTCGTCGCGCTCGATACGTGGGTGCCTCCGGACTGGCTCGATCACACCGCCGTCATCGACGATGCGCTCGACTCGCTCGCCGAGGCATGGCTCGCGATCGCGCAGCGCCTCGTCGAGCAAGGAGAGAAGGTGACGCTTCTCCTCGTGGCGCGCGCCGAGGACGGAACGCTCCGGCCCGAGCTCGTGACTGCGAGCGGGAACCATGCGCATGGCCTCGACGCCGGCGCCCGTGCGGAGTGGCAGGCGCAATACAGGATCGAGGACGTCCTCGACTACGGCATCCGGCAAGAACGCGGAGACCAACGAGCGCCCGCGGAGGAGGTCGCGTTCGACAACGCGATCGTGGTCACGATGCGGCTTGCGCCGCCATCGCTCCCGCGCGTCGCTCGCGAGACGACGTGGGTCCACTACGATCCCGACGACGCTCTCGGCCCGCTTCCTCGCGGGATCGTCGAGACGTGGATCGACTTCGACGACACCGGTCGCAAGGTGAGCGCTCGAGAATTCTTCAAGCGAGCGCTCTTCTTGCCGCATCCGATCGGCGCCGAGGAGAACGGCCTCTTCGCCCGCATGAAGGGGCTCGAGCGGCGCCTCGAGGATCGCGCGCACCGGCTCGCGCTCCGATGGCGCGCGATCGCGGTCGGGAGGCACGCGCTCCACGTCCTGCTCTCGCTGCCGGATGCCGTGTACCGCCTCGAGATCGTCAACGGCCAGCATCGGCTCGTCGGCCTGAAGGGCTCGGCGCGCGCAGCCCGCGCGGTCGACGTCCACCAGGCGCAGCGGAGGTCGGCATGAGCGCCTTTCGCGCGACGCTCCGGCGCTCGTGGCCGGTGCTTCTCTCGTACGGCCTCTTCTCCGTCTGGGGCGTGGTGTGCCTCGTGATGAGTCTCGTGCTGACGAGCGGAGGCTTCGGCGTGTCTCCTGGCGACCTCGGGGCCATTGCGGGCGTGCTCGCGGCGACGGTCGTGGGGCACATCGGCGGGAACCTGCTCGGGCTCGCCGGGCTGCGGCTCATGCCGGTCGTGATCCTCTTCTTCGCCCTCTTCATCGGCGCGACGTTGAGCGGTGTGGCGCTCGGCCCGATCGCTCTCTTCTTGATCATCGCCGTCTTCTCCGCGCTCGGCGGATACCTCGGGATCGCGAGCCGCCTCGACGTCGTCGCTGCGTGGTATCCGCTCTCGTTCTGCGTCGGCGGCGCGATCGTCTGGATGAATCGTCACGGCGCGGTCGATACATTCCACTCGGGCTCGAAGCACGCGGTGTGGGACGGCTTCACGATGCTGTGCCTCACGGGCGGCGTCTTCCTCATGCTCGTCTTCCTCGCGACCCGCCACGCGCTGGGTCTCACGGTCTGGCAGGAGGTCGCGCGTCCTCGCGGGCTCGCGGTGCAAGACGAGCAGGTCGCGGTCGCCCGACCCGGACGAGGAAGCGTGCTCGTCCTCTTCGTCTTCACGTTGGCCGTGCTCGGGACGACGGCGCTCCTCTCGCCGTACCTGTTCCGAACCCGCGAGTACGAGGGGAAAGCCGACGGCAGCGGCGGCGGCAGCGGAAAGAATGACGGTCAGAGCAGCAGCTCGGGAGGCGGCGGAGCGCAGAACGGCGCATCGTCGAGCGGCTCGGGCGAACATGGTGGATCGAGCAGCGGCGGCGCATCGAGCACTTCGAGTGGAGGTACTTCGAGCGGCTCGACCGCGCACGGATCTTCGGGCGGCTCGGGTGACGAAGGCTCGTCGAGCGGAAGCGGGCAAGGCGGATCGAAGAGCGGAAGGCGCGGCGGAGCGAACGGCCAAGGCGGATCGAGCGGCCGCGGGCAAGGTGGAGCCGAGCAAGGTGGATCCGAGCAAGGTCGATCGAGCGGGCAAGGAACGAGCGGACAAGGAACGAGCGGGCAAGGAACGAGCGGGCAAGGAACCAGCGGGCAAGGAACCAGCGGGCAAGGAACCAGCGGCGCAGGCGCGTCGAGCAGCGGAGGGACGGGCGAATCACCTAGCGAGGACCCGCTCGGCAAGCCCGACACCGATCACGCCGGCGATGCTGCCGGCGAGGCGCTCGGCCTCGGCATGAAGCTGTTCATGTGGCTCCTCGCGCTCGCCGCTGCGCTCTTGTTGTTCTTGCTCGTCGTGTTCCCGCCGATCCGTCGAGCGCTCCTGCTCCGTCATCTCGAGCGACCGCTCTGGCCGGTGGCGCCGACGGCGCGTGTGATGAACCTCTGGCGCCGCGCGCTCGCCGCGCTCGCGGTGATCGACATCGAGCCGAGCCCGGGTGAGATGCCCAGCGACTTCGCGCGTCGCGCTGGGAGCGAGCTCCGGGCGACGCTCCGGTGCGAGCCGGTCGGTCTCGAGGAGGCGGCCGCGATCGTCGAGAAGATCGACTACGCCGGTCGAGGCCTCGGCGCAGGCGAAGAGCATTCGATGCGCGACGCGATCCATGCCTTCGTCCAGACGGTGACGCAGCGGATCGATTTCCGGAAGAAGCTCGCGGCCGCGTGGGGCCGAGCACCGGATGTCGAGCCCTGACCCGGGCGCGAGTCGAGCCCGACGAGGGGATTCGCGACGAGCATCGTCGAGAGCGGTGAGGCCCAATCGACAGGATCGACGAGTCGCGATCGCTTCCACGCCGCGCCATGGGCTTCGAGTCTCGACCTCGTCCCCGGCCACCGTGGAAAGACGTAGAGCGCCGAGAACAGCGAGGTATCGGTCATCGCGACATGGGAACGTCCGGCGCACCTGCTCTTTCCGACGAGCCGCCGTCACGGAAGAGTCGACGGCGGCCGTAGATCGGGCCATCTTTGTGCCGTGGCTTCCTTGCGACCTCTGCGGCACGTCCTTCACGGCGCCATCGTGTGCTCCGTGCTCGCGGTCGTCGCGAGCTGCGGGTCACGCACCGGCCTGTTCGGTCCCGATTTCGACGCGCTCACCGATGGCGGCGACATCGACCTCCGCGACGCGAGAGTGGACCGCGATGCACAGATCGACGCGCCGATCGATGCGCCGATCGATGTCATCGAGGAGCCCGTCGGATGCATTCCGGGCACGTTCACGTTCTCGCTCGCGATCCCGCAGCTGATGTTCGTCCTCGACCGTTCGGGGTCGATGGACTTCGGGTTGTCGAGCAACACTCCGCCGACCGTCGGTCAGCCTTCGCGCTGGAGCGCTCTCGAGGCCGCGCTCTCGCAGACGATCACGCCGTTCTCGGGTCAGATCGCGATGGGCGCTCGCTTCTATCCGGCCGCGAACGCCGACGGGTTCGATCCGGTCCTGGCATGCATCCAGGATCCGCCCATCGGCATCGCTCCCGCGCTGAACAACGCGGACAAGATCCTCGAGGTCTTCACCAAGACGAGGCCGGTCGGCGGAACACCGACGGCGACTGCACTCCAGATGGCGGCGCAGGAGCTCTCGACGAGCCGCGCGGTTGCTCGTGCGATGGTCGTCGCGACCGACGGAGCACCCAACTGCAATTCCGCCCTGAACGGCAACACGTGCACGTGCACGTCGACGAGCCCGCTCGCGTGCACCGGCAGCAACGGCGGCACGAACTGCCTCGACGACACGCAGACCGTCCAGATGATCGCGAACATCTACAACACGCGGAAGATCCCCGTGTACGTGATCGGAATCGGCGTCACGGGCGGCTTCGCGTCGACGCTCGACGCCATGGCCTTGGCCGGCGGACGTCCTCGCAACGGCTCGCCGAGGTACTACCGCGCGACGTCGCCCGCCGAGATGACGTCGGCCTTCACCGTCGTCCGCGACAGCGTCGCCAAGTGTTCGTACATCACGCCGTCGAGCCCGCAGGATCCGGATGCGATCACCGTCGACATCGACGGCGAGCTCATCGCGCGTGATCCGACGCACGCGGACGGCTGGGACTGGATCGATCAGGCGTACGGTCACCTGCAGCTCTTCGGTCCCGCGTGCACGAAGGCGTCCGCGACGAACGTGTCCGGCACCGTGACGTGCGAGCTGCCGGACGCAGACCACTGAGCCGAGCGAGGTCCTAGCTCGAAGCCGAGCAGCGACGGAGCGGCGCCGCTTTCAGTGATCTGCGCCGCGACAAAAGACAGCGAGGCGAAGCCGTTGGGCTCCGCCTCGCGTCAGCTCATGGCTGTTGCTCTGCGCGCGCGATCACCAGCCGCGATGGCCGCCGCGGCGTCCGCCGCCACCACCACCACCACCGCCGCCGCCGAAGCCGCCGCCACCACCGCCGAAGCCACCGCCTCGACCACCACCGCCACCACCGCCGCGGCTCGGACGCTCCTCGGCCTCGTTGACCCGGAGCGGACGGCCGTCGACGACGGCGCCGTTCATCTTTTCCATGGCCTTCTGCGCATCCTGCGCGGTCGCCATGGTGATGAAGCCGAACCCACGAGAACGACCACTCTCGCGGTCCATGACGACGTGGGCGTCGGTCACCTCGCCGAACTCAGCGAAGGCCTGACGGAGGCCTTCGGCCGTCGACTCGTACGAAAGGTTTCCCACATAAAGACGATTGCCCATTTCTAGAATCTCAGTCGCGGCAAGAGAGAACGAACCACCACCAATGTGCCGCAGGGATCGGAGGAGGTTGGCGGATGACGTCCGCCCCTCACGTGACGAGGCGCGCAGCAGAGAATCGCGATCCCAGAATCGAGAGGGCGTCGTGTGCGAGAGAACGTACTCGTGAGGCTGCCCACTCTAGCTACTCGCCTTCGCGAAGCAAGGTGAAGGACGCCGATCCCGCCGTGTTTTCGGCATCCTGCGGCCGCCTGTCTTGTAGCGTGCTTCGTCGCGCGACGACGAAGCCACCGGTCGGCAGCCGCTGCCACAGCTCGCCCGGAGCCCGACCGCGACGCGAGGGGACACGGACGCGGCGGGAGCGCGACCTGTAGTCGGCGGAGCTCTGCGCCGATGGTTTGAAGCTGCGCCGAAAAGCGATGTCGTTCCGTCGCGAGCGGCGCCGGTTACCGGGGCCTCGGCATGTTCCAGCCGCCGACGTCCTCGACGAGGCGGTCCGCCTCCACGGGCCCCCACGTCCCGGGCTCGTACTCGTACATCGGGCTCGGTCCCTTGATCACCGGGTCGACGATCGCCCACGCCGCCTCGACGACGTCTTGTCGAGCGAACAGCGTCGGGTCGCCGAGCATCGCGTCGCCGAGAAGACGCTCGTACGCGTCCATCCGCCCGTTCTGCCCTTGCTCCGGCTCCTCGGCGAGGCATAGCTCCGTCGCTTCGCCGACCATGCGCTCACCCGGTACCTTCGCGCGGCAACCGAGGGCGATCACCACGTGCGGGCTGAGACGGAAGCGGAAGTAGTTCCCCATCTTCGGGGCCTGCTCCTTGAAGACGACCTGCGGCGGGTTGTTCAGCTCCACCATCACCTCGGTGCAGGTCTGCGCGAGCGACTTGCCTGCACGCACGAAGAACGGCACGCCATCCCAGCGCCACGAGTCGACGTGGAGCCGGAGCGCCGCGTACGTCGCCATGTACGAGTCTTTCGCGACGCCTGGCTCGTCCCGGTATCCGCGGAACTGGCCGCGCACCATGTTCTCGATGCTCAGCGGCCGGATCGTCCGGAGCACCTTTGCCTGCTCGTCGCGGATCGCCTCCGGGATCGTGCTCGAGGGTGCCTCCATCGCGAGGTAGCTCACGACCTGGAGAAGATGGTTCTGGATCACGTCTCGGATGACGCCCGTCTCGTCGTAGAACTTGCCGCGCCCCTTCACGCCGAACGATTCGGCCATCGTGATCTGGACGTTCTCGACGTAGTTCCGATTCAGGATGGGCTCGAGGAACGCGTTCGCGAAGCGGAAGTAGAGGATGTTCTGCACGGCCTCTTTCCCGAGATAGTGATCGATGCGGAAGATCGACTTCTCGGGGAAGACCTCGTGCAGCGTCCGGTTCAGCGCACGAGCGGACTCGAGATCACGCCCGAACGGCTTCTCGACGACGACGCGCGCCAGCTGCGCGCAGCTCGCGTCGGAGAGCTTGCGGACGACGACCGGGAACATGCTCGGCGGGATCGCGAGGTAGTGGAGCGGTCGCTTCGCATCTCCGAGCTCCTTGCGGACCTGCGCGAAGGTCGACGGATCGTTGTAGTCGCCGTCGACGTACCGCAGCTGCGCGACCAGCTTCGCGAAGGCAGCCTCGTCGAGCTTCGAATACGTGACGATGCTCTCGCGCGCACGCGCGACGAGCTGCTCTCGCGTCCAACCCGACTTCGCCACGCCGACGACCGGCACGTCGAGCCGCCCGCGACGGACGAGCGACTGCAGAGCGGGGAAGATCTTCTTGTAGGCGAGGTCACCTGTTGCGCCGAAGAAGACGAGCGCATCCGAGGGGGCTCCGTCGTGAGCAGACGAGTTTGCGCTGAGCTCGATCATGCTTCGAACCTAGCGCGGCCGACGATGCGCGGGCGACGAAAACGCGGCGGTCGTCGACCGAGCTCGTGAGTCATCGTTGACGGTCCAACCAATTCGCCACGGTCGGCCTGATCATTTCGCCGAAACTGCTAGGTTCGGGCCACGATGCCCGACGCGCTCGCAAGGATCTCAGCGGCACCCGTAGGCCGCGCTCATCGCCGACTCCCATGAGGTCGGCGGCCGAGCTCCTGCTGCGCGACGAAGCAGGCGACGAGCCGGTCTCGGCGATCATCACCCGACGACGTGATGATTCGCTGCCCGCAAGCAGTGCTCGCGCGGTCGCCACGCTCGGGCGAGCCACGTTGCTTCGCTTCATCGTGCTGTACGTCGCGAAGTACGCTGCGTACGGCGTCGCGTCGCCGTTCTTCCCCGCGTTCCTCGGCGAGCGCGGGCTCGCGGCCGAGCAGCTTGGTTTGACGCTCGCGGCCGCGATGGCAGTCCGGTTGATCTCGGCGCCGCTCGCTGCGCGCGCGGGCGACGCCTCACGTCGGCTCCGCGGCGTCCTCGTCGTGAGTGCACTGGCCGCGGCGATCGCGACGTTCGGCCTCCTTCGCGTTCAAGGCCTTTCGCCGCTCGTCGCCCTCGCGCTGCTCCAAGCGGCCACGATCGCGCCGACGACCGTGCTCGCCGACGCGCTCGCGCTCGCGCGCGCGCGACCGACCAAGGACAGTGCCGGCTTCGAGTACGGCTGGGTACGCGGCGCCGGATCGGCGGCGTTCGTCGCGGCGATGCTCGTCGCCGGGCAGGCGGTGAGCCGGTTCGGCCTCGACGTGACGATCCAGCTCCAGGCCGCGCTGCTCGTCGCGACGACGATCTCGGCGTGTTTCGTTCCGGGCTCGGTGCAGCCAGCGAAACAGGCCCCTTGCGCATCCGGCCGGGGCGGCATTGTCGCTCTCGTTCGGTGCCGACCGCTTCGTAGTCTCGTTCTCGTCGCCGCGCTCGTCGTCGGAAGCCATGCGATGCATGACGCCTTCGCCGTTCTTCGCTGGACGTTCGCCGGCATCGACCCGGGAACGATGAGCATGCTCTGGTCCGAGTCCGTCATCGCCGAGGTGGCCGTGTTCTTCGTGGTCGGTCCGGCGCTGCTGGCGCGGCTGACGCCTGCGGGAGCGATTGCACTGGCAGCCGCAGCAGGCGCGCTCCGATGGGCGGTGATGGCGCTTCCCTGTCACGTGCCGCTCCTGGCGATCGTCCAGCCGCTGCATGGTCTCAGCTTTGCGCTGTTCCATCTCGCGGCGATGCGCCTGATCGCGCGCGTCGTACCGGCGAGCCTCGAGGCAACGGCGCTCGCGATCTACGGGACCGTCGGCGTCGGCATCCCCACGGCGCTGCTCACGCTGATCTCCGGTGCGCTCTACGCCTCGTACGCGAGCGGCGGCTTCTGGGTGATGTCTGCGCTGTCGGCCGCAGCGCTGCCGCTCGCGTGGACGTTGCGTGAGCGTTCGCTACGACGCGCATCCGTCATCGGCTGAGCGTCGTCTCGTCGTTCGTCAGCTGCTCTGCGAGCTGACCGCGAGGAGGCTGCGAACGCTCAGCGGATCGCCGCCATCGGCGCGCGCATGCACACGCTTGATCAGCTCTTCGAGCCGCGCTCGCGGAAGGGCAGCGGCGTCGGCGATGCGCTCGATGACGACGCGCTCCTCCTTCGAGAGGCCCTCGCTCGCGTACGCCACGGCGAGCGCGACGAGGATGCCGGGCTCGACCGCGTCGCAATCGAGGAGGATCTCCGCGATGAGCCGCGCGCGCGATTCGGCGCCGGCCGCCTCGACGACCTGCATGCTCGCCGTCACGAGATGATCGACGACCTCCGGTGAGACCTGCGTCTCGAGGAGCGTCTGGAACAGGTCGAGCAGGACCTCGCGCTCCTTCTCGTCGACGACGCCGTCGGCGATGACGACGAGGACGCCGAGGTCGATGATCGGGGTGGGGTTGTAGCCGCCGCGCTCGAACGCGTGGCAGAGCTGATCGATGGCGGCCGAGACGATGTCTCTCATGGACGACGGCCCTCAGTTCACCGGCGGTGGGGGATGGATCGATCCTCGGCGTGGCTCGATGCCGAGGACGAGTTGCGCCCGGAGTGCACGCATTCCGTCGACGACGTCGGCAGGCGTGCTCGCCTGCGACTCGGCGCGACGAAGCGTCGCGTCCAGCGTGGCGAGGCGGGCAGCCTGCATCGCGCGCAGCGAGTAGGTCATCTGGAGAAAGGTGTCGAACAGATCTTCGAGCTCGTCGCCGCGACGGAGGCGCTCCTCGATGACGAGCCTGCCCGTGCTGACGCGACGGAGCAGGCGCTTCATCTTGTGGACCGGGCCGACGATACGATGCGTGATGATGACGCCCATGAGCGCGAGCAGCGCCACGAGCGAGACGCCGGAGCCGACGAGCAGGAGCTTCAGGTGCTGGCGGTCGGCGTCGATCGAAGCCTGCACGCTGCGCACCTCGGCGAGGTTCTTCTCCGATTGCGCGTCGACTTCGTTCAGCGACTCGTCCATCACGGTCTGCAGCGCCGGGTTGTCGCCACCGGCGAGCTGCATCGTGCGGCGCGTGAGGATGTTGTTCGACTTCGACTCCTCGTACGCCTTTTCCGCCTGCTTGACCGCGAGGCTCGCGGTGTCCGACGCGTGACCTGCCGTACGCGCGATGACGAAGCCGAGAGCGGTCATCACGAGGACGACCACGACGACCAGGTAGCTGGTCCATTTGAGCTGGAACCTGGGGTCGAGCAAGTACGACTGCTTGCGCCGCGCGTCGGGCATGAGTGTGAAGGTATCATTGCTGGCGGCCTCGTGATCCGGCACGATCATCGGAGCCAGGCGCGAGGCCCGCTTCGTCCCTTTTGCACCGGTCTGTCGATGAGCTACGTGGCACCGCGGCGGACCACCGGAATGAGGCCTGTTCGTCGGCTGTCGCTCGCGCTCATGTGCGCGAGCGTGGCGATGAGCTGCCGCGAGCCGGCCCCGAGCCCGGCGGGATCGACGAGACCGCCGGCCCCCGCGGCGTCGATGGCAAAGGCGATCGAGGACGCGCCTGCGCCCGCCACGGACGCAGCTGCCCCCGTCGCGGACGCTGCTCGCGCGATCGAGCTCCCCGATGTGCACACGGATTGGTGCCTCGAAGGATGGCGCGGGCTCGACGAGGGCACGTGTTATCTCGTGCCGGACGGCTGGGATGGACGAGGGCAGCACCGTCTCCTCGTCTATCTTTCGGGCATCGTCCCGCTCGTCGCGAAGAGTCCGCAGAAGGAGAACGTGCAGCGCATCGTCGCCTCCGCGGCGAAGCGCGCCGGCGTCGTCGCGCTCTTGCCGCGCGGGCGTCGCGGAATCGGTCCGAAGGACGCGAGGGACTGGTGGGCGTGGCCGACGAGCGCCGCAGACTACGCGACCCATGCAGCTGCCATGGTCGCCGAGTGGGCCGCCGCGCGCGCGAAGCTCGAAGCGGCGCTCGGCGCGTTCGATCGGACGTACCTCGCAGGCTCGTCGAGCGGAGCGTACTTCCTCACGGCGCTCGCGCTCACGGGAGCCGTCGAGATGGACGGTTACGCGGCGGCATCGGGCGGCGCGCCGGGCCTCGGAGCTTCGCGGGCACGCTCAGGCAAGAAGGGGCCGTTCTACGTCGGGTATGCGTCGGGCGATCCGACGAACGCAGGACCGAAAGCGCTCGGCGCCTACCTCGCATCGGCGGGGTGGCCCGTTCGCGTCGCGGAGCATCCCGGCGGGCACGGCGCGAAGGAGGCGTACCTCGACGAGGCGTTTGCGTTCTGGGAGTCGTGGGAGCGCGACGCAGGCGCGCGATGAGCTCAGCGCCTCGAGAGCGAACGCGACACCTCGTCGATCGCGGCGAAGAGCTCCTTCTCGAGCTCTCGATCGAGGTCTTCGTCCGCTCGCCCCGGAGTGAGCGTCGCGCGGAAGCGAGCAAGCGCCGCGATGCTCGATGACTGACCCAGCCGGCCGAGCGCGAGCACGATCGTGGTCTGGCTCGCGACGTCGTGGAACGGATCGCCGAGCTCGCGTTCGAGCGCTGCGGCTCCATCCGGGTGGCCGAGCGCGCCGATCGCCTCGATGATCGTGATCACGTTCCCGATGCTGTCGCTGCCGTTCCGCTCCTTCTCCTGCGCGAGGAGGGCGACGAGTCGGTCGAGCGCCGCATGTCGAGTCGCTTCGTCGGGAGCGGCGCGTCCGAGCTCTCCGAGCGCGACGATGATCGACGGGCCGATGTACGGATCATCGGCCGGGTCCATCTTAGCGAGCCGAGAAAGAGCCGCGACATGGCCTCTCTCGACGAGCTCGTCGATCGCCTCGAGCTGCGCGACGGAGTCTTCGCCGTCGAGCATGGAGACCAACGCCGCCGTTCCCTCCGGGCTCGGATCGGCGATGGCGGCTCGAACGGCGACGAGGGCGTCATCGTTGCCGGGCCGATGCGCGCGCGATGGATCTACCTGCGCGAGCGTGGTCGCCCTCGACGTTGGGAGGGACGTGCGATGGCGCGGACCGCCCTGCACGGGGGCGGAGGCGACGGTCGTCGCGGCCGCTGCGTGGGGCGGGGTGGTCGCCGTCGATCGTCTGGCCTTCGCGAGATGCACGCCAGCGACGCCAGCGGCCACGAGGGCAGCGAGGACGAGCGCTCGCTGCCAACGCATCAGCAGCCACCGACGTTCGCGCAGTAGTCCTTCCTCATCGCGGCCATCGAGTGGCTCGGCTGGCCGTATCGGCCGGGCGGGAGCGAGGCCCACTCGTACGAGAGCTTTTTCATCGCGTTCGAGAACTCGGTCGCGGTCAGCTTCCGGTTCGAGGGGACCGTCACCTTGCGGACCTTGTTGATGAGGTGCCGGGCGCCCTTCTCCTGGTTCTCGGGCTCGAAGGTCTTCGCGCCGATCGCGCGCGCCGTCGTATCCCACGTGCCCTTGAGGAACTGATAGCGGCCAGCGGCGGTCGAGCAGAGCCTGCCGCTGCACGTGTTGATGTTCGGGTGCCGCGCGCAGCTTCCGAAGTACTTGTACGCGAAGCCGACGTTGTAGCCGTCCTTGCCACGCTTCTCGGTTCCCTCGGCGAACGCGATCGAATCGTGGAGCGCCTTCTCATATCGATTCACGGCGCCCACCGCACGCGTCGGCGAGCAGGTCGCGCCGGTCAGGGCGTCCGAGCTCTCGGCGGTCGATTCTTCTTCTTCCGCGCCGGGGCTTGCACATGCCGCCGCGGAGACAGCCAACAACAGGGTCACAGCGCCGACGAACGAACGAGCGTGAAGTTCCATGGTGCGCTGCAAAAGCAAGCGCTGAGCCGCGAGCGAAGATGATGCTCGCGACCCGCAATCGCGACACCATCGATGGAATTGTTCGTCCGCTGCCGGAACTCACTCGTCGTTCGCTACGGACGTCGTGCGTCCACTCGCGGGCTCTCGCGGAGCCATCGCGCGACGCCTTCGCGCTGGCTCGCGAGTGACGACGTAGTCGAGGCGCGCACCTCGCTGCGATGGCGTGGATCACGCTCGCGGATGCGTGGGGAACGCGCGTGGTGCTCGTTGCGCGAGCTGTCGCGCGCCGTTGCTCGGAATGCGCCGCATTCAGCGCATGCCCGAGCGGCGATGTTCACCCGAGGTACGTCAGCCAGTGCTGGCGCGCCGGATCGTCGCCGCTGCGCGCGCGCGTAAGGCGCTCGATCAGGCGCGTCGTGATCGGGCCCGGTGCGGAGGCGAGGGGTCGCCCGTTCACGCTGCCGATCGGCGCGATCGGCAGCGACGTCGCCGTCAGGAAGGCCTCGTCCGCAGACGCGAACGCATCGAGCGGCAGACGCTCTTCTCGGACGGGGATCGACTCGGCGCGCGCGATCGCGAGGACGCTGTCGCGTGTGATGCCCGGCAGGATTCGCCCCAGCGGAGGCGTCCATAACGTCCCATCGACGACCGCGAATGCGTTCGCGATCGGCGCCTCGGCGATGT
This sequence comes from Pseudomonadota bacterium, assembly GCA_023402175.1. GTDB lineage: Bacteria > Myxococcota_A > Polyangia > Polyangiales > Polyangiaceae > Labilithrix. The sequence continues at coordinate 11,760 of JAEXCN010000227.1, read as the reverse complement.
CGCCGTCTTTGTCGAGGAGCACGACGTCATCGGCGCCGGAAGCAATGGCGCGCTTCCGAGCGATCATCGGTCCGAGATACGCGCCGGCGGCCTTCGTATCCGGAGGAAGGACCTCGGACGCAGCTTTCCGCGCGTCGTCGAAGACCGCGATGCGCAGCGGCGTCTGCCGGGGAGGATCCTGGAGCGTCTGCGCGGCGACCGCGACATGCGTCGCGTGATCGCGAGGGATCAGATCCGGCTCACGAGCCGTGAGGAAGGCCGACCAGCGGACGAGCCCCTCTTCGCTTCCGCTCTCCGCGACGACCTGCTGAGCAGCTCGGACGAGCGTCTCCGCATCGTAGGGGAGCTCCAGACCGACGATGCTCGCGGAGCGCAAGAAGCGAGCGACGTGATCGCGCGCACGGAAGAGGGCAGGGCCTCGCGGAGTCATGCGGAACGAGCCGACATCGAACACGAGGCTCCCGCGCTGCGCGGCGTGCCCCATGAGCGGCACACCGGCCGTGCTCGATTCCACCATGACGCCGTCGAGCCAGAGAAGACGCGCCGTGATCGCCATGGTCCGTCAGTACCAGAACCCAGCGTGCGGGGGGAAATCCAGCGCTCGATCAGCGCCCCGCGATCTTCCGCTCGCCTTCGATGCGCGTTTCGTCGACGGTGACCCTCAGCGGCTTGCGATCGAGCTGGATCGCGGGTGTGCCCTTCACGAGGCTCTGTTTGAAGTCGAGTTGGGCGTTGTAGCCCGCCTGGATCGCGGGACCGGCGCCGCCTTCGAGTGTCGCGCCGGTCGCCTCGAGCTCGGTGTTCCCCTCGGTCTCGATACCGGCCTTCTTGCCGGCGATCCGCGCGCCCTGACCGAGCTTGATCTTCGTGTTGTCGGAGCCCTTGAACGCCTTCGCCCCGGCTTCGAGCGCGGCGTCGTTCAAGACGAGCTCCGAGTTCGACGTGGTCGTCACGCCGTTGCCCGTGAGCCCGACGATGCGCGTCTTCTTCGACGCTTTGATCTTGGAGCTGCCCTCGCAATTGATGGCCGTCGTCGCGCCCTGGACCTTCGTGTTGGTGAGCGTGAGGTTCGTCGAGCTGTCGGCGTCGATCGCGACGTCGGCCGCGGAGGTGATCGATCCGTCCGTCCAATCGAGCTTCAGACTGGACGTCGCCGCGATCGCCTTCTCCTTCGCCGTGAGCGTCAGGCCCGTCGCGACGAGCTCGCAGCTCGAGTCGAGCACGAGGCCGCCGTCGAGCTTTCCTCCGTCGGCTTGGAGCTTGAAGTTCGACGTCGTCTTGACTGCCGGCCCCTCGCTGCTCGTCACCTCGGAGCCCTTCTTCATCGTGAGCTCCGTGTTCGCGTCCGCGTCGATGCCAGCCTTCTTGCCGCGGATCTTGCCGTCCTCCATCCGCACCTTGAGGTTGTACTTCGACTTGATCGCGGCCGCGCCCTTGCTCTCGATCGTCGAGCTCTCGACGTCGAGCTCCATGTTCGTGTCGTTGTCGAAGACCGGGGCCGCCGACGTGAGCGTGCTGCCGTGCAGCGTCACCTTCAAGTTGCTGCCGGCCTGGATCATCGGCTCGGTGGTCTCGATGGTGACGTTGTCGAGCGTGAGCTCCATGTTGAACGCGTCGGTCTTGACCAGCGAGCTTCCCTTCAGCTTCGCGTTTTTGATGTGCAGCTTGCAGTTGTGGCCGACGCGCGTGACGAGCGGCCCGGTCGTCTCGAAATTGCCGGAGACTTCGACTTCCTCGTTCGTATCGCAGGCGACCGGGAACGGCCTGAACGCGCTCTTGCACGAGCGTAAGGCCCACGGTCCGACGAAGATGACGATCGGGACCACGATCGGGAGAAGCATGGCGCCGTAGATGATGTAGACGACTCCGCTCGCGATTCTCTGAGCGGCCTTGTCGGCGGCGGGATCGATGTAGAGCGTGCGCGACGGCATCGCTCCCGGCGCTCCGAACGGGACCACCTCGGGCGGCGGCTTGCGATGCTCGACCTGGATGGCGTTCTGGCAGTACCGGCAGATGACCTGGAGCACGCCGGAAGGAACCGGGAGGTTGGCGCCGCAGGTCGGGCACTTGGCGGCGACGATTTTAGGGGCGGCCACGATGAATCTACTCTTTCAGGCAATCCCGCCCCCGGGCAAGGACATGGATCGGCGTCCGTCCATTGGCGAAGCGAGGGGCGTCGCTCCACACTGGAGGAGCATGGGGTGTGGACAGGCATGAGGAGGAGTCGGCCAAACCGATGACACGCCTTCGCTCGGCGCGTCGCCTTGGTGGTGTCGTTCGCATCGCGATCGTGGTTGCGCTGGCGGCGGGTTGCGCGGAGCCTCCGACCGCGAGGAGCACGGGCAAGCCGGCCACCACCGGCCGGTTCGACACCGGCGCGAAGGATGCCGGTGCCAAGGGCCCATGCGTGCAGGATCCATCCTTCTACGACGTCCCGAACGACGGTTGCGACAACGACGGGGACGGCACCGTCGACAACCCGGAGGTCTGCGACGACGGCGAGAGCGGCGACACGGCCGAGAGCCTCTCCCGCGGGATCGGCATCTGCACGAAGGCGAGCGAGCGCGGCTACGGGCTCGTGTCGGCGAAGCTCACACGCGGCTGGCAGCGGAGCGATGCTCCGCACGTCGAGCAGCACAGCCTGCTCCCGAAGTTCGGGAACCTGCTCGAGCCACGCGAGGGCAAGCGCCTCGCGGTGCTCAGCACCGGCTTCGCGCAGGAATACAACGGCGCGCCCGACGAGCCGTTCAGCCGCGGGCGCGACTGGTACGGGGCGATGCCCGGGCACGGCGGCAACGGTACTGCGCCGCCCGGCTTCCCGAAGGGCGCAAACGGTTGTCCCCAGGAGACGGAGGTCAACGACGTCGTCGATCTCCATCTCGAGCTCCGCGCGCCGAAGAACGCGAGCGGCTTTGCGTTCGACTTCAACTTCCACTCCGGTGAGTGGCCGGCGTTCGTGTGCTCGAAGTACAACGATGGCTTCATCGCGTACCTCGATGCGAAGAGCTACGGAAAGCCGGACAACATCTCGTTCGACGCGCTCCAGAACCCCGTGAGCGTGAACAACGGATTCTTCGATCGGTGCACGCCGGGCACGGCGCTCGGTTGCGGATCGGAGACGCTCGGCGTCTCCAAGTGCCCGAGCGGTCCTGCCGAGCTCGCAGGCACCGGCTTCGGCATCGTGGGCGTGTCGTGTGGAACAGAGACCCCGTCGACGCTCGGCGGCGCGACCGGGTGGCTCTTCTCGCAGGCACCGATCCAGGGCGGCGAGACGTTCACGCTCGATCTCATGATCTGGGACGTCGGCGACGGCGTGCTCGACTCGAGCGTGCTCATCGACAACTTTCGCTGGGCGCTCGGCGAAGTCACGACGACGACGGATCGTCCGGTGGATGTGAAGTGAGAGGCCTGCGTCTGAGAGGCCACGACCCCGCTGGTGCAGTCTAGATCGTCACCCGATCGCGCCCGTTCTGCTTCGACGCATAGAGGTTCGCGTCCGCTGCCGCGAGCAGCGCGGCCGCCGTTGCTTCGCCGCTCCGGAGATGCGCGCCGCCGATCGAGATCGTCACGTTCGGGAGCAGCTTGCCGTTGGCGTCCCGCATCGGCGTGAGCCTCACCGCCGTGCGGAGGCGTTCGGCGACGCCATGGGCCGCTCGCGGGCCGGTCTCGGGGAGAATCACCGCGAACTCCTCGCCGCCGTAGCGGGCGAGGTGATCGGTCGGGCGGACGGCGCCTCGGAGCGCGTGTGCGACCGTGACGAGCACGGCGTCGCCGGCAGGGTGTCCGTGCTCGTCGTTCACCCGCTTGAAGTGATCGACGTCGAGCATCAGCAGCGCGAGCGGCTGGTTGCTGCGTGCGAAGCGGTTGATGAAGCGCGGGAGCGCGTCTTCCAGCCATCTCCGGTTGTAGAGGCCGGTCAGGGCATCGACCATCGCGTTCCGCTTGTATTCGCGCTGCAGGCGAATGTTCGTCGAGACGGTGGTGTTGTTCGCGCGGAGCCGCTGCGCGAGCAGCATGAGGAGGTTGATCGAGAAGTCGTGTGAGGCGTCGACGAGGTTCCAGAAAACGCCGTGGTCGACCACGAGCACGCGTGTCGGCTCCGCCGCGACGACGTGCGCCGAGGCGGGGCTCGTGTCGAGCACGCTGAGCTCGCCGACGGTCTGCCCGGCCTCGATGAAGGCGACAGGCTCGCTCGACGGCCCGCCTTCGAGGTGCACGCTCATCCGGCCGGCGAGGATCATGTACATGACGGCGTTCGGCTGCCCCATCGTGAGGAGCACGTCGCCCGGGGCGAGCGTCGCGATGCGGCATCGATCGAGCAGCCCCCGGACATGGTCGAGGTCCACTCCGTCGAGCACCTTCAGATGGGCGAGCTCCGAGGGGTCCAGGGGCAAGCGTCGTCTCCTTTGGCCCACACGGGGGCGAAGAGATGAGGGCCGCCATCGTCGCCGGGGCGCGGCGGATAAATCAACGTGCTAGAAGAGTCCGCGATGAGCTCGGAGAAGGTTGAGGCCATGGGAGACTCTTTTGCAGCGCTCTTCGAGGGCCAAGGAGCTGCGGCTCCGGCCCGTCACAAGCGCGTCCGTGTCGGCGATCGGCTCGAAGCGGTCGTGGTGCAGATCGGACGCGACCTCGTCTTCGTAGAGCTCGACGGTAAGCAGCAGGCCTTCATCGAGGCCTCCGAGCTCCGCGATGAGGACGGCACGATCAGCGTGAAAGAGGGCGAGAAGATCCGCGCCCACGTGGTCGAGGTGAACGAGGCGAGCGGTACGGTCCGGCTCGGTCGCTCGCTCGGGCGTCCCGGCAACCTCGCTTCGATCGAGCAGGCGAAGGAATCGGGCGTTGCCGTCGAAGGCAAGGTCACGGGGCTCAACAAGGGCGGTCTCGAGGTCGACCTCGGCGGCGGGACGCGCGCCTTCTGCCCGATGTCCCAGGCCGATTCCCGCTTCGTCGAGGACGCGAACGCGCTCGTCGGTCAGTCGCTCCGCTTCCTCGTCACCGACGTCCGCGACGGCGGCAAGAACATCGTCGTCTCGCGGCGTGCGCTCCTCCAGCGCGAGGCGAGCGAGAACGCGGCCAAGGCGATGAGCGACATCATCCCGGGCGCGATCCTGAAGGGCACCGTCTCGAGCGTGCGCGACTTCGGCGCGTTCGTCGATCTCGGCGGCGTGGAAGGCATGATCCCGCGCTCCGAGATCGCGCACGACCGCAGCGTTGCCGTCAGCGATGCGCTCAAGCCCGGCGATCTCGTCGAGGTCGCCGTCCGCGAAGTGAAGGACGTCGAGCCGGTGAAGCGCGGCGGTCCGACGAAGAAGATCACGCTGTCGCTCAAGGCGCTCGCCGCCGATCCGTGGGAAGGGCTCGACATCGCCGAGGGGCGCGTCGTGTCAGGCACCGTCGTGCGGAGCACCGAGTTCGGTCGCTTCGTCCGGCTCGCGCCCGGCGTCGAAGGATTGCTTCACGTCTCCGAGCTCGGTCGCGAGTTCAAGGCGGACGAGGGCGAAGAGGTCCGCGTCGTCGTGAAGAAGCTCGATCGTCAGTCGAAGAAGATCGGCCTCGTTCCCGCGCCCGACGGCGCCGAGGTCGGCTCGACGGTCGCGAACATCTCGGTCGACCTGAAGGTCAATGCCGTCGTGCAGGGCACGGTCGAGCGGATCGAGACGTACGGCATCTTCGTGCAGGTCGACGGGACGAAGGGACGCGCCGGACGCGGCCTCGTCCCGAACGCGGAGCTCGGCGTTCCGCGCGGCACCGATCTCCGGAAGACGTTCCCCGAGGGCACGCGCGTCACCGCGAAGGTCCTCGAGACCGGCGAAGGGCGGCTCCGCCTCTCGATCAAGGGCGCGAAGGACGCCGAGGAGCGCGCGGACTTCGAGGCCGCGAAAGGAAGGGCGGTCGTCCCGAAGTCGCTCGGAACGTTCGCCGATCTCCTCAAGGGCAAGAAGCTCTGAGCGTCGCGCTCAGCGGGAGCCGAAACATCCAGGCTTCGAGCCGCTGAGCGTCGCGCGTTTGGACGAACCCTGCGGGCGGCAGACGGTGTGGTCTGCGCACTGCCAGCCGCTCGCGATCTCGTGGTTCTCGCAGAGGTACGCGGAGAAGTCGCGCAGGTCGCTGCAGTACCAGCCGTCGCTCTTGCCGGCGCAGCTGTCCTTCTGCGGCGCGTCCGCCGTGCCACCGCCGCCGGCGTCGACCGTGCATCCTGCTCCGTTTCGCCCGTCGGGCGCACGTAGCCCGTACGCGATGGGGCTCTTGCCGCGATTGCGCGGATGCGTGAAGCCTTGGTTGTCGACGGCGAGCGGCACCGTCTGCGAGCGATCGGACCAACCCGCGAACATGTAGACGTGGTCGGGATGGCCGGGCTGGCCCTTCCGATCCTTCGTGATGATGACGTCGCCCGGGCGGAGATCGGCCTTGTCGCGGATGACGGTCCATCCGCGCCGCTTCAGCTCGTCGCGGAACGCTTCGGTGTTCGACTGGATGTTCATCGTCCCGCCGGACTGACGGATGGCGTGACTGAGCCAGGTCGCGCAGCCATTGGATCGTGTACCGAGCGACCTCAACCCCGCGCGAGAGACCTGGCTGTAGCCATTGCGTGAAGCGTAATGGGCGAACAAGCGTGCGTTCAGCCCGCCGCAGGTGTTGTTCGCTTGGGGCGTGAGGTCGCTCGCGTCGTCGGTGTCGACGTCGTCCGCGGGGAGCGGCGCAACGAGCGAGCGCGGCCATCGCAGTGAGCTGCAGGTTGCTCCGCCTCCACTCGCGATGCAGTCGTCGATCATCGCAGCGTCGAAGGGACCGTAGGCCTGATCGCCCTCGACGCAGACGCCGAGCTCGTGATCGATGGTGGCCCCGGCAGGACATGTCTCGTCCCCCCGAAGACGCTTCGCGCGTGCGAGCGGCCACGTCGCGTCGTCGCAACCGGACTCGCCCGCCTGCGCGCACGCGAGCGCCATCGTGCGAGTGAACGGTCCGATGGCTTGGTCGCCCTGGACGCAGAGCCCGCTCTCGTCGTCGAACGTGGCGCCGTCCGGACAGACCGCCGTGTCTTCCGTCGCGAACCAGAACGGCCGGGCGAGCTCGTCGCCGGTCTCGTCGACCGCGGGCCCCGACTGGATGTCGGCTCCGGACCGGAACGGATCGGGCGCTTCGTCTTCCGCCCCGCAAGCAACGAGCGTGGCTGCGAGCACCAGCGGTGCAGCGAAGAGAGCCGGTGTGAGGCGCATCGTCGGGATGAGTCAGCAGGGACCATGCCGACCAGTAGGGACATGTGGTCTCATTCGCGCGCTCAAATTCCCTTTGAATTTGAGGCCCTTTGGAGGCCGGGGGGTGGATCATCGTGCCGTGGGTGATCCAGGAACGCGATGGCGAAGTACCACCTGGCTGAACGTAGGATCGGTGATCAGAGGCTCGCGCGGAGCGTGCCTACGCGCTGGCGCTGAGCCCGGTACGTGACGACTTCGTCGCGTCGAACCGCGAGCCGCCACAAGGCGACCGCCCCCACGAGGCAGACGACGACGGCGACGGGCGAGGCCTCGACCCCGAAGCTCCCGCCCGTGATCGCGTCGGGGCCCGTCGGCGACGAGACGAGGAGCGATGACGTCACCGACGTGCCCGACACGCGGATCCCGAACAGCGCGCCCTGCGCGTAGTTCCAGCCGAGATGCACCCCCCAGGCGAGCCAGATGCGTCGCGTCACCATGTATGCGATCGCGAGGAGGAGGCCGGCCTCGAGCATGATCGCGACCGCTGCGATGATCGTGGCGGACGGGTTGCCGAGATGCAGCGCTCCGAACAGGGCTGCCTGGATCCCGAGCGCCGCGCGCGAGCCGAGCGCCTCCTCGGTGACCTTGAACACGATGGCTCGGAGCAAGATCTCTTCGAGGAGCGACTGCGGCGCGAAGAGGGTGAGCCCCGTCACGAGGGCTCGAACGTCTCCGCCAGTGCCGATGCGATAGAGCCCCGCGATCGCGAGCAGACCGACGGTCGCGGAGAGGAGGACGGTGCCGAGCACCATCCCTGCAGCCCACTCCGGAACGGCGCCTGCCAGTGACAGCTCACGTGCTGGTCTCCGCTCGATCACGCGGGCGAACGCGCCGAGCAGCAGGAACGACAGCACAGTCAGACTGATGCTCGTCGCGATGCGAATCGCCATCGAGGCGGGACGAAACGCGAACGACTGGGCGACCAGCGCCGGGAGGATGACCACGATTCCGAGCACGATCCGAACGGGCGCGACCTGCATCGCGCGCTGCCACCAGCGTTGTCTCGGTGCCCGGCTGAAGAGATCGGCTGCGCTCACGCGCGCTGTCGTCGTGCTCCCCATCGCAACGAGGGATAGCGCGCGGGCGCTCGGCGCGTGCTCTCGAAATGAGCTCGTCAGTACATCGCTGCGCGCAGCTGACCGCGCGGGATCTCGCGCCGGTTCGGGCGAGGCATCGACTCGGCGATGCTCGTCGTCGCCGCGGACGTCTTGGCTTCACCGATCGCGAGGTCCATCTCTCCGGGCGGCGTCCAGCTCGGATCGCTCGAGGTATCGGCCACGTTGGTCTGCGGCGTCGACGTGTACCGGGTCGCCTTACCCGAGACGCTGCAACCGGTGGCGGCGAGGAGGACCGAGAGCATCAACGAGGAGAAGATGGCGAGGCGCATGGCGGGCTCCGTTGCGGGGCTGAGCGAAACCCCGTCTTGTGAAACTGCAAAATTGCAGTAACGGTGCCACTGGGCGCACATCTCCGTTCATCGCGATTTTTTGAAATTCCGGCTGGGTCGGAAGATTCCGCCCTGCCCAGAGCCGGAGGTCCATCGATCCAGATCGCTATCGGCGCCGGCGGCGGACGGCGGCCAGCGCGGCGAGCGCGATCACCCCGAGATCGAACCCAGGGCTGCCGCCCGTCGCCGAGCAGGAGCGGCAGCCTCCGCGAGCCTCGGCCTCCGGCGGCGCTGAGGCGGTGAGAGCGCGATCCGTCATTGCGCGCTCGGGAGCCGGCGTCGGCTCCGGAAGGTGCGCGATCGCGCAGTCGGGACAAGCCTCGCGGACGCGCCGCGTCGCATCGGCGGCCTTCTCGCGAGCTGCATCGCAGCGGGGGCCCGGCTCGAGCGCGCAGATCTTGTCGGCGGCACGGCGGATCGACACGAGCGCGCGACAGGCGACGTTGCAGTCGGCCGTCGAGAGCGCCGCGTGCTCTTCCGCGAGCTGCTGCTCGAGCGCGCGGACGTCGTTCGAGTCACCCGCGTCGGCGAAGGCGGGGTCGGCCACGAGGGTGATCGCCGCCGCACCTGCCATCACCCAGCGTGCTCGCCTCACTCCGCGAACGAAGCATGGCTTCGTCGTACGTGCAAGACGCTCACTGGTTTCGTTTGATGACGTGGAAGCCGAACTCGGACTCGACGACGTCGCTCACCTCGTCGACCCCGAGCGCGAACGCTGCGTCGGAGAACGGCTTCACCATCTTGTCGCGCGTGAACTTGCCGACGCTGCCCATGCGCTGCTTGCTCCCGGGATCGTCGGAGTACTCCGCGACGAGCGCGGTGAAGTCGGCGCCCGACTTCGCTTTCGCGACGACCTCCTCCGCGCGCTTCTTCGCGTCGGCCTTCGATCGCGTGATCGTCTTCGGCGCGCCCTTCGCGCCCTTGTACGCGACGAGCACGTGCTGCGCCGCGACTGCATCCGGCACCGGCTTCGGTGCAGATGCGGAGGGTGCACTCGTCTCGGAGGTGGTCGGTGCAGCGGCGGGAACAGGAGGAGCGCTCGCGGAAGGCGGAGGCGAGCTGCCGGTCTTGGCGGGCTCCTTGTCGTCGCACGCAACGAGCACGAGCGTTGCCACGAGAAGCGCGAGACGTTTCATCGCTCACTGCCTATCACAGGCGGTCGCCGCCGGCTGCGTCACGTCTCCGTGAAGACGTACTCGTGCTGCTGGTCGCGGATGACGAGCGTGCGCTTCGGGCCGTTGCCGACGACGAGCTCGAAGCCGATCGCCCCCGGCGTCACCGTGATGAAGGACATCGTCCCATCCGGGTTCTTGCGGGACGCTACGTCGCTCTTCCACTCGCCGAAGTCGAACGTCGTGATGCCCGCTGCCTGACTGACGGCGATCTCACCGAGCGCGTCGTTCTTGTAGCGCTTGGCGAGCTTCGCCACCTCCGCTGCGTCGGCGGGTACGGTCAGAAGCTTCCGCTCCGCGGACATCTGCGCGAAGAACGACTTGCCCTGCGAGAGGACGTCCGCATCGGCTTCGGGCCTTCCGTCGAAGAGCACCTCGAGGAGCTTGCGCTGGAAGACGCTCCGCAAGATCCAACCGGGGTCGGAATTGGTGAGGACGACCGCGCCGACGTTGTGCTCGGGCAGCCACATCATGTCGCTGTGGAAGCCGATCATGTCGCCGCCGTGATGCACGACGGGGGTGCCGTACTTCGTGCCCACCATGAGCCCCATGCCGTACGTGCTGTCCTTGCCGATCGAGACTTGCGGGACGCGGCGCTCGAGCAGCGGTGCCTTGCTGATGTATGGCTTGCCCGACGGGAGCGCTCCTTCTGCGAGCTCCATCTGGACGTACGCGAGCACGTCACGAACGCTGCTCCACGCGGCGCCGGCAGGACGAACCGGGATCGCCGAGTAGTTGATGGCCATCACCGCCTTCGCGGGCTTCCCGTCGATGTCGGGGGCATGCGCGTACGAGTGATTCCCGGCGAGCGCTTTCGCGTAATCGAACGTCGTCGACCTCATCCCGAGCGGCTCGAAGACGCGCGTGCGCATCGCCTCGTCGTACGCCGTTCCGAGCTCTTGCTTCGGATAGACGATGTGCCCGCCGACGAAGCCGGCCGCCGCGGCGAGCAGGTTCGAGTACTGGAACATCTCGCCGAACTTGCTCGTCGGCTGCACGGTCGCGAGCGTGCCCATCACGCCTTCCGGCGTGACGCCCTTGAACTGGAAGAGCCACTCGTAATCCTGGCGCGGCAGGCCCGTGCAAGCGCAGATGAGATGTTTGACGAGCACCTGGCGCGTCGTGTCGGCGTCGCCGAGCTTGAACGTGGGCAGCGCCTGCGTCACGGGCGTGTCCCATGTCACCTTCTTCTCGTCGACGAGCTTGGCGAGCATGAGCGTGGATAACGCCTTCGTGTTCGAGGCGATCATGAAGAGCGTGTTGGCGTCGGGCTTCTCCTTTTTTCCGAGCTCGCGAACGCCGAAGCCGTCTGCAAACACCACCTTGCCGTCTTGCACGAGGCCGAGCGCGACGCCCTGAACGCCGAGCTCCTTCATCGCGGTCTCGACCCACTTCGTGAGCACGGTGATGCGCTCGCCGTCGAGGCGGTTCGCCTTCTTCCCGGCGAACGACTCCCGCGCATAGCCCTTCGGAAGGAGGCGTCCAAAGATGAGGGAGACGGCGGCGCCTCGCTTCTCGCCGACGGCGTGCGCCATGTCGTAGACGGCAACCGTCCACACGTCGTTCGCGCGCTGTACTCCCACGAGGATGTCGCGCTTCTCGTTCGGAGACGTCTGGTACTCGTAGCGGCGAATGTCCGTCCATCCGTCCTTCGGCGGAGCGTCGGTCGTCACCTTGAGTGGCCACTTCGGGTTCGGCCGATACGCGGCCCACGCCGCCGCGACGGCTGCGTCGGAGTCCTTCGCGTCCTTCACGGGCACGTCGACGAGCGCGATGTGCGAATCACCTTCCGGCGGCTCGAGGATGGTCGCGGGGCCGCGCACGCTGATGCTCCATCCCGCAGGCGCGATGAACGAGGCGCCTTCGGTCGTCGTCTTCGGCG
>JAEXCN010000223.1 GCA_023402175.1 Pseudomonadota bacterium | reverse complement strand
CGCGATGTGCTCCGCGAGGCGATTCGTCGAAGGGTCGTCGCCACCGAGGAGCTGCGCGGCGAGCTCGCAGCTCGCTACGGGATCGAGCGGACCGAGCGCGATGCGGTGGATCGAGTCGAAGAGGATGCCCGCGCGCTTCCGAAGCTCGGAGAGCATCGTCGAGCGCTCGTCGTCCTCGCTGCGGTACGCGAGAAGGAGGAGCACGCGCGGCGAATACGGCGGACGGAAGACGTCACCGACGAGCGCCGCGGTGTCCGCACCGCCCCACTGGACGTCGTCGAGCGCGATGACGACCGTGTAGCGCTCGGCCATCTTCGCGAAGAGCTCGCGAAGCGCGCGGAACGACCGACGCCGGAGCTCGTAAGCGTCCGTCCGCGATCCTTCCGGCTCGGGCGCGATCTCCGCGATGCGGCCGAACATCGGGAAGATCGCCTGCAGCGCGTCGGCGTCGATCGGGAGCACATCCGCGAGCTCCGAGCTCGCGAGCTTCGACATCCAGTCGCTGAGCTCGTCGACGATCCCGTCGAAACCGTTGTACGAGACCGACTCCTGCGGGTGGCACCTGCCGCGGAGGACGATCGAGCCCGGACGCGATTCGACGTTTGCGATGAAGCGTTCGAGGAGCTCCGACTTGCCGATGCCGGACGCGCCCTCGACGTGGACGACGGCCGGACGGCCCTCGACCACGTCTTCCAGAGCCGCTTCGAGCGCGGCGCTCTCGGCCAAGCGGCCCACGAACGCAGCCGGCCGAACGCCACTGGTCGGTGCGATCGGAGCCCCGCCGAGCGCGCCAGCGCCCGGATCGTGCCGTCTCGAGCTCGGCTCTCCGCCGCCGAGCGCCGCGAAGATCGCGTCCGGCGGGGGACGCCGGTCCGGAAACGGATCCATGAGCGCGCGCGCGAGGTCGAGGAGAGGTAGCGCGGCTTCGGAGATCCCTTCGGGGATCGGCGGCACCTTCTCCTTCGCGAACAGGAGGCGGGAGCCCTCTTCGTCGAACGGCCGACGGCCGACGATCGCCTCGTAGAGCACTGCGCCGAGCGCATACCAGTCCGCAGCGCGCGAGAGCGGCTTGCCCCAGGCCTGCTCGGGCGCCATGTACATCAGCGTCCCGACGAGCGCGCTTCGTCGTCGCTCCACGAGGCGGAGCTCGGTGCAGAGTCCGAAGTCGACGAGGACGGCGCGTTCGTCCTTCGCGACGAGGATGTTCGTCGGCTTGATGTCGCGATGCAGCTTGCCGGCGTCGTGGAGCGCCGAGATCCCCGACGCGAGCTGCAGCGCGACGTCCTTCAAGCGCGCGATCCGCTCCTCCGGCGGCAGCGCATGCGCCCATGCCGAGAGCGTCGCACCGTCGACGAGCTCCATCGTGAAGAAGCACGCATCGTTCGTAACGATGAGCTCGTCGAGCTGCACGAGGTTCGGATGCGTGATCTTCGCGAGCGACCGGAACTCCGCTTTCAGGTGGAAGACCTGTTCGACATCGGGCGAGAGCAGCGTCTTCAGGGCGAGGTCGCGACCGGTCTCCCGATCGTGCACGCGATACACGACGCCGTTCGCCCCGCGCCCGAGCAGGCCCCGAAGATCGAAGCGGGCGCCCGCGGCGAGCAGCGTCTGGATGTCGATGTCCCTGATCTCGGGCGACTGCACTTCTTCTGCCTCTCGTCCCGATCCTTTTCGCAGGGAACGTCGATATTGTCATTCGGCGTTCTGCCCCTTCGCAAGATGGACGGCGGCGACGCGGTGGTAGCCTTTTGGGCGACGATGTGCAGGTCCTCGCGGCATGGCCGATATGGGGGTGCTCTGTTCGTCGCAATCGTCTCAATCGTCGCATCTGCGCTCTTTCCTGGCCGGCCGCAGCGGCAACGTCGGACGCGCCTGCCACCTGCCAGCATCGATCTCGGTCGAGGCGGTCCCGGGATGCCCCGCGCGCGAGGAGCTCCTGGATGAGCTCGACCGCCGCGTCGATCCCGCGTGGCGCTCGGGCTTCGATCGCCGCCGGTTCGACGTCCGTATCGAGCGACTTCCCGAACCTCCCCGCGGGCGCGGGCAGCCGCCCGACCTCTCCCTATTCGGTCGAGGTCCGATGAGCGGGCGGCGCCACGCGCTGCGAGCTGCCGGCCGTCGTCACTTCATGCAAACGGCCTCGACGTTGTTGCCGTCCGGATCGAGGACGAACGCTGCGTAATACGTCGGCGCGTAGTCGGCACGGACCCCGGCCGGCCCGTTGTCTCGACCGCCAGCCTCGATCGCCGCAGCATGGAAGCGATCGACGGCCTTTCGCGTGCTCGCGCTGAACGCGACGTGGGTCGCCGCCGGACGAGGCTCGTTCTTCGAGGCATAGAGCCACAAGGCAGGTGCGTCCTTGGGACCGAAACCTGCGCTCGTCTCGTCGCTCGAGCAGAGGACGTAGCCGAGCGGCGCCAGCACGGCCGTGTAGAAGCGAACGCTGAGCGCGATGTCCTTCACCGCAAGCCCGATGTGATCGTACATGGTGACCTCCTTCGCTCCCCGAACGGGAGTCGATGTGGAGGTCACCCTAACGAGCGACCGAGCGCCGACTCTTGGCGGAACTTGCGATCCCGTCGCGCTGCTCGACGGAAGTCCCTCGGCGAAGCGCCGGCGGCGCGACGGAACGTCCGGACGAAGTTCGAAAGATCGCCGAAGCCGACATCGAAGGCGATCTCCGTGATGGGCTTCTCGTCGTCTGCCACGAGAAGACGCGCGGCGTGGCGGAGCCGCGAGCGCACGACGTATTGGTGCGGGGTCACGCCGACGACCTTCGTGAACAGGCGAAGGAAGTGGAACGGGCTGAGGCCGACTTCATCGGCGGTCCTCTCGAGATCGACCGCCTCGTGCGAGTGCTCGTCGAGCCACAGCGCCGCCTCGACCGCACGACGGCGGTCGCGCGCGCCGGCCTCGATCGGCCTCCGCTCGCGTCCCGAAACGAGCTCGACGAAGCGAGCCGCCAACAGGAAGCCGACCTCGTCGAGGCGAACGTCGCTCGAGCCCCCCGTCGCAGCTTGCCCGAGCTCGCCCAGCACCATCAGCTCCGGGAGCGGCGGGGCGCTGCCGATCCGCCACGTCTCGGGGCCGCCACCGATCTCGTCGACGATCTCCGGCGAGAACGCGAACGAGAGACACTCGTCGCCACCTTCGTGATGCTCGTGCGAGCAGACGTATTCATCCCCCGGCCATCCGATGAGCAATGAGCCTGCGACGAGCTCGAAGGATGCTCCGCGGCTCCTGTACCCGAAGCTTCCCCGACGCACGTAGGAGATCGAAAAGCCCGGGTGCACCTCGACGACGGAGGGATCGCCCGGACGTGCGGTGCAGCAGTAGTCGACGACGCGGACCGATCCGTCGTGCAGCGTCGTCGTGAGCATCGCGTTCACTCTAGCCCGGGATCGAGCCACGAGCACGGCCGCCCCATGTCGGTCGGAGCACGGTCGTCCGGACCATGCCCGGAGGGGCACCGCCCGACTTGGAGAAAATTGCTGTCCGGGGATCACCAGCCGTGGTGGACACATCGCACTCGTGGAATGCCGCTTGCTCCGGGTGGGAGCCGTGGACCTCGCATCGCTTCTCTCGGGACGACGCTTCACGTTGGCGCTGGCGGCCAGCGCTGGTGCTGTTGCGACCACGGCTGTGCTCGCGTCGCGGAGCACGAGCCGTGACACGCGCCGAACACTCGCGTCCGT
This sequence comes from Pseudomonadota bacterium, assembly GCA_023402175.1. Classification (GTDB taxonomy): domain Bacteria; phylum Myxococcota_A; class Polyangia; order Polyangiales; family Polyangiaceae; genus Labilithrix. Next base: position 95,832 of record JAEXCN010000223.1, on the reverse strand, counting down.
GAGCGCCGTCGGCGCAGCCGCGGTCGCGCTCGGGGCGTGGGCGCACCTCGTCGAACCGCGATGGGTCGCCGTGACGAGGACGTGTCTGGCGTGGCGAGGCCCGGCGATGCGCGTCGCGCTGCTGACGGATCTGCACGCAGGTGCGCGCGATCGGGACCGCATACGGCGCATCGTCCGGAGGACGCGAAGGCTCGCGGCCGATGTCGTCCTGCTCGGCGGCGACTTCGTCGACGGTCTCGACGCAGATCGTCGCAAGCTCGATGCGCTCGCGCCGCTTGCCGAGCTCGACGCACCGCTCGGCGTCTTCGCAGTGCTCGGGAATCACGACAGCGACAGGCATGAAGGAGATCCCGCGCGCGGCGGGCCGATCCGGGTATGCGTGGAAGATACAGGCATTCGAATCCTTCCGAACGAGCACGTCCGGCTCGCGAACGGCGCTACGCTCGTGGGGCTCGGTAGTTGGCGGGCCGGAGAGAGCGATCCCGCACACGCATTCGCGGATGTCGACCGGAGCTCGCCGACGCTCGTCCTCGCGCACAACTTCCAATCGCTTCGTTCGCCGGCGGTGCCGCGGTTCGATCTCGCGCTCGTCGGTCACACGCATGCCGGCCAGATCTGCGTCCCGTTCACCGAAATCTGCCCTTTCCTCGAGGAGGACATGAAGCCGTATCGGTACGGCCTCTACGACTGGCCGTCGGGCGGCAAGCTGTACGTCAGCTCGGGCCTCGGGACGAGCAGCGTCGAAGCGAGGCTCGGCGCCCGCCCGGAGATCGCGCTGCTCGACCTCGCCCCGCGATGAGGCTCACAGCGTTCGCGTCGTGCCGCCATCGACGTCGAGGATCGCGCCCTGGCAATACGCCGCCCGAGGCGAGGCGAGGAACGCGACCGCCCGCGCGATCTCGGCGGGCTCTCCGAAGCGGGCGATGCCCATCGCTCGCGGCATGCGCCGCGCTGCTTCGTCGCGATCGATCCCGTGCTCCTTCGCGAAGCGGTCGATGCGGATCCCGAGCCGCTCGGTCGCGATCGTCCCCGGGTTGATCGCATTCACGCGCACGCCGTCGGCGATGCCACGGTCAGCCAGCACCTTCGTGAGGTTCAGCAGCGCCGCGTTGACGGAGCCTCCGATCGCGAACTCCGCGTTCCCGGTCCGCCCGCCGATGCCGACGATGTTCACGATCGCGCCGCCGCTTCGGCGCAGGTGCGGCCACGCCGCGCGCGAGAGACGCATCGCACCGAAGAACTTGAGCGCGAAGCCATCATCCCACTCGGCGTCGGTCAGCTCGAGGAAGTCGCCTCGCTTCGTCGCGCCGGCGCAGTTGACGAGGACATCGATTCGACCGAAGCGCGCGATCGTGGCATCGACGAGCGCCCTCGCCGCCGCCCGATCGCGCAGATCGGCCGCGTGGACCAGAGACTCGGTCGGGAGCGATGCGCTCACCTGCTCGAGCAGGTCCTGCGAACGCGCGGCGAGGACGATCTTCATCCCCTCTTCCGCGAGGGTCAGGGCGATCGCGCGCCCGATCCCACGCGAAGCTCCGGTGACGATGGCAACCTTGTCGGACAGCTCGAGATCCATCGCGAGCAGAGGGTAGCAGCCGGTGCGCTCTCGTGGTCGAAGGGCTCGAATCCCGGAAGAAGCGCGCATCGCGGCGCCCGCTGCCCCGAACTGACGAGCTCGGTCCGTTCCGATAGACTGAACGTGGATGTCGCTCGTGCGCGCGTCGATCGCGACGCTCCTGAAGCTCGGCTCGGTAGCGGCGGCGACCTCCGTCGTGGGCGCGTGCCTTCTCCACTGTTCACCCTTCGCGTCGTCGGCAGAGGGCAATGGGTCCGGCACGACCGACGCGATGGCGGATGGAGGCTCGGTCGACGGCGACGGCCCCGACGGCGCCGGCCCCGTCGACGCGGGCGACGGCACGACCGTCGTCGCGTCCGGGCAGGGCGGCGTCACCTCGCTCGCACACGACGGGAAGACACTCTACTGGGCCGCGCGCAGCGACGGCGCCGTCCGCTCCTGCGCGCTCGAGGGCTGCTCGAAGCCAGCCGATGTCACCGTCGGCGGGCAACCATCACACGTGGCGTGGACGAAACGCCTGTTCTGGGCGGACGAGACGGCTGAGGCGATCTTCTTCTTGGACGACGCCGGGAAGATCGCTCGGGAAGAGCTGAGTGGGCTCGTCTCCGCGCTCGTCGGTGACAGCAAGACGGTCTACGGGCTGCTGACGAACGTGATCATCAAGCTCCAAGACGATCCGCCCTCGTCGAGCACGACCTTCCTCGGGTTCAACTCCACCGGAGTCTACGGCGCGGCCTACGACGGCATCGCGTGGGCGACGCCGGCCGACGTTCGCTTCTGCCCGGCGACGGGGAGCTGCAGCGAAGCGTCGAGTCTCGTCGCAGCCGCACAGAATGCGACCGCGCTCGCGGTCGACGGCGCGCAGATCTTCTGGACCACCTCCGACGGGCACCTGCGCGCGCGCGAGCGCTCGGGCGGCAGCGTCGTCGAACTCGCGACGGCCCTGCCCGAGCCGTCCGGCGTCGCGTCGGATCCGAACGGTCCCTACGTCTACTTCACAGCGCGTGGCACGAGCGCGGCGAGCTATGCGGATGGCTTCGTGGGCCGCGTCGCTCGCGGCGGTGGCGACGTCACGGTGCTCGCGCGCAACCAGCATCGACCGGAAGCGATCGTCCTCGCCGGAGGAGACGTCTACTGGGCGAACACGTTCGACGGCACGATCCGTCGCGCTCCGAAGTAAGAGCGGCGTGTGGGCCGATCCGCCGACGACATGGTCGGTCAGCCAGCGCGCGAGGTAGCGGCGCGCCGACGGGGAGAGCGAGCTCCGAGCAGATGCACGAGCTGAGCTCGACTCCCGAGCAGGTCCTCGAGCGTGACAGCGTCGAGCTCCGCAAAAAACGCTGCCTCAGCCGCCGCCAGGGCGGCGCGTAGCCGACAGGCCGAAGCGATCCGACAGGGCGCGACCCGCTCCCCCTCGCAGTCCACGAGCTGCCCCGTCCGCCCCTCGAAGAGACGAACCACGGCTCCGATGCAGATGTCCGATGCCGGCTTCGCGAGCACCACGCCGCCGCCGCTGCCACGCGTCGAGCTCAAGAAGCCTGCGCGCGTCAGCGCTTTCGTGGCCTTGGCGAGATGGTCGAGAGAGATCTCGTACGCCGCGGCGATCGTGGACGCTGGCACCGGTTGGCCCGGATGCGAGCCGACGTAGAGCAGCGCCCGTAGCGCATAGTCGGTGTACATCCTGAGCTGCATCGAGAGGCGATCTTAGCGCACGCGCAGCTCTTCCGTAGCGTGCGCCTGCAAGTTTCCGCTTCCCTTCCTAAATAGGTACGCGTAAGGCCCATTCGCCTTACGGAGACCATGATGCCCCTCGACGCCACTGTTCTACGCTCGTCCTTCGACACCATCATCGAGCGCCAGCCGATGATCACGCCCCGCTTCTACGAGATCCTCTTCGAGCGCTATCCGCAGTCGCGTCCGCTCTTCGGAGGAAACTCCTCGAAGAAGCAGCAGGAGATGCTCCAGCAAGCGCTGCTCTCGGTCCTCGAGCACCTCGAAGACGCGTCGTGGCTCACGTCGACGCTTGGCGCCCTCGGCGCGAAGCACCTCGACTACGGCGTGACCCGCGAGATGTACGACTGGGTTGGCGACTCGCTGCTCGCGACGCTCGCGGAGACGCTCGGCGACGACTGGACGGCGAATGTCGAGAGCCAGTGGTCGACGGCGTACGGCGTGATTCGTGACTTGATGCTCGCTGGCGCGCCGCAGGCCACTGCCAGCTCCTGAGAGCTCGCCGCACGAGGTCGCCGCTCGTCAACGCGAGCGGCGACTCGGGCACGACTCGAGAAGCTCGTGAGCTCGGCGACGCTCGCCGGCATCGCGACCATCAGGTTCCAGAAGTCGACGTATCGCGAGATCCGCCCTTCGCCCCTCTCGACGACCGAGATGCACCCTTGCGCGTAGGTGCGGCCTTGGCTTGCGGGTGGATCGTCTCGCCCTTCCTGAGCATCTCGACGAAGCCTGCGATCTTCTTCTTCCGTCCAGTCTCGGTCTTCATGCTGAGCGTGCGGAACGTCAACGCGAACCGATTCTGAGCCGAAAGGGCTTCGTACATCTTCAGCGCTTTCGGCTCCGCACGGATCGCGGCGAGAAGGTCGGCTGGCGCCTCCGACTGCGCCGCGCTGTAGGCCTTCTCCCAGCGCCCGTCGGCCTTCGCGGCTTCGACCTGCGCGAGCCCCGAAGGCTGCATCTTCCCGGCCTTGGTGAGGCGCTCGACGTTGGCGACGTTGATCCGGCTCCAGACGCTCTTCTTGCCGCGCGGTGTGTAGCGCTGGAGGAAGCTCTTGTCGTCGTAGCCCTTTCGGATGCCGTCGATCCAACCCCAGCAGAGCACCACGTCGATGGCCTCCTTCGGCGTGATCGACGGGAGCCCGGAGCTCACTTTGTGGATCTTGATCCAGAGCTCCTGCTCCTTGTCCCAATGTTTGCCGAGCCACTTGTAAAAGCTCTGCTCGTCTCTGAACTCGAACACCTTGCCGGGATCCACGCGGACGGACGCCATCCGCGGATGATAAGACATCGTGATCCTGACCTGAGAGCGACGAGAGCGCGCTCCCGCACGTCGGCGCGCCCATTCCGGCGACGGCTCAGTTCACCGGAGCTTCGAGCTCGGTTCGCGGGCGGAGGCCCGTGCCACCTGGATAGGCGTAGCTGACCGCGCTCCCGAGACCCCACACGGTCATCGTGAACGCGGCGTCGCTGTGAATGCGGTGTGGGCCGTCGTAGCAGGTGCCTGCAACGTAGGCCTGCGCCACGGTGTAACGCGTGAGATCCACGTACGTCCACTCGTAGTCGCTCGTGATCGGCCTCCAGTTCGTGAGCACGCCCGCGCAGTCGAGCTCCACCTCCCGGAACGCGCCATCGACCTTCCGGCGCGTGACGAACACCGCGCTCATATCGTAGGTGTAGTCGGAGAAGAACCCGTAGTTGTCGAGCCACTGGCGCGTCGGAACGGCGGACGCCACCTCGGGATCTCCGGTCGACGCGGAGTTCGGCTGGCTCTGGCCGGTCATGATGACCGCCACGTGGAAGGCGTGGTCCTCGTCCTGGCTGCGCACGACGAACGGGTCATTGGCGAAGAACGCAGCGAGCTCCCCCGCTCCGAGCGTGGTCGGCGCACCCGCCGGCACGGACGGCTCGTAGGTGAGCTGCGTTCCGTCCCGTGCACCCACGATACGAACGACGCTCGGGTCGCGCGAGGTCACGGGCCCCTTGCTCCTCAGAGCCGGACGATTCGGCGCGGGCAAGACAGCGTATTCGTTTCCCCAGGCCGAGATCGGCGGGATCTGCTCGGTCTCGGCGTCGCAAGTGCCGACGCCAATCGGGACGTTCATACACGTGTGGCCGCCGAAGACCCCGACGGGCTTCGTGCTGTCGATTACGGAGCCCGTGAGCTCGTTGTCCTGGACGATCTGAAGCACCTCTCCGCGGCGAAGCGTGTAGCTTGCAACCTTGTTCCGTGGCGCCTTCGCGACGCCCTCGCCGCCGACGATCGCGACCTTCGGGACGAGATCGACGGACGTGTCGTCCTCGAGGGCGATGATCTGAAGGGTGGGCATGCCAGGCTGCGTCGCCGCGGCAGGCGAGTCGGGCATGAGCACGCCTTGCCCGAACCGATATCCATTGCCGCCCCACGCGCTCGCAACGACGTATTTCTTCCGATAGGAAGTCGTCGGAAGGAGCAATGTGGCGCTCGACACCTGGCTCGCGGCTCCCCCGTACGGGAAAATCGAATACATCGATACGGGGACGTCTGTCGTGACGAATACAGCGTTCGTGATCTCCGTCGCGTTTCTCGTCGACGGAGGGAGCAAAGGCTTTACGCCGGGTGGACAGTTGATCGAATACCGATTGTCCACGGTCTCGTCTTGACCGGACACGAAGACGACGGCGCCGCTGCCCGGCGGAATCGGCCCGTCCATCTTCTTGTGCTTCACCGTCCCATCTTCCACGTAGGGGATCCAGACGGCGTCCTCGAGTGACCTATCCTGTCCCTGGTGCTCGAGCCGGAGCGTCGCGGGCGAGCTCCACGTATTGGCGACGAAGACGGCGCCGCACGACCCGAGCGACGCGGCATACGCCAGCGTGGGCGGTACCGAGAACGAGCACCCGAGCGAGCCCTCGTTGAGCGCGGCCGCGTCGCACGGAGTGAGGCACTTGCCGTTGCCGCAGGCGCGATCGGCGGGGCAGGCCTCGACGACGTTACCCGCGCAATCGAGGACGGACCGGAGATCGAGCGAGCACGCGAGTCCCGTGCAGCCGGCATCCTCGACGCCGGCCTCGGGGGCCGGGGTCGGGAACACCTGATTCGGCTCGTGCCAGCCGGGTCGGTCGGACGAACAACCCGCCCATCCGAACGCGACGACGATGGAGACAGCAAGAAGCGGCTTACGCATGATCTCGATTCAGGGGCCCGGTCGCCTACTGGAAGACGACAGCGGCAGGGTTGAGGTGAATCTCTTCGTCGCGACCACCGCGCCCGAGCTGGCCCGATAGGTTCTTGCCCCAGCAGGACACGGTGCCGTCGCGGAGCAGGGCGCACGCGGCGTCATCCATGAGCGCGATCTGCACCGCGTCCGCGGTGAGGCCGACGATGCGAGCGGGCACGCGCTGATCTCGAGCCGACGCGACGCCGCTCTGCCCTCCCTCGTTCGCGCCCCAGCAGTACACACCGCCGTTCGACGCGATGGCGCAGGAGCTCCTTCCACCGGCGGCGATGGCGACCACGTGGACGTCGTCGGAAAACAGGACGCGCGCAGGCAGGCTCTCGTCCGCGCGGTTGCCGGTGCCGAGCTGGCCGTGGTCGTTCTTTCCCCAGCAATGGACGCTTCCGCCGATCAGCGCGCACGCATGCGCGTCGCCCGCGGCGAGGGCAGACACGTCCGCGAGGGCGATCGTCTTCGCAATCGGATCGACCGCCATCGAGCTCGCTCGCCCGAGCGCATCGTCGACGCCGCCGCCTCCCCAGGACGCCACCTTCCCGCTGCCGAGCAGTGCGAAGCCATTTCGGAGCGTGGAAGCGCACGCGACGACCGGAGCAGATACGCCGTCCGCTTGCGCCGGTCCTGGCGAGGCGCTCGCGTCCGCTGCGGGCGCAGAGCGGCCGAGCTGAAACGCATCGTTGTTTCCCCATGACCAAACGCGATCGTCTTTGCCGACGGCGAGCGCGAAGGTGCTCGTGAGCGTGATCGACTTCGCGCTCACCCCATCGATCGTCACCGGCTCGGGGTGCGCGCCGACCGACGGGCCTGACGCCTGACCGAGCTGTCCCGACGCGTTCGAACCGAAGCAGGACACGTCGCCTGTTCCGGCGACCACGCATGTCGTCCCGGAGCGCCCGCGCCCAGCAGCGGCCACGCTCGTCGCGTTCGACACACCGCCCGCCGGACGCGGAGTGGCCACGAAGGTCGAGGTCGGATCGTCGTCGTCGCCGCCCGTGCCGAGCTGCCCCGAGTGGTTCGACCCCCAGCAGCGGACCGAGCCACCCTGGAGCAACGCGCACGCGTGCTGGCCGCCGCGCGCGGCGATCTGCGTCGCGCACGGTGTGGCCGCGCACGAGATCGTGAAATCGTACGGCGACGGAGCGGCCGCATCGACGCCTGCTTCGCTCGCGTCGTACTCCTCGACGCTGGAGTCGGGCAGCGCGCCGGCATCGACGTCGACTCGCATCTCGTTCCCCTCCTCCTCCGAGGACGAGCACGCAACCACGACGCCGAGCGCATACGCCATCACCACGCAGGGGACGGCGCTGTTCGCGCGAAGAGAGCGGAGCAGGCTCACAGCGCCGATCCCTTCAGCGCGAACCCGTCGCCGACGACCCACATGTTCGACGAGTCGCCGTGGACGGACCTCGCGAGCGCAGGCACATGGTCATATCCCATCCCGAATGAACCTCCTTTGAAGTCGACTCCGTTCCATCGCAATAGGCCGCCGAAGCCAAAAGGCATTCGGAGATCGTTCCAGGACGGGCCCCACACGGAGAGGAACGGAGGGAAATAGATACTGGAGACGGTGAAGGAGCCTCCCGTGGAGAGACGGGTGGCGTCGACGAGATTCGCCGGTCCATCCGCCCCGAGGAGAGCGCCTTTGGCGTCGTAGTCCGTCGCCGGCGTCGTTCCTGCTTTGAGGAAATCTCTCTCGACATAACCGAGGACGAAGACGCGCTGGTTCGGCTCGGGTGCGTCCGTCACGATGCCCGATGCTGGGACGAAGCCCGCCTTCTCCGAGAACGCCGCGTTGAAGATCGCGACGTTCCCGGGAGCGAGCTCGAAGAGATAAGGGACATGGGTGACGACGCCGACGCGTGAGGGCGGCCGCGCGCCGGCTACCCAGCCGGCCGCGTACGTGCCCACGCCCGCACGACCGAACACCGTCGTGAGCTGGAGCCCGGGGACGCCGAGCGGGAACGTCGTCACGCTCGATCCGTCGAAGTGGTCGATGAATCCCGCGCGGCTCGTGAACCACACATCATTGCCGCTGGTGCCGTAGATCGACACGATCGTGTCCGTGTGGCCGGTCTCGAGGCGGCCCCACTGACCATTCGCGTTTCGGTGAAGGAGCAGGCCTCCTTCACCGCCGACCCATACTTCGCTCGCTGTCGCCCAGACCGTACGAAGCTCGTAGTGCGCGCGATGCGACTCCGTCCACGCGGTCCCGTCGTAGTGCAGGACGGACCCCTCCGCGCTCACGCTCCAGACATTGTTCGGACCGGCGGACCACACCGCTCGAAGCGAAGGCGGCGTTCCGAGCTGCGACATCGGGAGGCGCGTCTCGCAATACCCGGCATCACCGCACGCCAGCGCCCGCTCTCGACCGGGCGCTGCGTCAGACGGTAGTGCATCCGCCGCTTCAGCGTCGGGGGCAGGCTCCTCGACGCGGACGCCGCCGTCCTCGTCTCGAGTCTGCTCGGGCCCCGGCTCAGATCCGTTTTCGGTGTCGCTGGCCGTCGCGCACGCGACGAGCGCTGCGAGCGCCGCCGAGGCGATCGCTACGTACTTCATTGAAGCGCTCCCCAATGGAACATTGCGTCTTCACCGCCGATCCAGACGTCGGTCGAGGCCGCGCCCCAGATCGAGGTGAGCTTGCCGTCGTAACCCGCGACGCTCACCGGCGACCAGCTCGTGCCGTCGAAGTGGAGGATCGTTCCTCCTTCTCCGGCCGCCCAGATGTCGTTCGCGTCGAAACCGAAGATCGCATTGAGCGTGACTGTGGTCCCCGAGCTCGGTGTCCGCCAGCTAGAGCCATCGAAGTGCAGGATCGTGCCGCTGGTGCCGACGGCCCAGAGCTGCTCGCCATGTCCCCAGGCCGCGAGGAGATCCTCCTGCGAATCGACCGGGACGAACGCCCCGTCGCCCAAGCCGCCTTGTGAGATGGGATAACGGATGACCGCACCCCGAGCGCCGACCAGCCAGAGCGCCTTGTCCGGAACGAGGAAGAGCGCCTCCACGCTCGCCGGCTGTGTCCGATTCGTCGCCGGATATACCGGGTCCTTGGGGAACACGAGCTTCTTCGTGGCGAAGTCGGCGACCTTCGCGAGCGGCTGAAGCGCAGCCGCCTGATTTCGGGACGGCAGCAAGCTGACGTAGGCATCTCCGTTCGAGAGTGCAGTGACTCCCGACATCGGGCGAAACGCAGAATCTGCGAGGATGTTGATTCGGAAGCTCGCCGACTCACCCGTTTCCTCGATGCGACGCCACAAGAGATCTCCTGCGACGCCCCAAATCTCGCCGGGAGTGACGAAGAGCCGAGAGAGGGTGTCGTACATCTTCGTGTCGACCGCGCTCCACGTCTGGCCGTTCCAGCGCATCAACATCCCGCCCGTTGCGCTCGCCCACACGTCTGCCGAGGAGCGACCCGTCACGGAGGTGATCGCGCCGAACGCCATCGGAGTCGTCACGCTGCACAGGTTGCCGACGCCGCATGTGACCGGCAGCGGCTCCGCTTCGGGCGCGGCGTCCGTAGGGCGCTCTGCGTCGGGTCCGGCGTCCGGGATCACTTGCGCCTCCGGCTCGGGCGGCGGCGCGGGTTCGTTCGCTGTCGCGCATGCCACGAGCGCGATCGCGAGGAGCGAGCCCGCTGCTCCGCCCGCCGCGATCCCGGCGAGGCGCCTGCGGTCGTTACCGAGTTTCTGAGCGGGCGTCATTTCGTCGTCCCTGCGCCCTCGCAGGGCGCGAACAGGCAGGTGCCGCCGGAGCAGACCTGATCGGGCAAGCAGGCAATGCCGCAACCACCGCAGTTGCGGTTGTCGACACGCGTATTCGTCTCGCAGCCGTTGTCCTTGAGGCCGTCGCAATCGGCATAGCCGTTTTCGCACGCTCCTCCGCACACGCCGAACGTGCAGCTCGGTTCGAAGTGCGGCCGCAGTCGGCCGGGGCACGCGTTGTTGCAAGCACCGCAGTTGAGCGGGTCGTCACCCAGCGTCACGCAGGTGGATCCGCACACCGTCTCTCCATCGGCGCACTGGCATCCCCAGACGCCGTCGCGATTCATGCACGTCTTGCCCGCAGGGCATTTGTCATTACAGCCCGTGCAGTGATCGTTCGTATTGAGCCTGGTTTCGCAGCCGTCGCTCGGATCGTCGTTGCAATCGGCCTTGATCGGTAGAAGGCATTTCGCTTTGCCGCACTCGCCGTCGGTGCACCCGTAGTAGGCATCCGGCGGCAGCCGAGGCAGGTTGGGGCCCATGCGGTCGCAGACGACTCCGCACGAGCCGCAGTTGCGGTCGTCCGTTTGGAAGTTGACGCACGTGGTCGGGCCGCACTTGTCCGGCATCCCGGGCCGTGTCGTGCAGAGGTCCACGCACGTCGAGTTGCTGCATACCTGTCCGTCAGGACATGCTCGCCCGCACTCACCGCAGTTCGTTATCGGGGCGAAGAAGTTCGAGAGGAGGTACGCCTCACATCCGTTGCTCGGATCGCCGTCGCAGTCGCCGTAGCCCTTCTGGCAGGAGTGAACGCATTCGCCGGCGACGCAGGTCCAGCTGTCTTGCTTTCCGCCCGAGCCAGGACAGCGAATTCCGCATCCGCCGCAGTTCTCGTCGTCGTAGAGGACGTTCACGTCGCAAGGGAACTTCGACGTCGCGCACGTCACCCACGGGGCCGAGCACGTCGTCACCGGGCACATGGAAACGTCCGGGGTGAACGCGTCCTCCTCCGCGCCGGCGTCACCCGCGTCGGGCGCCGTGAAGGAGGGGATCTCGGCCTCGCGCCCGAGATCGACGTCCCGCCTCTCCGAGCACGCCGACGCCAGCGCGGTCGCAAGGGTGACGAGGATCGCCGCCGAGAGCGTCGTCGACTTCTTGTGGCTCATTGCGCGGCCTCCGTGGACGGCGCGACCCGAGGGGTAACGAGCGCACGGACGCGCGCCAGATGCGCCGAGTCCGGGTACTTCGCCTCGAATTGCGCGGCGCGCTGCTCGGCGTCCGCAATGCGGCCCTGTCGAACGAGCGCGTCGATGGCCAGCCGCTCGCGCTCCTGGGCGAACGTGGGGCGCGCGAAGCGCTTGGCGTGCGCGTCGGCGAGGGCGAGCGTTCGTGCAGGATCGGTCGCGAGGGCAACCCTCGCTTCCTCGAGCAGCGCGAGCTCATCGCCGGAGCTCTGCGCCGAAGTGCGGGCGACCGCACTGCCGACGGACGGGCGTTCGGAGAGACGCCGAGACGCCGTATCGGAGGTCGCGGTCACCTCGGTGGGCACGGCCGAAGGGAGCGAATCGACCGACACGACGGGCGGCACGTCGACGAGGGACGTCGCGGACGAAAGAGCCGACGTGCGCTCCGCCGGCTCGGAGACGGCCGACCGATCTCGCGGCGGAGGCGCGTCCGCTGCCTGGTGGACACCGACGAAGGCGCCGACGGCAACGACGGCCGCGCCCGCGATCAACGTGAGATTCCGGCTCTGCCACCACTGGACGGGCGACGCGCTCGCATCGAGGATGGGCGCGATGCGGCGTCCGAGGTGACGCATGCGCGCGTCGTCCGGCAAGTCGTCGCGCGATGCGCGGACGAGCTGGTCGAGCAGCTCCTCGTCGGCGGGTTCGAAGCGAGAGTCGTTCATGGCCTACCCATCTGCGCGCGGAGACGTCGGATGCTGTCTTCGACGTGCTTTCGCGCGGCGTAGAGTCTCGAATATGCGGTGTGAAGCGGGCAGCCGAGCGCGTCGGCGACCTCACGCATCGGCAGCTCTTCGATCACGTAGAGGACGAACACGTCGCGCTTCTCGTCGGAGAGCTCGCGAAGGATCGCGTCGAGCATCGCCCGAGCCTTCGTCGCGTCGAGCGCCTCGCCCGGCGCCGCCTGTTCGAGATCGACTGTGTCGGCCGATTCGTCCGTCGGGAACTCGCGGCGCGCGCGCTTTCGCTTGCGGTGGTTGGCCGCTCGCCGGACGCAGATCCCATAGACCCACGCGCGCACCGAGGCAGCCGGATCGAGCGCCGGAAGCTTCCGGTGGACGATCATGAACACTTCTTGGAAGACGTCGTCGACGTCGGCGTCAGCGACGCCGAGGCGCCGGAGGAGGCGGACGACGTACCGGCCCTGCTCGCGAAAAATCGCGGCGACCTTCGAGTCGACGACGGCGGGAGCCGACGACGTCAAGGGAAGCACGATGTCCTCTCGTACGCTCTCCGTCACTAGGGGAAGATGGCCCGCTGCCCCGTCGGATTTTCATCAAAACGTCCGGGTGAGACCGATTGTCAGCGAGAGGACGGTACGGTCGAGCTCGTGAAGGGGGCGGCGCTGCCCGGTGTCGTTCACGTAGGAGAACGCCCAGCGAGGCCGTGGGAAGAAGGCGGACACATCGGCGACGAGCGCGAACGGACCGGAGCGGTACATCGGACCGAGTGCGAGCGCGGGGCCGTAGATCGCCTTCGCTCCTTGGTCGCCGTCCGAGAGCCCCCTCGTCGGCGGAAAGATCGCGGCCCACGCGCCGCCTGCGCAGCCAACGGCCCCGAGCGCCGAGCGCGGGCGGACGAGGAAACACGCGCGCCACTCCTGCACGAGCGCCGTGAACTCACGCCTGCGCTCCGCGTCGAGCGCGATGCGATAGCTGCCGCGCCACTCGAAGCGCACCGGCAGACGCCACGGCAATACGCCGAGCATCACCGCTCCTCCGACGTCCCCACCCGGCAAGAGCCCGTTCGCGACGGTGATGCCTGCGCCAGCGTGCACGATGGGAAGTGCCGGCTCCCGAGCCGCGGAGCGCCGCCGCTGACGTGCAACCGCGACGGGAGCCGCCGGCGAGGGCGGCGTCGCGAGCGGAGCGACTGCTGCCGCCGTGGGCGGAGCGGCACCCGCCGTCGGCGGCGGAGCGGCAGCTTCCATGGGGACCTGCGGAGGCGGCTCGCGCAGGAGCGCGTCCGGATCCACGATGAGCACGAGGACGAAGGCCGCCGAGCGCGTTAGCTCGACGCAGGTCGCCGCCTCGAGCTCACGCGCGCCGAGAAGGCGCCCCTGCGGATCGCGCTGCTCGACGCGCGCGCGGCGCCGTCCTCCCCTCGAGGGCAGCTCGCGCCCGTCGAGCACCACGTCGGCATGCTCGACGGGGACGAAGGGATTCCTTCCGAGTCGCGCGACGACCGCTTCCTCGAGCGCCTCCGCCGCCGTGCACGGCGGCTCCCCGGACGACGACCAGGACAGCGCAAACGATTCGGAGCCCGCGAGCGCCGAGCGAGGAAGCGCGAGCAGGACGAAGACGAAGACGACGACCGCGATCGCCGCTCTGGACGCGGCACGACCCATCGCGGACGCGCGGACCCTCGCTCCAACGTGCTCGCGCCTGCGACCGCACACGCTGCCCGACTCCGCGCGGGAGCTTCGTCTCATCGAGGGCGCGCTGCCAGTGGAATTTGCAGCGCCCGTCGCGCCATTCGTGCTCGTCCTCGCGTGGCCGACGGCAACGCTCGACGGATGCGAAGGGGCGACCGCTCTGGAGAAAGCGCGAGCAGCGAGCTCGTTTGCGTACGAGTCCGCCCGCGCACGAGGCGCCAGACGGCTTCGAACGGCGACACTTCCTTGCCCATCTCGGCACACTAGCACCCGACGGATGGCGCGCGACGACGACCGCGCTCGCACTCCGCCGGTCATAGCAAGCTAGCATGGGCGCGCGGTGCGGGCGGTTCGCCCTCGTCGGATGGCTCATCGTCGATCCCCTCGCGACGTGCTCGTCGGGATCAGTGGACGGGGCGAGCGGCGACGCACGAGCCACGGGGAGGAGAAGCGTCGCCGCGGGGACGTAGCTCTTTGCTTCGCGGAACGGATACATCACGTGACGGATACTGCCCGCTCTTCAAGCCCGGTGTACCCGCTTGACGACGATCGCCCAGAGCCGGCTCGCGCGAAGCTGCGGGTACTTCGCGAGCGTCTCCTGGATGAAGCGGATGTACGAATCGATCCGCCGACTGCGGATCCTCTCCCTTCGTGACGGGCAGGCCGCTGTGCACGAGCACGCGCTCGATGGTCATAGTGACTTCGCAATACTCGCTTCGTGACGCTCCCGAAGCTCGATGCACAGGTTGCTTCTGTCCATGCCCTCGTCGAACGCACGCTGCGCGCCTTCGAGGTGGCTCGAGCGATCGCGGAAGAACTGGCCGACCTCGCTTTGCGTCTTGCGGTCGCACGTCCATCCGACGAGCTCGCCCAGCCCGCCCCCACCAAGTCGTTTCCGGAGCTCGTCGAAATGCTTCATCACGACGTCGATGAAGATCGCGCGCGAGTCGGGCTGACGTGCTGCTGCATTGGACAGGTAGCGGAAGTCTCCCGCGCGAATCGTTCCACTGATCACCCCGGATATTCCCGACTGAATCACATCCGGATCCGGCGAAGAACCGAGTGCGGTCGTCAGGATGACGCGGTCGGACGGATTCGCCGTCATGAGTCGCTCGAAAATGATGGCCTTGGTAGCGCTGCCTTGGGCGCGCGCGGAGATGCGGAGCGACAGTGCAGCCAGATCCGGATCAATCGCCGCCGGAGTGGTGAGCCATGTGCGAACACGCTTCTCGGCAGTGGCCTTTACTTGTGCGTCCTCGGCTAGATCGAAGAGCGCTCCCGTCACGGCGATTCGTATGAGCCGATCCTCCTCGGTTTCGTTGGGGCGCGGCTCTTCGCCGAGACGGAGGAGAACGGGACCGAGCACACGCTTCACGAGTGAGCGAAAGCGCGGTCTGGCGGCATCATTGATGACCGCGTCGCGAGCGCTCGTGAGCATGGCGATCGCCTGTTCCACGACGAGGCGGGACGAATCGCGCCCAACCTCGACGAGGCCGAGCACCTCGAAGGCGTCGCTCGGGGTCAGCTCTCCGGACTCTACGAGTGCCCACGTGTTCGAGAGGAGCGCTGCGCGCTCGCGCTCATCGAGCGATTTGGGGGCAGCCTTCGCGAGGGCGCGGAGCATCTCCGTAGGAACCGACCACCGGTAATAGCCCGCTTCCCCCGCGTTCGGCTCGACCCACGCCGGGCACTTCGGGAGAGAGACTTCCGCTGAAGCCTGATCGAGGCGCGCACATATCGGCTCCGAAACACCTTCCGCTCGCAAACACACCGGAATCGCCCACTTCGTATCTGCGGCCTGGCGCTGCGAGCCGAGCGCATGGAGCGCTGTCTGCGTAAGGCGTGCCTTTGCCCCGGCAGGCTCGCATGCAAGCGACATCCTCACCAAAGGCACCCCCGGCTGGTCGAGGAAAGATTTCGCGATGAGGGTGAGATCTTTCCCGGTGGCCTTCGAAACCGAACCGATCAGGTCGTCCGAGGTCACGACCCCGAATTCGTGTGACTTCAAATATGCGCGAATGCCGTCGCGAAAGGCGTTCTCCCCCACGTGCGATTCGAGCATCGTGAGGAGCGCTTGCCCCTTGAGGTACGCGGTCCATCCACCGGCGTCGAGGATGCTGTCCGAAGTCGTGACTGGCGAGCGCACGCGATGCGCAGAGGCGAGCGCATCTGCGTTCATGACGCCCAGCTTACCGCCGACCAGTTCCATCCGGTTTTGCATCGCCGGGTTTCGCAGGTCGACGGCTTTCGCCGTCATCCACGTCGCAAATCCCTCGTTGAGCCAAATGTCGTCCCACCATTTCATGGTGACGAGGTCACCAAACCATTGATGCGCGAGCTCATGCGCCATCACGGCCTCCATCCGCCGTCGCGCCCAAACCGGCGCCTGCTTCGGATCGACGAGCAAGAGCTCTTCGCGAAACGTGACGAGCCCCGCGTTCTCCATCGCGCCCGGTCCGAAGTCCGGCACTGCGACGACGTCGAGCTTCCCGTACGGATAAGTGCGATCGAAATAGGAGCTCAAGATCTTCAGGTAAGCCGATGCCGCTTCGAGCGCGAGGCCACCGAGGTTGCCTTTCCCTGGCAGCGTCACGATCCGAATCGGTACTGGATCCTTCGGCCCCTCGGTGATCTCGAGGTCTCCCACCGCGAGGGCAACGAGGTATGTCGGAAGCGGGAGCGTGGGCTTGAAGTCCCAGGTCGTGCCGACCTTCTTCTCGAGCGCCGCATTCGAGACGACGGTCATTCCTTCAGGCGCGCGGACGTGGAGGGTGAAGGGCGTCTTGAAGCGCGGCTCGTCGAAGCCGGGGAACATGCGCCGCGCATCCACGGCTTCGAGCTGCGTGAACGCGTACGCTTTCCCTCCCTGCTCTACTTTGTAAAGGCCACGGAGGTGGCCATCATACGGCGCGGTGTAGTCGAGATCGATCGTGTGCTCGCCCACCGGCACCGGCTCGTCCGGAGCGAGAACGAGCTCTTCCTTTTCCTCTTTCGCCCCAAAAGCAAATCGATATTGGGTGCTCAGCGGCCTGCCGTCGAGGGTCGCTTTCGTGATCGTCATCGCGCGCGCATGCAGGACGATGTTCGGCGTCGCCGCGTTGACGTTGATGGCGATGCGCGTGTGTCCCGAGAACGTCGCCTGGTTGGGATCGACGTCGAGCGATAGATCGTAGCGAAGTGGCGTTACGTCCTCCGGGAGTTGCACGCGTGCGGCCTGCACCAGCCGCGGTGAAACCGGCGGCGGAGACGACAAAACGGAGGAGCGTCCTTCCTGGTGCCCACCTGCGCAAGCACTCACGAAAACGGCCGTGACGACGGCTGAGTAGAATTTCATCGGCGGTCCCTATCCGGCGCGTTCGAGTCCTTGGCCTGCACGGCGTCGTGAGCGTACGCCGAAGCCGTATCCCGATCAGCCGCCGTCCTTGCCGCCGTCCGGCGCTTCGCCGCCGCACTGCTGAGCGATCGAGCCCTCGAACGCGTATTTATAGGGATCCCCGGCAGCATCCCTGGTGCACTTAGCGGTGTAGTGCTTCGACTCGCTCCCGCACTCGGTCGTGAACGCATTCCAAGGGTCCCAGCAGATGCCGTCCGCGGCTTCGACTTCCGCCATGCACGCGAGGACGTCGCCGGTGCTCGTGCACTCGCTGCACGCCGTGGAGATGCAGCGGTCGGCCTGGAAGAACGCCTTTCCGCAGGAGATGCTGCCGCTGACGACGGCAAAGCATCCGCCGACGTTTTTGATATAGTCATCGGACACCTTGACCAAGACCGCCCATGTGTCGCCCGTGTCGTCACCAAAGACGCACGAGCTGCAATTCGGGTTGCGGGCTTTGAGGGCCTTCTCGAGGTCGGGAAACGTGATGGATGGAGCGTCGTCGAGCGTCGTCCGGATGAACTTCTGATCGTCGTCCGAGCACGCACCCGGCTTGACGGCCGGCGGCTTGAAGGGCAACGACGAGACGTCGATCTTCTCCTTCTGCGCGCAGGACCAACTATCTGCGTTGGTGTTGTTGTTGACTGGGGACGAAGTCACGTCCTTCTCGCTGCCGCCGCCGCCTCCGTCGCGCGTCGGTGCAACGGGGTCCGTGCCGTCGGAGCAGCCGACGACGCACATTGCCGACCAGAGGCCCGTGAGAGCCGCGACACTCGCGAGAGCGAACACCCTCTTAGCCATTTCCGTCGCCTCCACCGCTTCCGGTTCTTGGGTCAATGCACGATCGCGGGGACTTTGACCTCCGTCGCCGCGCGTAGGCCGGCACCGCCGGAATACTCGTAGCTCGAGGCCTTCCCGAGTCCCCAGACGTGCAGCTCGAAGGGCCCGTCGCTGCGCATCCGGTGCGGGCCGTCGGTGCACGTGCCCCCCGGGTAACTCCGTGGCCGGAAGAGGCTCGAAAATTGTACAATCGTCCACTCGAAGTCCGCGGTGATGGGCTTCCAGTCCGTGAGGACTCCTGCGCAATCGAGGTTGACGTCGCGAAATGCACTGCCGACCTTTCGACGTGTGACGACGCCCGCGCTTTGCGGGAACGTAGCATCCGAGAAGAACACGTAGTTGTCGAGCCACTGCGCGGTCGGCACGGGGACCGCTACCTCGGGGTCGCCGAGGGGCTTCGACGATGCACGGAACCCGGTCATGAGGTTCATCACGAAGAACGGGTGCGCGGCATCTTGGCTGCGCACGACGAAAGGTTCGTACGTCACGACCGCTGCGAGCTCACCGGAATTGAGCGTATTCGGTGCACCCTTGGGCTGATATGGTTCGTAGACGAGCTCGGTGCCGTTCACAGCGCCTACGAAGCGCGTGATGCTCGGGTCGGGCGTGTGCTCCACGCCGTTGGTGAGGAGCTCACTCCGATTCGGTGGCGGGACGACCGCGTATTCGCTTCCCCACGTCGAGAGCGGAGGGATCTGCGCAGTATCGGTATCGCATGCTTCCACGTCGCTCGGGACATAGATACAGGTATGCCCTCCGAAGACCGCGACCGGCTTCGTTGACTCGAGAACGGAGCCCGTGAGCTCGGCATCCTGAATGAACTCCAGGGCTTCCCCGCGCTTCAGCGTGTAGCTTGCGACGGTCTTGCGGGCCGTTTCAGAGACCCCATTGCCTCCCACGATGTCGACAGTCGGCAAAAAATGGATGGCGGTGTCGTCCTCGACCGCGACGATCTGCAGCGTGGGCACGCCGGCCTGCTGGTTGCCCGAGCTTCCACCGGGGAGGCCGCGGCCGAATTTGTAGCCTTTGCCTCCCCACGCGCTTGCGACGATGTAGTTGTTGCGAAGTGACGACGTCGGAAGAAGAACCGTCGCGCTCGGAGCTTTACTCTTTTCGCCGCCATACGGATAGATCGAATACATCGATACCGGCACGTCGCTAGTCACGAAGGGAACATTTCCAAAACCCGTGGCGTAAATGCCTTGCTCTTCATCGAACACTGGCTCTACGCCGTCGGGACAGGCAACGAGGTTCGCGTTCGTCCGGTCGTTCGATAGGAAGACGACGGCGCCACTGCCGGGCGGAATGGGGCCCTCGAGCTTCTTGTGCTTCACGGTGCCGTCTTCGACGTACGGCACCCAAACGGCGCCGTCGAATGGGACGTCTTGCCCCTTGAACTCGATGTGAAGCGTTGCTGGTGACGTCCAGTTGTTCGCCACGAAGAAGCCAACGCAGTTTCCCGGAGCGCCGAAGGCGTACGGAGCAGGTACCGTGAAAGAGCAGCCCACCGACCCTTCGTTGAGCGCTGCCGCCTCGCAGGCAGGAAAACAATCACCTTTGGCGCACGCTTGATCCGAGGCGCACTCTTTGACGACGTTGTCATCGCAATCGCGTACGGAACGAAGGTCGCGCGAGCAGGTGACCGTCGTGCACCCCGAGTCCGAAGCAGGAGGCAGACTCCCGGCATCTTGTACGAAAGTCTGAATGTCGTCTTGCCAGGTCGTTCGGGCTGCCGAGCAGCCAGCCCATCCGAGCGAGGCCGCTACGATGAGATGGAGGAGATGCCTTCGCATGGGAAACCTTTCTGCCGCGGCTATTCGAAGACCACCGGGGCCGGTTCCAGGTGGATGAGGGGATCACGCGCTCCGCGTCCGAGCTGGCCACGGGCGTTGTCCCCGAGGCATTCCACCGTCCCGTCGCGCACGAGGGCACAAATGGCTCCCTCCATGATGGCAATTCCGGCGGCTTTCTCGTGGAGCTCGATTCGTGTGGCCGACGGTTGATCGATACCAGGCGATACCCCGAGCTGTCCGGCGTCGTTGGCGCCCCAGCAATAGAGCTCGCCCTTCACCGTGACGATGCAAGTGTTGTTTCCGCCCGCCTCCAGCACGATGGGGGCGGCGCCTTCGGGCAGGACGACGCGAGCGGGGGCACTCTCGTTCCCTTTTCTCGTCGTTCCGAGCTGTCCGCGGCCGTTGTCGCCCCAGCAATGAACGGCACCTTCACTCAGCGCGCACGCGTGGGAGGCGCCAGCCGCGACCTTCGACACCTTCGAAAGCGCGATCGCGCTCGGCACTGGATCGTTCGTCAGCGAAGTCGAGCGGCCAAGCTGCGCGATCGTGCCGGCTCCCCAGGACAAGAGCTCTCCAGAGTCGGTAACAGCGAATCCATTCTTGGCCGTGCCCGCGTAGGAGCGTATGGGGACGCCCACACGATCGGCCGGGGCCGGTGCTGGCGAGGTCGCCCCCGCGTCCGCGGCGCGCGATTGAGCGAGCTGTAAGGTGTCGTTGGCGCCCCAGGACCAGAGACGACCGTCCACCCCGAGAGCCAAGGCGAACGCCGAGCCTAGCACAACCGACGTCGCCTGAAAGCTCGGGATGAAGCTCGGCTCCGCCCGCGAAGAAGCGGGGCTGCCCGAGTCGATGCCGAGCAGACCCGACGCGTTGGATCCGAAACATGCCACGGCTCCGGAGTCCACGAGGATGCAGGTGGTGCCGGACGGTCCGGTCCCGGACGCCGTCACTGCGACTGCGTTCGAGATGTTCTGCACGAGTCGCGGCGCCGCCGCGTACGGCGAGACGGTCCCGCCGTCCCCAGCGCCGATGCCAAGTTGGGCGGACTCGTTCCCGCCCCAGCAGCGCACGGAATGGTCGTCGAGAAGCGCACAGGCATGGACGCCGCCCCGCGCAGAGATCTGCGTCACGCAGCGATCTTTCGTGCACGTGACAGCGATATCCTCGACGGCAGCGTCGGACGTGCCGGAATCGAGCGATGCATCTGCTGCGTCGCCCGGTATGCCGCCATCGTCGAGATCGCGCGCAGGTTCGGTCACCCCGGACCCCGCTGCAGAGCACGCCATCACCTGAAGGAGAATCGTGCCGAGCAGTGGCCCCATCCGGGTCGAGGTCGTGCCAATGGCGTGTGAACTTTCGGTCCCCCAGTGCGGGTCCGCTCGACGGAGTCCACAGAGGACCGAAAAACTTCGGCGAAGGCCGAACCGGACGGAACGCCGCTTCATAGCGCGCTTCCTTTCAATGCAAAGCCATCACCGATGATCCATATGTCCCCTCCACTGCCATGGATGCCGGCAATCGGGCGGGGAAGGTAGGACTGCCCCATATCTAGACTCGACTTCGAAGGCGCGCTCCCGTCCCAGTGAATGATGTCGAAAATCGAGTACGCCATGTACACATCGCCTCGATTGCGTGCATACAGGGACAACGGTGGCCGGGGGAATGATGGCGTGTCCGTAATAACTAATCCGACGCCTGGTTCGAGTTTTTCGTAATGAGACACGCTTACCGTCGGATAAATCTCGAGCTTGACATACTCTTCTAGCCTGTATCCGGCCAGAAGAAGTCTCGGCTCCTCCTCGGATGTGCTGACGACTGCTCCAGCCGTAGGCACGAATCCTTGTTGCTCGGGAAATGCCGTATTGAACGGCGTGGCCCCGGCGGCGGACAAGCGGTATGCGTAGGGTCGGTCCAACGCAGGGTGGGCAACTATCCCTAGTCCAACATACCCAGCCGCGTACATCCCGCCTGCGGCGTCGCCAAATACGGTCGTGAGCACCACAGGCGCGCCCAGCGAATGGTTCGTCACTGCGGTTCCATCGAAATGATCCACGGTGCCATCGCGGCTCGTGAACCACACGTCGTCATCGTCTGTTCCGCCGATGGAACGGATGGTAGCGGTGTGGCCGCTCTCGACGACGTTCCAGGTGCCGTCAGAGCTCCGGCGAAGGAGAGTCCCGAGGTCGCCTCCGATCCATACGGAATTCTTCGTTGCCCAGACGGTGTGGAGCGCATGGCCAATCTTGTAGTCGATGCGCCAGCTCGTGCCGTCCCAGTGGAGAACGTATCCTTCGAGAGCGACGCTCCAAACATCGTTCGGCGAAACTGCCCAGATGCCACTGAGCGACAGTGGCTCCCCGAGATCCGAAAGTGGCAGTTGCGTTTCGCAGTATCCTGCATCTCCACAGACAAGCGGTCGCTGGGCGTCGGAGTCGGCTCGAGCGTCGCCAGTCGCGGCCGCATCCCCACCGCCATCGTTCGCGGCGAGCGCGTCCTCCCCGGCGTCGGCACGCTCGACGTTCAAATCATCGAAGCCACTGTCCGTCGCACAGGCGACGAGTGCCGCCGTTCCAGCTACGACGGCGAAGGAAAATTCTTTGTACTTCATTGAAGCGGTCCCCAGTGGAAGAACCCATTGTCTCCGCCGAACCATATGTCGTCGCGCCCGGAGCCCCATATCGTCCAGAAGGTCCCGTCGTAACCGGCGACGTCGACGGCGGACCACGAGCTCCCGTCGAAGTGCAGAATGGTTCCTTTTTCGCCAGCGGCCCACACGTCGTCGGGCGCGACACCGAAGATGGCATTGATGCCAACGGTCGTACCCGAAGGCGGTGCGTGCCAGGCAGCGCCATCGTAATGGAGAATCGTCCCGCGCGATCCGCTCGTCCATAGATGGTCGTCATAGCCCCATGCGGCTCGCAAATTGGCGGTCGAGCTCGACGGTACGATGACCCCGTTTCCGACAGGCGAGACACCGTAGCGAGCGACGCTGCCGTGATCTCCCACGAGCCAAATGGCGTGGTCCGGGACGAAGTGCATCGCTCGAACAGCCATCGTTTGAACTTGATTCAAGCTCTCTAGGATGGGGTCGGCGACGAACGTCGCCTTCTTCGTAGCAAGATCGACTTTGCCCAGGACCTGATTGATGGCGCCTTCGGCACCCTTCGGGGAAACGCACGCGTAGACGTCCCCGGTCGGGAGGATGGCGAGTCCGCTGAAGTATCGGCCGATGCCAATCCGAGTCGTGACGATCGTGCTCGGATCGAGGTCTCGACGCACGATCGCCCGTCCAGAAATTCCCCACGTTTCAGTCGGCGTGACGAAAAGATTCGTGAGAGACTCGTGCGTTGGTATCGGCGGCTGCACGTCCTTCCAAAGCTGGCCGTCCCAATGCATCACGAGCCCACGCGACCCGCTCGCCCAAACGTCGTTCTTCGCGCGCCCCGCGATGGCAACCACAGAGCCGATGATGAGCGGGCTCGGTACACGGCAAACGTTGCCGACGTCACACGGAACGGCCTGGACCTCCGTATCCGGCACGCTGGCATCGCCTGCGCCGTCCACGAGCGAAGCGTCGGATGTCGAAGCGGGGTCAGGGACGGCATTGGGGATGTCGTCGTTCGGAGGGGGCTCCTCATTGGAGACCGCGCAGGCCAGAATCGAGAGGAGCGGAAGAACGAAAGGCGTCAGCAAGATGGCATGCGCGGCAAGGGAACCTTGCGCTCTGGCGCCGAGTCTAGCCGGTGTCATTTGGTCGTCCCTTGCTCGCACGGGGCCACGAGGCACTTGCCCTCGGAGCAGACCTGGTTCGGCGCACATGCGTTGCCGCAAGTGCCGCAGTTGCGGTTATCGACGAGCGTGTTGACCTCGCATCCGTTCTCTTCGAGTTTGTCGCAGTCCTCGTAATGCTCGATGCATTTGCCTCCACAAACTCCTGCCGTGCAGGCCACTTCGAAGTGTGCGCGCCCTTGCCCAGGGCACTCGCGATAGCAGGCGCCGCAGTGCTTCACATCAGTGTCGAGTGTTCTGCATGGGCCCACTACATCAATTATGCCGCCGCAGTACGTCTTTGACGGATCGGAGCAATAACATCGATACGTTGAGAATGAGTCGGGCCTTCCGCAAACATCGTCGGGGTCGCAGACGTTGCCGCAAGCGCCGCAATTTCCCTCTGTGCTGAGCGATGTCTCGCAGCCGTCTGAGCCTACGGCGTAGTTGTCGTTGTTACAGTCGCCCCAGTTCTTTGTGCATTTGAGCCTTCCGCATTCACCATCGATACAGGTGTATTCAGTGTGCGGCGGAGGCGCTGGACGTTTGCTGTTATCGCATTTGTTGCCACATGCCCCGCAGTTGTTCGGGTCGACCTGGACGTCCGTGCATTCGGGGCACCTATCTGGTTTTCCGTCGCACCTGTCGCTGCATTGGGCGTCTTTACACTCGGGTGCTATGCCGGTGCACTCGTGTCCGCATGCTCCGCAATTGTGAACGTTGTTTCCGAGGAGGATTTCGCATCCGTTGCTTATGTCGTTGTCACAGTTGGCGGGAAAGGAGCCGTTTGAGTTGATGCATCGGAAGACGCACTCGCCGTCGACGCATGAGAAGCGGGCAGACGGTAGACTGATCCCGCGATTGCAGCTGATCCCGCAGCCGCCGCAGTTCTCGTCGTCGGTCAGCAGATTCACGTCGCATGGAAACTCGGACGACGTACACGTCGCATACGGGAAAGAGCACGTCGTCACCGGGCACATCGGGACGGGCTCGGCGAGTGCCGGCTCCGCCTCGGTGCCGGCGTCCGCCGGCGACGTGAACGTCGGTTGACGCTCACAGAACCCATCGGCGCAATCGCTGCCGATCTTGACGTCGTGGCGGGTGCTCGAGCACGCGGACGCCACGACGAGCGGGAGCAATGAGACAGCCCAAGCAAGAGGCGACGAGGGTCGTTTCATTCTTCGTTCTCCATCACGGGCTGGCCTGCGCAGCTCATCTCGATCTACACGTAGTTGAAACGCGTCCGGTAGAGCTCGACGAAGCTACTCGAGACCGGGAACGCGCGCTCGCGCGGAGCCGCGAGCACGGAGTGGGGCTCTCCTCCGTGGAGGGGTCCGGCGCCGATGCGCGGTCGACCGAGAGCTCCCTAGTCCAAGGGACTAACATCAGCGCGATTGTTCCCGGAGCGTTACGGGACCATCACGGAAAAAGCACGAGGGTTGTCGATTTCGACAACGAGATTGAACCTCGTGGCTGCCAGGACGCCCGGGCTCCTGCCGAGGTAGGCCATGACGCGGGACGGAGCAAAGGCATCTCATGCGGGGGGCTGGGTCGCCAGCCTCACCATTTCCTCGAGCGTGCGTGCCTTCTGCCGCTTGTCCAGGATCAGATAGCGGTGCGGCCCGTCCGCGGATTCCTTGAAGCGCGAACTGCCGTCCGATAGCACCGTGATCCGCCCAGGCTTGGAAAGCGAGAAGTAGTCGAGGTCCGGCCGCGCTGCGTACAGCACCGCCGTGAGATCGAACGTCGGATGGTCGTGCGGACATTGCCCTTGCCAGCCGCGTTCCTTCTGTTCCTCGCAGAATGTCAGGTAGGCCTCCGCGATCGGATGATGCTCCACGTAACCGTAATCGTGCGCGATGCTTTGACCCGGATACAGCATCGCAAGGCCGATCTCGAACCCGCTGTCCACGATCGGCGTCGGCCAGCGCGAGAACACCTTTTTCGCGGCCGGCACGTCCACCACCAGATTGAACTCCGGCGCCCCGTCATGGAAATTGCCCGCCATGGCTGACAGCAGCTTCACCTTCTGCGCGACCAGCTCGCGTCCCGGGAGCGGGCTTGACGCGTCCGCCGGACTGTCGAGCAGCGCGGCGAGATTGGTGCTGTAGCCCACCTGAATCATCACCACGCTGCCGTCGGGCTGCGCCGCGAGTGTCCTGCGCAGCAGCGCCACCGCCTCCGGCGCCTTCGCCCCATCGACCAGCCGGTGCGGATAAACCGGGGAGCCGTCGCTCTTCGTCTCCTGGGAGAGGATCTCGGTGTAGCGCGTCGTCGGCCCCTTCGACTGCGGAAACCGCCTGGCGAAATCCGCGGTTGTCGGCCCGTCATGCGTCAGCCCGACTGGGATCTCTGCGTGACCATAGAAGGTGTTCACCAGGTCCACGTACGAGGCGCACCATGGCTCCGCCGTGCTGACCGTGACCGCCACCAGGTTGATCTCGTGCCGATCGTGCAACGCATGCAGCATCGCCAGCGCCAGCGCGTCATCGATGTCCGACCACATGTCCGTGTCGAAGATGACGGGAGGCACGTCAGGCGCGGACGCGGGTGATGCATCTGGCGCGGCGGTCACGGCTGGCGCGGCCCCGGGATGATCGGCCGCCGGGCATCCCGCGGCCAGGAAAGGCAGCACCGCCCATAGGACATTCAGTTTGGCGCGAGGAGTCGGTCGCATGAGGATGCTCGCGCCGTCGTTAGCCCGGAGACTGAAAGTGACGGCGACGTCGAACCGCCGCGGCGACGATGATGCCGAGAGTCAGGAGCGACGCTCCGTACGAGGACCGCGCACGACCAGAGCTCGAACAGCCGGAGTCGCTCTCGTGGTCGCTGTCCGTGACGCTTAACTCGGAAGATGGGGGCACGTTCGAATCGGAGCGCGATCCGTGTGGATCCCGTTCGGTGTCCGCCACACCGCTGTCGGCAGATGCGTCGCGTCCGGCGTCCTTCACCCCGCTATCGGCAGAGGCATCGCTGCCGGGATCCGTCACGCCGCTGTCGCCAGATGCGTCGCTGCCGGCATCCGTCACGCCGCCGTCGCCAGATGCGTCGCTGCCGGCATCCGTCACGCCGCTGTCGCCAGATGCGTCGCCGCCGGCATCTGTCACGCCGCTGTCGCCAGATGCGTCACCGCCGGCATCTGGCGTTTCCCTATCGTTGCTCGCGTCGAAGGAACCATCGGTTCCGACCTCTGCGGTGCTTCCATCGAGCCCCGCCTCTGCTCCTGCGTCGCTTCCAGCGTCTTCGAACGGGCAAACGTTCACTGGTGTTGCCGCGTTTCTCGGGGTCGGCGCGCCGATGTCGAAGTCCGCTCTGTTATTGTTGGTATCGATGCACCCTCCACCCTTGCGGATCGCCGCACGCTCATTGAGGCTCGAAGTTGTCTTCCCTTCATAATCGGTCGTGAGGGAATTCCAGCCGATCATGTCGACGACCCGTTCTGCGGAGCATCGCTTCCCAAATGCGCCACAAGCCAGAAGGTCGACAGAGCGAGCAATGGCCGCCTTCCCAGAGACGGCGTTCGCCCCCGCAATAGAAGCACCCGTAAAGTCTACGGGCGGAAGGACCTCCCCCTGCGTACCTGTGGAGTCCACGCTGGCGAGAAAATATCCGCCGGGCGGAATGGTTGCGTTGGGGAGCGCATTGCTAATCCCGAAGTTTTCGATAGTACTTCCAAATTGAATTGACAGACCGTTGAGGGACACCGGCTCCGCCGAGCGATTGAACAGCTCGATGAAGGTTTGATTGTAGTACTTCGGATCGAAGTCTTTACCGAAGTAAACTTGACTAATAACGAGGCCATCACCAAGAAGTGC
This sequence comes from Pseudomonadota bacterium, assembly GCA_023402175.1. GTDB lineage: Bacteria > Myxococcota_A > Polyangia > Polyangiales > Polyangiaceae > Labilithrix. The sequence goes on along the minus strand of JAEXCN010000223.1, from coordinate 68,408 downwards.
TTGAGAGGTCGAACTGAGACATTCCCCCTCGAGGCCGTCCGAACAGCCATTCACGACAGCGGCGATGCACATGGCCGCGCACGACGCCCGCGTCGCGCGTCGTCGGCGCTTCACACCGGATGTCGAAGAGCGTACTGCCAGATCACTCACTGACTTCATGGTCGTCACCTCGCCGTAATTAGGCACAATTCATTGACCGGAGCATGTCGCCCGACGCGATCCCCTCCGCCGCCACCGAAAAGCGGGCAAATGGTAGACGGGCCCGCGATTGCAGCTGATCCCGCAACCGCCGCAGTTCTCGTCGTCGGTCAGCAGATTCACGTCACACGGAAACTCGGACGTTCTACACGTCGCGTACGGGAAGGAGCACGTCGTCACCGGGCACATCGGGACGGGCTCGGCAACCGCCGGCTCCGCCTCGGTGCCGGCGGCCGCCAGCGGCGTGAACGTCGGTTGACGCTCACAGAACCCATCGGCGCAATCGCTGCCGATCTTGAACGTCGTCGCGGGTCCTCGAGCACGCGGACGCCACGACGAGCGGGAGCAATGAGACAGCCCACGTACGAGGCGACGACGGGCGTTTCATTCTTCGTTCTCCATCACGGGCTGCCCCGCGCAGCTCATCTCGACGCGGCGGGTGAGCGGGTTCTTGGGGCGCCCGGCGAGGAACGCGGCGCCTTCGCGAATCGCCTCGGAGCGGCGCCCGAGACTGCATAGGACGACCACGCGCTCGGCTGCGCGCTCGTTCGCCAACCAACCATGGGGAAAGACACGCGCGTGCTCGTCGAGCAGCGCGAGTGCGCCGCTGCCGTCGCCGCCCTTGAGGGCGCCACGAGCGTCCGCGAGGAGGCGAGCTTCACGCTCGAGCGCGTGGCTCGACGGAGCGGGCGGTTCCAATACGGGTTTCGGGGCAACGACCGCGGCCGTCTTGATGGTCCGTTCCGGCGACTGGGCCGCAGGAGCCGCAACGGTCGGAAGTGCATCGACAGGCATCGACGGTACGGCTTTCGCCATGTCCACCCGTGGCTCCGGCTCCGGCTCCCGTTCCGGAGCGGCGGGCAGCGTCGCCGAGGCGACGACTGCGGGCTCCTCCGGAGTCGCGCCCCAAGTGAGCGCTCCGGCGCTTGCGAAGGCCATGCACGAGAGCCCGACGATCAGCGCATACCGTCCATGCCACGTACCGGCCGTTCGGCCTGCGTCGACCTGCAACGCGCTGGCCGAGCCCGGCTCGCACGCGAGCTCCGCGCCGTGAGCCGCCGTGAGCTTCGCGAACACGCGCTCGGCGTCCGCTTGCGTCGGCTCGTACTCCTCGGAGAGCGGAGCGAAGAGCGACGCTTTCTTTTCGGGTTCGCTATTCACCTGTACCTCCAACCATCGCGAGCACGATGCCTCGCCATGGCCGCCTCGACGGCCTCGCGCGCGAGACGAAGTCGACTCGTAGCGGTGTTGACGTTGATCCCGAGGATCTCGGCGATCTCGTTCGAAGACTTTTCCTCGAGCTCCGCGAGGATCAAAACGGAGCGTTTCTCAGGATCGAGCCCGTCGAGGATCTCTTCGAGGATCCGGACGGTCTGCCTCGTTTCGGCGCTCTTGTCCGGCGCAAGTGCATACGTCCCCGGCAAGACATCCGGATTCATTCCGTCTTCCGTGAATGCCGCCCGGCGCCTTCGGTGCGAACGGCGGTGATGGAGCACGATGTGATAGAGGATGCCGAAGAGCCAGGAGCTCTCGGATCCTTGGGCCTCGTACGAATGCCCCCGGCGATGAGCCGTCAGAAACGTCTCCTGGACGACATCGTCGAGCTCGGCGGGCATGACGCCGAGGCGCCGAGCCGTCTTCCACACGTAGTTGAAATGCGTCCGGTAGAGCTCGAGGAAGCTACTCGAGACCGGGAACGCGCGCTCGGGCGGAGCCGCGTTCTGGATGCCGGACACTGAGCACGGATTGGGGCTCTCCTCCGTGGCGGGGTCCGGCGCCGATGCGCGATCGACCGAAAGGTCCCCAGTCCATCGGGCGAACATCAACGCGATTGTTCCCGGAGCGTTCCGGGACCATCACGGAAAAAGCACGAGGGTTGTCGATTTTGACAGCGAAGCAGAATCTCGCGGCTGCCAAAGCGCCCCGCTCCTGCCGACGAAGGCCATGACGCGCGAGGGAGCAGAGGACGGGCGACGGGGTCGTAGAGGGGGGTTGACATGCCCGCGGCAGAGGAGCCGCCCCAGCGTCGCTCGAAACGGGGCCCCCTTCTCGGGACGATCGGCGGCTCGTGGATGCACTTCACTACCGGCCTCCGTCTGCTTTGCCACAGACACATTGGGGCTCGCTGGTACCGATGTCCGTCTTGCAGTGCCCTATGACGCCTGAGCAGCACGGGACGTTGGGCGGCGGCACTGAAGGATCCACTCCACATTCGACCACCGAGCATACGCACGGCTTCACGGCTTCAGCGTGGATCAGGAACGGGCAGGCCTTGAAGAGCCCCGGACAGCAGAGGTCGGCACTGTCGTCTATGCCGAGGTGCTCTTGGTCTTGGAGGCACGCCAGCGAAGCGTCGGCTCCGGCGTCGGTCTGCGATAGGGGCGAGCCCTCGGAGCTGCAAGCGCTTGGCATCAACGCGAGTCCGAGAAATACCAGCATGGATAGTACGCTATCGTTTGCAGTCATCAAACTCTCCCACAGAACCCTCCGCGATTGTTCCCGGGGCGCTACGGAACCATCACGGAAAAGGTCAGGGAGTGACGATTTCGATGCCCGAAGTAAAGCGCGCGCCGAGACCGGCGGGATCGTGCAGGACGAGCCCATTTTCATGGGTCGTCGCTAGGGAGAAGGTCGGAGGCTCGAGGGGGTAAACGAGATCGGCGCGCGCAAAGAGTCCCAACCGTCGAGTGATGCGCGCTTCGGCCCGTCCGCCGAAGACAGCCGTCCACCACACGCTCGACGTCGTACCAGGGTTACGGATGCCGAAGCTCCGAACCCGCACATGCGTCGCTTCGAGGTTGGCAGATGGTCCGATGGCAAAGATGCCTAGCGGCACGAGGTACCCGGCGAACGCGCCCACGTCCATCATGTCGAACGATGCCCCCGCGGGCCCATCGAAATATCGAGTCTGCCGAAACGAGAACGTCCCGAGTACTCCGACCCGAAAGCGATCCAAGCGGAGCAGGGCGGAGGCCGTTACACCGCCACTTGCCTGAGGAAGTGGACCCGACTCGAGCGAGCCACCGAGCCCAAAGGCCAATCGTGCGCCTGGAAGCCTGGTCGCGCCGGACCGAGGCGACGATTTCGTGTTTGCCGGCTGGGCAACCTCCGGCTGGCAGACCTTGGGAGGAGCCGCAAGCAGTTGGTGCGCCTGCACCGGCGAAGGCACCGGCGAAGGCGGCTTCGCGACGACAGAGGGCATCTCATCGACCCCAGACGCGTCCTTCGCCGAATCGATCGCAAGGGCCACGACGACGGCAAACGCTTCGGCCAACGCCGAGCACGCAGGCGCGTCGATCGTTCGAGCCAATTCGACGCCTTCCGTCCGGACCTCGAGCGCCAGGTGAAACTCACCGCTCGCGTCGCGCTCGACGCTGGCGTGAGCGGTGGTCGGGGCAATCGATGGCCCACGCGCGATGTGCTCGATGCGACGACGCACGAACGACGCATCCGGACACCCCGCCGGTGCGTCCCAGATGAGCTCGATCGGCAATGGCCCAGTCTCGGCCTCCGCGCGCCGCGTCATGCTCGCCACGATGGCGAGCGCGAGCACCGGGCACACCTTGGACACAGCACTAGACTAGACGCCCGGCCGTACGACGTGCACGCACAAATCGGGGTGCCGGCGCCTCGCTCGCCAAGGGCCGCGGTTATGCGGCCAACCTCGGGTGCGCTCGCGACACCATCTGTGTCCACGGGCTCCCAGGTCACCCTCCGTCACGCCCCGGCCCGTACGCCCGGAGCGGCCGGCCAGGCCAAGCCGTTGTCCGCCCTGACCGACGACGGGTCCGGCGACAATCGCGCGAGCAGCGCGCGCGACGCCGACTCGAGCCGCCGCCCCAGTGCGTTCAGCAAATCCAGAGCGTCTGCGACGTGACCGGCGCGCCGTGTCGCTTCAGGATCCGCTCCTGCCGGGCGAGCGGGATCTCGCTCGGGCTGCCGACGTAGGCAAGGCATTCGAGCTCGCCACCATTCGACTCAGTGGACCGGCGCGAGCGGGGACCGCACGAGCTTGCGCTGCGCCATTCCACCCGGATACGCGTAGCTGGCGCAGAAGGCCCAGCCCCACAACGTGGCCGTGAACGCGCCGTCGCTCCGCATACGGTTGAGACCCGTCCGGCAAACGTTCGTCCCGAACTTGTCGCCAGGGCCGCCTTCTTTTCCGAGATCGACTCGTGTCCACTCGTACTGGCCGCCCGTTCCCACGGGGCGGAACCCAGTCAGGTTGCCGGCGCATTCGAGCCAAACGTCCTTGAACTCACCACCTGTCTTGGCCCTCACGACGACGAGCGACGTATCCCCGTAGGTCGGGTCCGCGTAGAAGCTGTACGAATTCAGATACTGACCCGCGGGGACGACGTTCACGAATTCAGGATCGCCGCGATTCGAAAAGGACGTCTTACCGCCGGTAGGGCCATCCATGCCCTGGGCCTGCCCGCTCATGTATGCAGCGAGGTAAATCGGATGATCCGCGTCCTGCGTTCGAACGACGAACGCATCTCCCGTGCCCTGAGCGAACGTCACGACCTCCCCCGCATTCATCATGACAGGGGCGCCGGCTGGTATCGCGGGGTCATACTGGAGCATCGTCCCGTCCCGGGCCGCTACGATGCGGTATCCGAGTAGCTCGTGCTCATTACCGAGTCGCGGACGATAACCGACGCCGACGTATTCGGAGCCCCAGTGATCGAAGCCAGGGATCTCCTGATTGAGGATCTCGCAGGTACCGCCCGTGGTCGGAACGTCTGCGCAGGAGTGCCCGCCGAAAATCGTCGTCGGCTTCGTCGAAGAAACGATGCTGCCCGAGAGCTCCTCGCTCTGGGCGATCTGCAAGACCTGACCCTTTGCCAGGCGATAGGTCGCCGGGGTTTCTGCGAGGGTACCGACCAGACCGTCTCCGTCTTGGATGTCGCGCTTCGGATAGATCGTCACCTCCGTGTCGTCTTCGGACGCGAGGATCTGAGCACCTGGGACGCCGCTCCTCCCCGCTTCCCATCCGTTGATGAGGATGTGCTCCTTCGTCCACGTCGCCACTGGGAGAAGAAGTGTCGCTGCGGGGACGTAGCTCTTTGCTCCACCGAACGGATACATCGACGTGACGGATACTGGCAGGCTGGTCTTCAGGTGAAACGCAGAGCCGAAACCGGTGCCGTTCGGCAACATGTCCGTGTACGAGGCCGGGGTGACGCCCTCTGGGCAGGGCGCGCGATCGCCGGACGTAGGCACGTCCGGTGGAAGATCCGAGACGAAGAGGATCGCGCTCTCTCCGGGGGCAAGCGGTCCCGTGTGCAGGCTCAGCGCCGCGTCACCAGGATTCGTACGGTAGAGCGACTTCGAAACATCCAGTGTCTTGCCTTCCAGCTCGAGGGACATCTCGACTGCCTGGAGAGACGTGTTGACGACGAACACGGCGTGGCAGGACTGGTTGAAGCTCTTCCTGTACCGCGGCGACTGGAAGTAGAACTCGCACCCATCCGAGCGCTGGTCGTCGGCGGCCGCAGCGCAGGGATGCTGGCAACGTGCCTCGCCGCACGCGAGCTCGTCGGAGCACGTCTCGACGACTTCGCCCGTGCAGGCTTGGATCACCGACCGGCCGTCGAGTGAGCACTGAAATCGGCACTCCGGCGCGTCCGGTCCGGCGTCGACGGTAAAGGTGGTGCCTTGCTCGAAACGACTCCTGTCGTTTGCGCATGCAGCCGCGGCGACAGTGGCGAGACAGAGCGCACCCGCGATGCGAAGCCCTCGCTCCCTCTTCATGGCAATACCGCCTCCTGTGGCGTGAGGCTCGCGACTCGGATGTTGCCGTTGCCGAGCTGTCCGTAATAATTCGTTCCCCAGCAATAGATTTTGCCGGTCGTGAGGAGCGCGCACGTCGCCTCGGGCGTTGCCTTGACCTGCGCAGCGGGAGCCGGGAGGTTGACGACTTTCACTGCTTCGTATGCGTAGTCCTTCGTTCCGTCGCCGGCCTGCCCACCTGCGTTGTATCCCCAGCAGTACACCGCGCCGGAGGCGCCCACCGCGCACCAACGCTGTGCCCGCCGTGTCACCGGCGGCGAGTAGTCGGCGCGCTCGACGAGCGTACGCGTCGTGGCGATCTGAACGACCGGCTCGGGCGTCACGACCGGCGCAGGAAGCGCACGATCGACCCGCGGTTCGCTCGTGCTCGGATCGGAGGGTCCCGGCGTGACCGTCCCCCAGCAGTAGGCCGTGCCGCCGGCTGCAGCACACGCGTTGTCGTCGGCGATATCGAGCATCGAGACGCCGGCGAGAGCACTGGGTTCCGGGTGCGGATCAGGAAACAGGGACGAGACGCGCGCGAGCGGAGGGTTTGCTCCCCAGGTGACGAACGTCCCGTCATCGCGAACGGCGAACACGGCGTCACCGACGAGGAGATCGCGGAGTGGAGCTCCATGGGGAAGCTCGATTGCCCTCGGAGTGAGAACTGCGGACGGCGGCTCCGTCTCGAGCGGAGCGAGCTGACCATGGAGGTTTCCTCCCCAACAAAACACGTTGCCGTCGGCCAAAGCGCAGGCGGCAGCGGCGCCCACGGCGACTTTCGTCGCTCGCGGGATATCGACCTTCACGGGCGTAGGCTCGGTGGTGTTGACGAGAGACGGATCGCGAACGAACGGTCCGGTCCCCCAGCAGAACACCGCTCCAGCCTTGTCGACCGCGCAAGTGTGATCGAGCTCGACGATGTCGGTGAGCCCGACGACGCGCGCCGGCGTTGCGTCGTCGGCCGTGCCTGCGTCGTCTCCGCGGCCGAGCTGTCCAGCGCCGCCGGCGCCCCAGCACGCAACGGTGCCGTCGTGAAGCAACGCGCAGAACCCCTCCGTGAAGTCGGAGGCGACGTGGCCCCCCTTCTTCACGAGCTTGCCACGCGTCGTCACGAGCTTCGTGGCGCACGAGGTGGACGCACAAACCACGGGGCGCGGGCCGCCATCGAACGGGGGCGCGCCATCGCCCTCCGGCGTGGCATCGGCGGCCGAAGCATCGGCGACCTCCCCGGACCCGTCGGATGCCGCGTCGTGCGCGCCGGGAACTTGGCCAGCATCGGAGATCGAGCAGCTCGCGCCGAGCGTGCCGGCGATCAGAGAGCCGACGATGACGAAAACGCTCGAATAGCGCCTTTCAAGGAGTCGTCTTGTGTAGTGCATACCCAGCTCCGACCGCCCACACGTCGCCCTTGGAAGATGCTCGAACTTGGTAGATGGGCGTACCGAGCCATGCCCCGTTGAGCGACAGCGTCGAAATCTCATAAGCACCACCGTCATTCCAGACATCGTCCCCGCGAACGACGATATTGGTCCCACCAAGCCAAATCGGCCCATCTGCAGCCGCCCACATCGACAAGAATCGCGGATGCATGAACGACATGCTCGGGATAGCCGACGTCTCGACCGAGTAGGCGTCGTCGGCGACCACCGAGATACCGGCGATGGTCTGGCCTCCTTTGAGGCCGATGACGCCATTCGGCGATGTCGCATGGACGTCGGTGAGCCAGCCGACGGCGCCGCCGACGAGAGCGGTCCCTTCTCTTTCGTCACACCAGGTCGGGTACCACGCTCCTACGCCGTCGACGACGCGACGGTAGGTTCCACCCGTCCTGCGCACGGCGATGGCGCACGTACGATTGTCGCCGGGATAACTGCCCCGTCCGCCGACGAACCAGATGTCGCCTCCGTTCGTCGCGGTTGCTCCGAGGAAGAAGAGTTGTTCGTCTTCGTAATCGAGATCGTCGGCGACGTACTCCACGACCCAAGCACGGTCGCCTGCAGCTCCGATCGTCAAACGAGAGATTGCGTTCCCGTACCAAGCGTAGACGTCGTCGGGGCTCGTGCCGTAAACGCCGAGAGACGTGAGCTCGGCGTTCGCCGCGGAATCCCAGGGACGCCCGCGGTAGTGCTCAGGGAAAAACTCGCTGAGGGCCTCGACCATCGGCGAGTCGTAGATCGGAATCCGATCTTCGAGCTGCCAGTGCTCCCACGACCAGTTGCTGCCGAAACCGGAACCGTTGCCGCCGACAGCTCGACTCCCGTGGAATACTGTCCTGGGCGCCACGGTGAAGTAGATTTCATCTTCGCTGGGCGCCCATATCTTCCCGACGTACTGACCGCGGCCCGCCTTGTTTTGCGCGTTGTCGTCGATGTAGAACCATTTTCCTTCCGCCTCCGTCCACTCGAGCACCTTCGCGCCGAGCGTCGGGCTCTCCGCAATGGCGAACGCGCGGCCGGGAAACGCCCAGATGTCCTTCAACGTCAGATCCGCGTCGGGGAGCGGCGTTGGGCACCAGCCCGCGGCACTGCACGTCGCCGCGTCCGTCCCGGCGTCCGCCCTCTCTTCGTTCGGCGAAGCATCGGAACCTGGAAGGGCCTCCGCATCCGGTCCGGGCGACGAGCCTGGCTCACGATCTTCGGACGAAGCGCACGCGCCGGCAGCCGCTACCGTCAGCGAGGCGCACGTGAATAGAACCGCCCTCTTCACGGTTTACCTCCAAGAGAAAGAACGACGCCCTGGCCACCGATCCAGACGTGCCCCGGCGACGGTGCCCATACGGCAGTGAGCTTCGGTCGACGATTCCCGAGACCGCCGATCTTCACGCGCGACCAACTCTTGCCGTCGTAGTGAAGGACAGTCGCCGCATCGCCCACCGCCCAGACGTCGGACGGCGACGATCCCCAGACAGCGAAAAGATCGTTTGTCGTCGGCACGTCCGAGACGACCTCCCATCGTGTCCGATTGCCGCTGTAGTGGCGCACGACGCCGTGCGCGCCGACGGCCCACGCGTCCGACTCGGAAGCCGCCCACACGCCGTACAGCGCGTTCCAGGTCTGCGTATCGAACGTCCGGATCGTCGGCGTCTCGCTCTCCGCACTGCTGATGCGGAGCGCCGAGCCCATCGCTCCCACGGCCCAGATGTCACTGGCCGACCAGCCGTGGATGCTCGACATGCCCCGGCACGAGATCGCTTGGCACATGTCCGAGCCGATGGCGTCGACGATCTCGAGGCTCGGCGAAATGCGAATGCGCCAAACACCGCTGGTACGCAGCGTGTCGTCGATGAAGCACGCCGGCGAATCGCACTGAACCGCCCAGGTGGCTCCCCACACCCATTCCGACCCAGGCGCTGCCCACGCCGAGACGAGATTTCTCCCCCACCACTCGTAGTCGTCCGGGAACGGTGGCGTATCGCGTAGCGTCCAGCCGCCGGCAGACGGGACCGAGCCATCGGGGACATCGAGGCCACGGCTATAGAGCGTATCGAGCGACACGAGCGCCATCTCTGCCGAGTCGCCGAGCCAGATGCCGGCGATCGTCTCCCGCTTGCCGATGTCCGAGCTCGTCCAGGACTTCCCGTCGAAGTGAGCGAGCACCCCGAGCGCTCCACCGACCCACACGTCGCTCTCGGAGCGGCCGCGGATGAAATTGATCTGCGCTCGAGGATTCAATTCGCCGTCCGTTTCGAACAGCCCATTCGAGCAAAGGATCTCGCCCGAGCACGTCTCCGGGAAATACTCGCAGTCGATACACGGGCCGGCATCCCCGGCCTCGCCTGCACCGTCTGCATCAGCGTCCCCTGCCGGAATCACGTTTTCGGGAATGGGCGCGGGCGGGGACGGGTCGCTTGTGGCGCACGCGCCGATGGCTACGGAGGCCGAAACGATCAAGCCGCCTGCGAGAATCGAGTGTCGTGTTTTCATTTCGCGAGCGGGCCTCCGTCCGGTTGGCTGCATGGCTCGACCACGCATCGACCGCGGACGCACGCCTGACCGGCGACCGCATCGCAGACAATCCCGCAGCCGCCGCAGTTCTGGGGATCGCTGTTGGTGTTCACCTCGCAGCCGTCGCTAGGATTGCCGTTGCAGTCCGCTCGGCCGGACACGCACTGACGTCCGCACGTGCCGTAGGAACACACTCCGACGCTCGTCAGGTCGAAGTCGGAGGCACACTGCTTCCCGCAGGTTCCACAGTTCCTCGGGTCGGTGCCGAGGTCGACGCACCGCGCGTTGCAGTAGGTCAGACCCGCGGGGCACATGCACTCGTATTGGCCCACGAGGTTCATTCGACAGTCTTCCCCATCGGGGCAGACGTTCCCGCAGGCGCCGCAGTTCTCGCGCGTCGTCAGGGATGTCTCGCAGCCGGGACGGTCGCTGTCGCAGTCTCCCGTGTGGCGCAGACACTTGAGATGTCCGCACTGCCCGCCCACACATCCATAATAGGAATTGGGCGGGGGCGTACCCCCGTCGTCGCTCCGATCGCACGCATTATCGCATGCCCCACAGTTGTAGTCGTCGTCGTACGGATCGACGCAATAAGGAAACTCGGGATCCAGCGCACACGCCAACATGTTGGCGCCGCAGCCACAGTCGTAGTTGGCGCCGTTCAAGTTGACACAAGGCTTTGCCGGGTCCGCACAGACTTTTCCGCATGCCCCGCAGTTGTTGCGGTCGGAAGCACGCGTCTCGCAACCATTGTCGACGTGGCCATCGCAATCGTTGCCGACCGCGGGGTCGCAGGTCAGCACGCAGCGGCCGTCGATGCATTCGAACGTCTCGGCCAACGACCCGGCGGGACACGCTGAACCGCAAGCGCCACAATTGTTCCTGTCCGTTTGCAGGTTCACGTCACACGGGAATCGAGAGCTCGGGCACGTCGTGTATCCCTCTGGACACTTGTCCGTCGGGCAATACAGAGGGAGCTCGATGCCCGCCTCGACGACGCCTGCATCCGGATTCGAGAAGGAGCTCGCCCCAGCGTCGTTCGCGAAGGCTATGGTCACATCGGAATCACGACAACCTCCGAAGACCCACGAGACCGCCGCGAATGCGGTCAATGAAAATGGCGCGCTGACGCGCGCGATGCGTCGAAACATCTCGATTGTCCCTTCACGGAGGAATTCGAGGCCTGCACCCGAGCACAGTGACGATCAGGCCGAACAACGGGCGGCGAGCGAGACCGAAGGCCGGAGGCTGAGCGATTCGATCGAATTCACGGATTCGGGGCCGATGGTGAGCTCCCGATGTCCCCTTGCGCTGGCGGCTCCACGTTGTTGGACGCCGGAGAGAGAGGACGTCCGACCGCGATCTCGAGTCGTGGCGCGTACGGCGTACGCGGGAATCGCCGGACGAGAGAGACGGCGCGCTGCCATGACTCCTCTTTGCGGCCGAGCTTCGAGAGCGCCTCGACCGCAATCACCTCTCGTTCTTGCACGAGCTCGCCGGACGGATACGCGCGCGCCTGTTCGCTCGTGAGCAACAGCGCCCGCTCGGGGTCCGAAAGAAGCGCCGTTTTCGCGCGCTGAAAGAGCTCGAGCTCCGTCGCTGACGCCGTCTCCGAGGCTTTCGCAGTCGTCGCCGGGCCCGTGCCAATGGGCGGTGAGGCCGAAGCCCTCGACGGTCCCGCAACGGACGGAAGTCTGTCCACGGGAACCGTGGGTCGATCCTCCGCCCCTTCGAGGGTCCGAGACTCGTCGGGCCATGTCGTTGCTGGCTGCGTGACGACCGAATCGGTGGTGGGAGCCGTCGCTGGTTCGCCGGCGCGAGGCGCAGACGGCGCCTCGGTCACTCGCCAGGTGAATGCCAATCCACCCGCGACGACGAGGCCGAGAAGTCCGAGACCGTAATACGTAGGATTCGTTCCGGCACGCAGCCGAACCTTCGCTTCCGAAGCCGGCGTCGAGAGCGCGCACGCCGTCGCCAGCCGCTTCGTCATCCGCTCCATGGCCGCGTTGTCCGGGTTGTCGTGGCGCACACCGCGCACGAGCTCACGCACCGCCTCGGGCCCATCGTAGTCGGCACGCAGAGGATCTCGGTCGATGTTCATTTCGCCTCTTCGAGAATGCGCGTGATTTCGCGGCGCGCCGCGTAGAAGCGGGCATACGCCGTCTGAAGCGGGCATTGGACTGCCTCGGCAACTTCGCGCATCGACATTTCTTCGACTTCGTAGAGAAGGAAAACGGCTCGCCTGTCCTCGTCGAGCGCCTGGAGAATGCGGGTCAGAAAACCGAGCTCGGCGCGCACCGAGAGGTCGCGTGCGTCCACGTTTTCGGGCACCGTCTCGACGGGCTCCTCGTGACGGCGATGACTCTTCCGCCGATACGCAGCCGCGCAGCGGCGGGCAATGCCATAGAGCCACGGGCGAGGCTGCTGCCCGTCCCATTGGGCGAGGCGACGATGCGCCACGAGGAAGACCTCCTGCATCTCGTCCTCGAGGTCGACCGTCTTCACCCCGAAGTGCCGCAGAGTGCGCCAGACAAATCCTGCGTAAGCAGAGAAGAGGGCCTCGATCGCCATCGGCGCACGCACTGCGTCACCGGCGGTCTCCCGCGGCGCGACGTGAGCAATCGAGGCCTGCACCTACGGATCAAATGCTCGGCGCCCGTGAAATTTATGACGTGATCGCCACTTCGTGTCGATTGAGTCGGCAGCGTCGGGCGCCGGGGGTCGCGGCTAACGGAGCTCGTAGGCCAATCCCAGCGACATCCGCCCTTCGAAGGCACTCGGGCGGTGGATGCGATCAAGCCTTGTTCCGTCATCGACCTGGAAGCGGTCGCGAACGAAGAGGTGGTGGACTTCGACGAGGACCTCCGCGGCGAGCGAACGGATGAGCTCGATACGTAGGAGCGCACCAGGCCCGACGAAGGTCGTTGCGCGGAGATCGTTTTGGACGGCGGCGTAGCCGATCGGCACCGTTCGGATCAGCGCGATGCCGGCGCCGAGCGTCGGGATGAGCTCGAGCGGCCCTTTGCGAAGGACCGGCACGCCCAAGCGGATACCCCCGCTGAAGAGCTGAAACCCGACCTCCCCTCCGGCCGCGCGTAACGAGCCTCCAACTTCGTAGCTCGCCTCGAGGCCCAGGAGGAGGATCGACCGCGGGAGGAAATAGGCGTGCAGCCCGAAGCCGAGGCCAACCTCCGGCAAGATGCCGGTCGATCCCACGCCGGCTGCGCCGACCGAGAGACGATTCCGCGCTGGGGCCAGCGGCGAGGGGCTCGCAGCGGGCGGAGGCACCGCGCGCGGTTCGGGGTTCGCATCCGGCGGCGGCGAGACGCTCCGCGCCGCAGAAGGTGTTGCCGCGGGGTCTTTCGAACCGTCGCGCACCTCGACGGGAGGGCGCGCGACCGCGATCATCATCGCGAGCACTACGGAAGTCGGTTTCAGAATCTCCTGGCAGCTCCCTCGTTCGACACGCACCTCGCGCTCGCCGACAGCAACACCGGCGGCATCCTCGAGCGCGAGCGTGACGACGAAGCCCCCCTTCGTCGGCAGCACGGCCCCTTTCACGAAGAGCTCGGGCGGAGCTTCGGTTCGCGGCTCTCCCAGATCGGCGTGCGTCGCGACGACAACCTCCTCGCGGGACGGACACCCCGCGGGAGCGGACCAAGCCAGCTCGAAGGGCACCGCCTGCGCCGAATTCGGCCACACCGCCACGACGAGCCCGACGGCGCCTCCCATCCCCCACGCCCGAGCGCGCGTGCCGATCCGCCTGAGGGGCAATCCGAGACCTCGCCCCATCGTACCCGGACGGACGAGGCGCGTGCACAAACGATGGGCCGCGTGAATCCCGTCTCAGTTCACCGCGCTCGGCTTGACCGGGCTGATGGGCCGGAGGCCCGTGCCGCCGGGGTAGCCGTAGCTCGCGTAGTAGTCGGTGCCCCAGACGGTGACCTCGAACGGACCGCTGCTCGTGATCTCGTGGCGACCATAACCGCAGCTTTGTCCGCCGAAGACCTGAGGTGCATACGACGACGTGAGCAACACCCACGCGTATTCGTACTCACCCGAGTTGCCGATCGGCCGAAAATCGGAAATCTCTCCGGCGCAGTCGAGGTTCACGGGCAAGAAGCCGCTCTCGGTCTTCCGTCGCACGACCGTGAGCGACGTCTGAGCAAACGTGAAGTCGGCAAAGAATACGTAGCGATCGAGATATTGATCCGTCGGCACCACGTTGACGAAATCGGGGTCGCCCGGTACGGCCCCGGCGTGGCCGCCCCGATAGTCTGCGCCCGGCATGTACGACGCTACGAAAAACGGGTGCTGCTCGTCTTGTGAGCGCACGGTGAAAATCATGTCCGTCTCGAACGTCGCCTTTTGACCGGCTGCAAGCGTGGCCGGTGCGCGCGGCGGTGGCGAAGGGTCGTAGACGAGCGTGGTGCCGTCCACCGCGCCGACGAACGTGTAAGGCACGCTTTCTCGCTTGGCGTGCACGTCGTCGTTCGGAGCGAGGCTCCATCGAGGGCGAAACGGAGCGACGGCAAATTCGTGGCCCCATTGCGAGGGCGGAGGGATCTGCTGTTGCATGAGGTCACAAGCCCACCACGTGGAGGGGACGAAGGAGCAATACGCGCCGCCGAAGAGGCCGACGGGCTTGTCGGCGCTCACGACGCTGCCCGTCAAGTCGTCGTTCTGGGCGAGCTGGAGCACCTGGCCTCGCTGCAGCTTCCATGTCTTCACACGTCCGGCCGCGACGCCCACGACGCCGATGCCGTCGGAGACGTCCGCGACGGGTCTCATCGCGACCGTCGTGTCGTCTTGGGCGGCGACGATTTGCACGTAGCGAGGTCCGGCGACCTTGATGAGGTCGGTACCTTCCCGGCCTTCTCCGGTGGGCTCCCAGTCGTCGACCTCGATGCGCGTGGGGCTCACGGCGAGGTAGCTCTTCTCCCACGAGGAGACGGGCAAGAGCAGCGTCGCCGTCGGGTAATGCCCTCGAGCGCCGCCGTACGGGAAGATGGCATACGCGCTGACGGGAACGGTGGATGAGATTCGGAATCCACGATTGATCGATGTCCCCTTCGACGTCACCGGTCCGTCGAGAGCGCTCTTCACGCCTACCGGGCAAGGCACCTGCGTTTCCAGAGACGATTGGGCCAGGAAGACGACGCCCATCTGACCGGGCGCGAGCGGGCCATCGATTCGCGTATAGGATTCCGTTCCGTCGGCGTTCTTCGTCACGTCGTAGATGGATTGGCTGATATCGAGCGGCATGCCATTCCATTCACCCGTGAGCGTGGCCGGCTGATCCCAGGTATTCGCCACGAGGGCGGCGTAGCAAGCGCCGGCATAGTCGTCCGGGGCAACCGCGTAGAAGTCGCAGCCTGCCGAGCCCTTCGAAATCTCGGACGCCGTGCACGCGTCGACGCAGTGTCCGTCTCCGCAGCCTTTTCCGGGTCCGCAGGTTTCGACGATCTCACCCGTTCGCTCGCCGCCGCAACCACGATAGACAGACTTCAGATCGCGTGAGCAGTACAGACTGCTGCAGGACGCATCGACCTCGACGCCACCTTCGGCCTCGACAAAGGGCGGCGGCGAGACGCCGAACGTATCCCGGGTTCCTCCGCACCCTTGCCCGTGGATCCCGATGGTCAAGAGGCCGAGCAAGAACAGGGGGGCCGCCTTGCGTACCGAGCTTCGCTTCATGGCAGCTTTACCGTGAGCGGCACGGGGTGAGGATCGGAGTCGGTGGTGCGCTGTCCGAGCTCGCCCAGCTTGTTCCCGCCCCAGCACTTCACCTCACCCGTCTTCAAGAGGGCGCACTTCGAATTCTCCGAGGCGGCGATCTGGACGACGCGGCCTTCGAGCGCCTTCGCTTCCGTGAAGATCATCGACAACTGCGTGTCGCCCGTCGCCAGGCCTCCGTTGACGTTGTCGCCGCAACATTGCACCGTGCCGTCACTCATTCGGACGCACGTTCCGTTCGTGTTGAGGCCGAGCGCGAGCTCTCGCGGAGACGCGTTTCCCCGGGTCTTGGCGAGGGTCGGCAGCTTGGCCGTGGTGTTCGTGCCCGTGCCATCGCAGATGTAGACGTTGGGAACTCCATGGGTCCAGCACTCGACCTGGCCCTGCACGATCGCGCATGCATGCGATTCGCTCGAGCTGAAGGAGGTGACTCCTTCGAGCGGCAGCGCGATCGGATAAGCGTTCGCCGCGTTCGCGACGGTGTCGCGTCCGGAGAGGGTGGCCCATTCGACGAGATGTTGGTCCTTCGTGATGACGAACGGCCCCCCCGCCGTACCGAAGCGGAGGCCGGAATAGGGAGCGAGTCGATCGGCGAGCCCCGGCCCGGCGAGCATCGTGTTCTTGAGCGTGCTTCGAGCGAGGTAACCGACGTTGTCGGCGCCGTTCGCGCCCCAGCACCAGAGCTCGCCGCCTTCGATCGTGGCGCACGCCGAAACGAAGGCCGACGACAACGAGTACAGGTCCACGCGGCGCGCGGGTCCTGGGAGCGCGACAGCCTGGGGCACGGGATGAGGAGCTGTGTCCTCGTTCCAGCTTCCGTTCACCGTGCCGATCCCACCCGTTTTGTTGTCGCCCCAGCACTTCACCCCGCCGTCTTTCGACACGGCGCACGTCGTTGCGGACGCGGCATCGATCTGCACGACGTCCGTGAGGCCGTCCACGGTTCCCGGGTTCGGGCCTGCGTCGGCCGAGAACCCGCCATCGGTTTCGCCGGAGCCGAGCTGGCCCCGGGAATTGTTTCCCCAGCACCGAACGGTGCCGTCCGAGATGCGCGCGCAGTAGTGACTCGAGCCGGCCGTGATCTGCGTCACGCATGGGGTCACCGAGCACACCACGGTTTCGTCCACCGGCGGCAAGCTCATGTCCCCGTCGCTCGGGATCGCGGCATCGCCTTGGGTCTGAGGCGGCAACGATGCGCCAGCTTCGCCCGCGCTGTCAGGTGCTTCTTCGAACCCAATCGTCTCCGAGCTGCTGCACGCGGCGATGGCGAAGAGGCCTGCGGTACCTGCAGCAAGCGCGGCGAAGACGTGCAGTCGTTTGGCTCTCATCGGTTCGGCACCTTTCGAAGAGCGATCCCTTTCCCGACGACCCAGAGCGCGTGATCGTCACCCCAGATGTCCAAGAGATCCTCGGTGGTCGGCGACGTCGTCGGGGTGACTGCCGCCGTCTTCCACGTCGTTCCGTCGAAATGATTGATTCGTCCAAAATTGCCGACCGACCAAGCTTCGTTTTCTCCGGAGACCCAAAGTGCATTTCGCAAGATCGCGTCCCCCACGCCAAACTGGTCGCACGTCCATGCCGTCGACGAGGTCGTGGTTTCGAACGTACCGATCGCGTATCGCTCGGCGTTCACGCCACCGGTGAGCCAAACTCGATTGCCGCGCGCACCTGCCGCCATGGGCGACCAATCTCGGAGGTCGTCGCCCCACAACCCGGCAAAGAGCACGAAATTCCGGCACGGGCCAGGGGTGTTCCAGTCCGGTGTAATCGTGTTGTACATCTCGTTCCAAACGACCGTTCCGTCCTCTTGGACGATGCGACGCTTGACCGACACGGTGAAAGTGACGGTCGGATCCGGCGAGCTCCCCTGCGATCGGCCGACCAGGTAGACGTCGCCACTCGATGTGCCAATCACTTTGGTCCATTGAAGGCCGGTGTGGGCTGCGGGGGGGAGTATGTCGCCCGTCGAGAGGTCAGTCTCGAGCGCCCATGCCGGGTCGGTGCCCGGACCGAGATACCGAAGGACTCTGCTGACGAACAATCTCTCCCCGCTGACGATGTGATCGCGGTAGCCGGCCACCCAGATGTTCGTAGGGCTCGTGCCGCCGACCGAGCCGAAGATCGTCGTCGGGTCACCGGGGAGCGAAGCGAGCGGCTCGAGCGACCACGTGAGCGACGCGGAGCTCGCGCCCGTGCCGTGGAGAATGCCTGCCTCGCCGGTGACCCAGAGATCGGTCGGGCCGCTCCCCCAAATCGCGTAGAGGCGATCGGTGCCAGTGCGCGCCACGGACCACGAAGTTCCGTCCCAGCGAAGGATGTTGCCTTCTTTGCTGATCGCCCAGACGATCCCAGTGCCGTCGCCCCACACACCGACGAGCGTCGTCTTCACGGGGTCGGTCGGGAGCGCGAGTCGACACCATCCTTCTTTGCTGCACGTAGGAATCGCAGCATCGCCGTCGTCGCTCGCGTCATGCTCGCCCGAGTCGGAATCGCCGGCATCCGGGACGGCGCCGTCGACCGTGGTCGATCCCCCGTCGGCCTTTTCCTGAGACTCCGGTCGGGTGTCCGTCGACGACTCGTCATCGGCGCACGCCGCGGCGGCAAGGAGGCCGACGAGCAGCAGCGACCCACGCTTCGAAACCGTGACCCAATTCACTGCACACCTCCGCCGCCCGCATCGCTCTTCGCATGGTGCTGGAGCTTCAGGATGACGCCCGCACCGACTGCCCATACGTCGCCTCCGCTACCCCAAACGCCACGGAGGTCGGGCATGCTGTGGTCTGGAACGAATGTCGGCGCGTGAGTCCACGCTTGTCCGTCCCAATGCAGAATCGTTGCGTGCTCGCCGACGACCCAGAGATCGTTCGACGCGCTGCCCCACACTCCGAAGAGATCTTCGTCCGTCGGAACCGGAACGACGTCGAATCGGGGAATCGGCCCGCCCGAGTAGCGGCGGACGGTGCCCTTTTTACCGACCACCCAGACGCTGTCGTCCGGGAATCCGATGATCGACGTGAGCTCGACGCTCGTTTGTGGGTCGAGCTGTTGCCACGAAGCACTCCTCATGGCCGTCGGCGCGAGCGACCAGAATCCCGCCGAGCGCTGCGCAAGCGCCTTCGGCCCGACGCGCCAGAGATAGTTGCCGTCGCTCCATAGGGCGTCGATCGGGATCGTGCCTGACCCTCCGGCGCTGGTCCACGTGGGATTCGTGGAAAGGCCGCTGCGGGCGAACATGCTCCCATTGAAGGGCGTCCCGGGCTTCCAGAAGAATCCGCCGGCCACCATCAAGGTCTTTTGATCGGGCGACATCCAAGCGCCCGAGAACGGCCCGTTGTTACTCGGAGTCGAATGAATCGATACATTCGCGAGTGTAAAATCGGTTCCGAGCGTGCCGGTGCCGTGCCAGATGGCCGTGCCGCTGCCGATGAACCAGACGTCGTTCGGGCTGGTGACCCAGAGCGCATACAGCGTTTCTCGCCTGTCGTTCTGCACCGGCGACCAGCTGCTGCCGTCGTAGTGCAGGATCGTACCGCCCGCACCCACGGTCCAGACATCGTTCTTGCCCGAACCGCGCACCGCGAAGAGCGGATATCGTGAATCCAGGTCGACGTTCTCGGCGCAGAACGTCGCGCTCGCGCAATCCTTTGCCACGTAACAGGAGGGATCGGTTGCGTTGCTGTCGCATGCAACGTCCGCTCGAGCATCGCCAGGCAAGAGGCCGGGGCCGCTGGTCGCGGTTTCATCACCTCCGTCGGAGGACGTGAGCACCGTGGACGCGTCGTCGTTCGAATCGACCACGTCGCTCGATTCGGCGCACGCCGAGACGAGATGCGCGCTGCTCGTGGCCATGACGAGCGTCGTCAGGAAGAGGACCCTTCGGTTCATTTGGTCGGTCCCTCGTCACAAGGTTTCGTCAGGCAGACGCCGCCGACGCACGGTTGCCCTTCGGAGGAGTTGCACGCGTTGGTGCAGGAGCCGCAGTGGTTGGGATCGCGCGAGATGTTGACCTCGCAACCGTTGGCCGGGTTGGAGTCGCAATCGGACCAGCCGACGTCACAATCGAGACCGCAAACGCCGCTCCGACACACCGCCGTGACATGCGTGGGCACGGCCGACGACGATGCGCCGGGGCAAATGATTCCGCATCCTCCGCAGTTCGTCGGATCGGTCAGGATGTCGACACATCGCGCCCCGACGCACTCGGTTTCGTTCGGCCCGCAGATGCACGTGTACCCACCAGCTTGAGGTTGGTACTCGCATCGCTGCCCGTCGCCGCACGTCTTACCGCACGAACCGCAATTCGGCTCTGCGTCGAGCGGAGTCTCGCAGCCGTCCGACTCGTATCCTTTCGTCCTCCAATCGTCGTTGCAGTCGGCCCAGCCCTCGATGCAACCGATATGTCCACATTCTCCAGCACTGCAGCTGTAGCCCATGTGGGGAGGCGGCGTGGGCAGGCCGGAGTGGTCGCAAACGTTGCCGCATGCGCCGCAGTTGGCGGCGTTCGTCGAAAGATCGACGCAGGACCCGTTGCAGAGGCTCTTCGGCAGGGTGCATCCGCATTTGCCATCCAGACACGGAACGCCCGGTCCACATGCGTTGCCGCACGCACCGCAGTTCTTGGGGTCTAGCTTGACGAGCGCCTCGCATCCGTCGTCGACGAGGCCATTGCAGTCGAGAGCTTCGGCGCCACAATGCGCTACGCAAACGCCGTTGCTGCATTGCGTGGCCAGGCGGATGATGTCGTAGTTCGGACAAACGATTCCGCATCCTCCGCAGTTGCTGCTGTCGGACGAGAAGTCGATGTCGCATTTGAAGCGACTCGAGGTGCATGTGCCGAGAGGCGCGGGACACTCGGTGTCGATGCACATGTTCTGTGCAGGCACGGATACGTCGGCGCTGCCCGCTTCGGGCGGGGGCGTGAACGCCGGCGTCGAAGCGCCGGCATCGGGGAAGCCGTCTCCGACGCTGACCGGTGTCTCGCTCACGGCGCACGCTGCGACGAGCGCGAGCGGAAGAGCGGCCTTGAGCACCCAGATGCAGGCGCGCGGAAGCCTAGGGCCCGTGGCCGTGATGGCAGGGCGATACCTGGAATTCACGTGAGTCTCCTTCAGTCGTGCGACGGGGACTTGCCGATGACGAGTGCGACGCGCGTGGCGTAGGCGCTATCGGGATGTGTCCTCAGGAACCTTCGTCCGAGCTCGACGGCCGCGGCGTGGTCTCCGGCTCTATCCAGCGCTTCGACGCGGAGCGCAGAGGCTTCTTCGTCGAGTGCGCCGTTCGGAAAGCGCTTGCCGTACTCGTCGAGCACAGCGATGGCTTCACGTCCTTCGCGCGCGGCGACATGACGGCGTGCGGAATCGACGAGACGGATCTGTTCGGCAATCGAGCCCAGCGGGCGTGCGGGATCGGATGACGACTCACTCTTCGCCTCGACGGCCGCGCCGATGGCGGGAACCGCGATCGGGGCGATCGGGGCGATCGGGGCGATCGTCGCGGGACGCTGCGCAGACTTCGTTGGTAACGGCGAGGGCGGCAGTTGGTCGACGGTGATCGATGGAATCGCGGGAGTGGAATCGTCGTCCGCCGCCGGCGTCACGGCTCCCGCCGCCGCGGGCGGAGCGGGTGCGATCACTGGCGCGACCCCGACGTCGGCCGCGGGCCGCACGTCGTTTTCCTCGCTTCGAATGGCAAGAACTGCGAAGCCCACGACGAGCGCACCAACGAGCGACGCTTTCGCCCACGTGCCGCTCTTGTGCGTCGAGAGCGCCGCGGTGCCAGCGGCCGTGGCGATGGCGGCGTCGAGCACGCGCCGCTGCGAGGTCGGCATCCTGCTCGCGCCATCGTTCCGCGCCGTCTCGAAGAGGCCTTCGAGGTACTGGTCGATATCGTCGCTCATCGCAGTCCTCGTGCTCGTTCGCGTCGGACGAGATCGGCCATCGTTTCGCGCGCTCGGGCGAGGCGCGAAGCGACGGTCCCCTGAGGGAGCTCCAAGATCTCGGCGGCGTCGCGCGCGGTCACTTGCTCGATCGCGCACAGGGTCAAGACGGCCCTCAGCTCGAAGGGCAGCTGAGCGAGCAACCGGTCGAGCATCTCGAGCCGTTGTCGTTCATCCCATTGCTCTTCCGGCGTCGGCGCCGAATCGATCATCTGCTCGATGGCATCGTCGGTGTCTTCGCGACGACGTGCTCGTGAGCGGCGCGCCGTCACGAGCATGCGGAAGGCGGTTCGGAAGAGAAAGCGCTTCTCGCTCTCGGGCGCGACGTCGTCGATGCGTCGTGAGAAAACGAGGAACACCTCTTGGGCGATGTCGTCGGCGTCGGCTTCGGAGGCTCCGAGTCGGCGGAGCGACCGCCAGACCGCGGGGTAGTGGGTCCGGACGGCGACCCTCACCCGTTCGGCGGGGGACGTCGTCGCGACCATCTCGCACTCCGCGGGAGCGGAGAACGTCGAAGCCATGCTGCACTTATGCCGCTCGCGAAACGTTTGATCGAAGAATACGCCTGGCCCGGACGGATCGGGGAACGGGGCTGCGGTTGCGTTCGCTTCGACCTCGAAACGCCCTGGAAAATAGCGCTAAAAGCGCACGCCGAGGGCAGCGCCGGCCTGAAAGGAGGCGGCCGCAACCGTGTACAGCGTCGCGCCCCCGAAGGTGACCATGTAGCGCGTGAGTGGCACGACGACGCCGCCTTCGAGCTCGAAGAAGAGCGCGCCTTCCTTTCGATCGCCTATGACCCACGGCACTTCGGCATCGAAGCGAACAAGCGCGGCCGTATGCGCCCAGAACCGGTTCGCGGTTCGCGGGCGCCCGCCCTCCGGGCCGGAGAGCCGAACGAAGCCGAGATCCCCCTCCACGCACGGCCGCGCGTGCGCCCAGGAGCTGAGCGTGAAACGAACGGGGCAGACGCTGAGCGCGCCGGCCGTCCAGTGAGCCCGTGCACCCGGATTGGCCGAGTCACCGCCTGCGGGCGGATCGAGGTGCGTCGGGATCGAGGACACGAAGCTCGCGCGAAGCGACGGCGCAAAAATCGTTGGCGAACCGAGCGCCAGCTCGAAGGAGGACCGAATCGTCCAGAGTGGCTTCGACGTCACGCCGCCGACGAGCTCGCCCGAAAGGGCGGCGGACGTGCGGAGCGGATGCGAGCGCGTGGTCGGGGTGAGAGGGCTCGTCTCGCGTGGGAACGGCGTTCGAGCCAGGGGCCTCGGCTCCTGCTGCGTCCGTTTCGACGACGACGTCTGTCGTTCGTTCTCGAAGGCAATGGCCGCCATGAGCGCCAGCCCATCGACGACCTCCTCGCAGCGGTCCGCGTCGAGATGGCGCGTGACCCTCGTTCCGTCGGGACGCACGAGCACGAGCAAGCCCGCGATCTGCGCGCTCGCTGACTCGTTCCTCGCGAGCGCTACGTGAACGGCGACGAAGAGGTCGACGTGATCGAGCGCATCGGGCACCCGCTCGAGGAGCGCGCGACGAAAGACGTCGATGCTCGGACACTCGGGCGGGGCCACGAACACGACGTCGACGTGCTTGCCATCCGCAGCTTCGGCCTCTTTCGCGAGCGCCATCGACGAGGCGAGACTCGCGACGAGAGCCAGCGAAGCAACGGCGCGGACACGGCGCGAACCCACGATCGTCGCGGAGGATAGCCCAGGCAGCCCTCCACGATCGTCGGTGACGTCGATCCCCGCGCAGTCCGATGTCCCGTTCGGCTCGGAGACGGCGCCAGCGTGGAAGCTCTACAAGGGCGGCGGAACTCCGTCGCCGAGCTGGCCGTTGGTGTTCTGTCCCCGGCCGACCGACAGACCATCGGAGAGGCGTGCGCAGTCGAGGTAGCCGACCGCGAGCGAGCCACCCTGCGTGCGCCGCGAAGGC
Organism: Pseudomonadota bacterium; assembly: GCA_023402175.1. Lineage (GTDB taxonomy): Bacteria > Myxococcota_A > Polyangia > Polyangiales > Polyangiaceae > Labilithrix. Next base: position 44,885 of record JAEXCN010000223.1, on the reverse strand, counting down.
GGCAGATCGCGGAGAACGTTCAAGCGATGACGCCGAACCGGCCGTGCTCGTTGATCCGTGGCGGGTGCGCGGATATCACGAGGCCATGCGGCGTGGCTTCTTCGGGGTGGGCCTCGCGAGCCTTCTCCTCGCGTGCAATCGCGCTCCATCCAACCTGATGCTCGAGAAGGTTGCTGTGTCGACCGATGCCGTCGACGTGACGCTTCATTGGACCACCAAGGATTACGCCGACGTCGTCCCGAAGAACGGAACCGTGACGGTCGTCGTGAAGGATCTCGTTCCGACCGCGAACGTCTTCGACGACGAGAAGAACGAGAAGGAGGTCTGCCGCGCGGAGTCGCCCGTCTCGGCCGGGACCGCGGCGCCCGACAAGAAGCGCCTCGAACTGCACGTCGCCGCGAAGTGCCCTCCCATCCGCCCGAACGTCACGCGCAACGTCGCGGTGACGTTCGTGGGCAAGGACGGCAAGTCGCTCATGGCGGGTACGCAGGTGCAGCGCGGCGATCGGCCGAAGGGTCCGCCGCCGCCCGACGTCCGTGTGACGTTCAAGAAGGGCATCGCCGCGATGCCCGAGTCGAAGCCGCTCATGGCCGACAAGCCGTGCCCGGTGAACCGGATCTACGGCGTCGATCGCAAGGACCGCGACTGGCTCCAGAACCGGCTCTACTCGTGGGACGACGCCGCGCGACTGCTCGGCGTGCCGGGCGCGGGATCGCTCTGCCCGAACGCGCTCGGTGATCCGAGCGAGGAGCTCACGCAGCAGCATGCGCTCGCCGCCGTGATCCGGATGGACACGTGCGTCCCTCCGAAGGTGAACGTCGCGAACAGCACCTTCACGCGCGGCAGCGCCACGGGCCTCCTCGCGATCGTGGATCTGAGGGATGGCGAGGTCCTCTGCTACGGCCGGATGTCCGCCAAGACGAGCGACACCGTGAAGGTGCCCGCGGACTCGAACGACCCCGACGCGTGGATCCGCGGCAACTTCAACGGATCGATCCGGGAAGCGGCGTTCGCGCGCATGCGCACGCTCTCGAAGTACCTCGGACTGCCGAAGGGTCAGCCCGATCCGCTCTGACGGGCGAGCCGCGCGGTGCGCCATGTGGCACCTGACGTCTCACAGCGTCTTCGCGCAGCGGAAGCCTGCGCCGTGCGATCCAGATGTCGGGGGCGATTGCGAGCGTTCTCGATTCATCCACGTAGGGGCGCCGCTGGTGTCCCTACATGCGATTCGCGCTACTTTGGAGCGATGAACACGATCACTCGAACGATGCACATGGCAGTCGTTGCTGTCGGTGTCGGTGGCGTTCTCGTAGCCACCGCTGCGTGCGGTGGAAAAGGGGCGTGTGAGCAGACGTTCGATGATGGCAAGACGTTCACGTGCATGGAGACGACCAAGTCGGTGTGCACCCAGGGCAAGGGCGACAAGTGGCTGGGCGGCACCTGCAAGCAGGCCGGCTATACGAAGAAGATCGCCAACACCGACAACGGTTGGGAGAAGTAGGCGGCGCGCACATGGTGAAGGGCCCGATTGCCGAGGGGTGTGCAGCGCGTCGAGCGTAAGGTCTCGCCTCGTCCCGTCGCGTGATGCGGCCCCCTCGCAGGTCTGAGCGTCGATGCGGATCATCGACGCTCAGCCATGCCGCCGAGCACCTTCCGACGGCTACCAAACAACGAGCGTCGGCGTGAGCCTGTTCGTCGTCGTTCCGTCGCCGAGCTGGCCGGAGAGGTTCTGTCCCCAGCAGCGGATGGAGCCGTCGGTGAGGCGCGCGCAGGCGTGGCTAGTGCCCGCGGCGAGCTCCGTGATGCCAGAGAGGTCGGGGATGGCGGTGGGGGTATTCTTGTTCGTCGTGGTTCCGTCGCCGAGCTGGCCGTAGAAGTTCTGTCCCCAGCAGCTGGCGGAGCCGCCCGAGAGGACCGCGCAGGTTCCGTTAGGGCCTGGAACGAGCCTCGTGACGCCGGAGAGATTGGGGACAACGGTGGGGGTAACCCTTTGCGTCTGCGTTCCGTCGCCGAGCTGGCCGGAGGCGTTGTTTCCCCAGCAGCGGATCGAGTCATCGGTGAGGCGCGTGCAGGTATGGTAACCGCCCGCGACGAGCCCAGTGACGCCTGAGAGGTTGGGGACGGCGGTGGGGGTAAGCTTGTTCGCCGTCGTTCCGTCGCCGAGCTGGCCGAAGATGTTCTGTCCCCAGCAGCTGACGGAGCCGCCGGTGAGGAGCGCGCAGGTGTGCGAGCTTCCGGAGGTCACCGCGAGCTCTTTGACGCCGGAGAGGTCGGGGACGGCGGTGGGGGTAGATTTGTTCACCGTCGTTCCGTCGCCGAGCGCGCCTTGGGCGTTGTACCCCCAACAGCTGACGGTGCCGTCGGTGAGGCGTGCGCACGTGTGATAACCGCCTGCGGTGAGCTGTGCGACGCCAGAGAGGTTGGGGATGACGGTGGCGGTAAGTCTGTCCGCCGTCGTTCCGTCGCCGAGCTGGCCGTAGTTGTTCCGTCCCCAGCAGCGGACGGAGCCGTCGGTGAGGCGTGCGCAAGTATGATAAGCGCCTGTGGCGATCTCTTTGACGCCAGAGAGGCCGGAGACGGCAGTGGGGGTAAGCTTTTTCGTCGTCGTTCCGTCGCCGAGTTGGCCGAGGAGGTTGTCTCCCCAGCAGCGGACGGAGCCGTCGGTGAGGACTGCGCACGTGTGAGACGTGCCTGCGGCGAGCCCGACGTCGGCGGGCGCCCCGGCTCCGGCTTCACTTCCGGCGTCGACGGTCTGTGCAACGCAACCCGTAGCGTTCGTGGTCGTGCTCGTCTGTCCCGTGGGGCAGGCCGTGCACTGGCGATCCACGACGTCGGTCCCGACCGTGCTCACGAAGCTGCCAGGCGAGCAGGTGGCCCAGGCAGCGCAGGACGCGGCGTTGGCAGTCGTGCTGAAGGTCCCACTCGCGCATTGCGCGCACGTCCTATTGGTCTTCGCAGTTCCGTTGGCGGTGACGGACTCTCCGGCCACGCAGTCGCTCCACGCGGCGCAGGACGCGGCGTTGGCAGTCGTACTGAAGGTCCCATTCGCGCATTGCGTGCACGTTCGATTGGCCGTCGCAGTTCCGTTGGCGGTGACGGACTGTCCGGCGACGCAGTCGGTCCACGCGACGCAGGCCGTCGCCGAATTGTTGTCGTGGTCCCAGGTGCCGCTCGCGCAGGGCTCCTTGGCTGCAGTGTCTCCTGCGCAATGGGTCCCGACCTCACAGGACTTGCATTCGGGCGCCGACGTCGCCGTTCCCGCTTTCGTTTGCACCGTGCCCGCAGCGCACGCGCCGGCCGGCAGACACGCGCTCTGGTTCGGCGATGATGCGTATGTGCCGTCTTCACAAGGAACGCACTTTTGATCCGCAATAGTGCTGCCGGGAGTGCTCACGTGGGTGCCCGGCGAACACTTGGTCCAGGGAGTGCAACTTTCAGCATTGTCCGTCGCGCTGAACGTTCCGCTCGCGCAGGCCGCGCAAGTGCGGTCGGAGTTGGCCGAGGGTGTTTTCGTGACGTAGGTGCCTGGCGCGCACGTCGACCACGCGACGCACCCATGGTTGTCCCAGGTTCCGTCTCCGCACGTCTTCGGCGCGGGGCCGCTGTCGGGATTGCTGCCTCCGTCCGTCTTGGAGGTGCCCGTGTCGTTCGACGAGCTCACGACCTCGTCGGCGCAGGCGCCGATGAGAAGGGTGACTGCGATCGCAGAGATCGGCCAAGCTGCTCTTACCACTCGTGATCTTTTCATGACTCCCTCACTCAGCTTCCCGCTACAGGTCAAATCAACGCACCTCGCCTGAAGGCGAGGCGTTCAATCCACGGCTCGATCCGGTGACACGTCGGCCATCACGGCCGACGGTCATCACGCACTCGTGCTCGTGCTCGTAATCGTCATCGCGCTCGGAATCGGAACGCCCTCCGAGCTGGTCCCGCGCCGCCCTCCGAGTCCGAGTCCGAGCACGAACCGAGACCAGAAGCTCGCTTCACGCGGCTACTACGCAAACGCAGATCCTCCGACTGAAGCCGGAGAATCAAGATTCCTCAAGCAGAGGCTCTAAAACCACACTCGTTGCGGCAATGGGCTATTGGTCACCAGACTGGGAGACACACCAAGCTGTCCGTAGGCATTGTTCCCCCAGCATCGAACAACACCGTCCTTCAACAGAGCACACTGATGTACGCGCCCCACCGCAAGCGCGACGGCATCCTCGATTCCATCGACAGGGATGAACGCCGTGGTGACACCAAACACTGCACGACTCTTGACGACGCCGTCTTTGGTTCGCGCGTAGAGGGTGTTGGCATCCATCGCGATCTCCTCGATATCGGCGAGCCATCGCGCTGGCTCGCTGGGCGTAGGATCGAGGAGCCGCGCCGGCTCATAGAAAGTATTCCAACACCACACCGTATGGTCACTCGCGAGCGCACAAGTACCGGAGCTCGCCGCTGCAATCTGAACGACGTCGCTCAGCGCCTCCATTTTCGTGGTTTGCATTGGACTGTTCCCGTAACCGAGACCCCAGCACCAGACTTTCCCTGCCTGGAGAGCACAGGTCATGGTCGTCCCACTCGCGATCTGACTTGCCTCGAACTTCGGAATCTCCATCGGCTCCGCGTGGAAAACGTCGTCTCGCGTCCCGATACCGAGCTGGCCGTAGCTATTCGCTCCCCAGCATCCAACACGCCCGTTCGTGAGGCGCATGCACGCGGAGATCGAGCTCATCGTGACCTGATCGACGTCATCGCGAAACGCGGTCGCCGGAGGTGCCAGCACGGGAGCGTTCGACCCGAGGATGGCCCCCCAACACTTCAGCTCGTTGGACTCGAGGATGGCGCACGTGCGCGCTCGGGACGGGACGACGGAAGTATCGATGACGGTCGCGAGACCTCGGATCGAAGCGGCGTCGTCGGAAAGGATGTCCTGCGGGACGAACGTCTCACCCTGCGCAGAGATCTCACCTCGCCCGAGCTGACCGCTCCGATTGTCACCCCAGCATTTCGTCGTCATCCCCGCTGAAGTCTCCACTCGGGCGCACGTCATGTCTCCACCGGCCCAGATGCGATGGGCAACGGCGAGCTCCTCTCCGCCGTCCCAGGGGCGATGCATGCGCCCCGCGTCGGGCGCCGCAACATCTGGAGTCCCGGTGTCGGGAGCCGTTGCGCCATCCCCGGCATCACGATCGCCCTCTCCGATCTCGGGGCCGCCGGCGGTGAGCTGCTCTGGGCCCCCGTCGTCTGCACAGGCCGCTAGGAGAACGAACGAGAACCCGCACGACAGTGCACTTTTCAAGAAGCTCACGTTCCGAGCTCGCTTTCCGTCAGTTCGCATCAGTGTACGTCTACGGGCACGTGGACGGAGGTTAGGGGGCGAAGCCCTGCCCCACCCGGGTAGGCATAACTTGCGCAATAACTCATTCCCCAAACAGTGACGGCGAACGGTCCCTCACTACGGATCTCGTGCCGACCGTTCTCGCACACGCCTCCGGGGAACTCCTGCGCCTTCTTGTTGCGCACGAGATCGACGTAGGCATATTCGAGACGACCGGCGGTATCGATCGGGGCCCAGCCCGTGATGGCGCCGGCACAATCGAGCTCCACGTCCTTGAAGCCGTTCCCGTCATTCCGGCGCACCACTACGAGCGTCGTGTAATCGAACGTCATGTCCGAGAAGAATACGTATGAGTCCAGGTACTGTTGGGTCGGGATGACATTGACGAACTCCGGGTCGCCGACATATCCGAGCTCTGCGCTTTCGGGGACGGCTGTGGCTCCCGTCATGTACGCGGACATGTAGAAGGGATGCTCGAGATCCTGACTCTTCACCACGAACGGCTTCGAGGACCAGAACATCGCGCTCTTCCCTGCGGATATGACCGAGGGAGCTTCTGGAGGGGGTTCGGGATCGTAGGTCAGCTTGGTCCCGTCCACGGCGCCGATGATGCGCCAGGGAACCGATTCGGGCTTCTTGGGACTGACCCCGGGATGAACGAGCTCGTAACGGTTTCGATAGCGGACCGCAGCGTATTCGCTACCCCAAGCTTGAATGGGTGGGATCTGTTGATGTGTTCCGTCGCAGGCTTGCGCGTTGGAAGGAAGAGAGACGCAATCCGTCCCGCCGAACACAGCTATGGGTTGATCCGACACAATCGGCGTACCCGTGAGCCCCACTGGCTGCAAGACCTGCAGTACTTGGCCTCTCGACAACGTGAACGAGGTCCGTCCGGGCACGGCGTTGCCGTATTTCATGTCCTCGGGGATTGCGACCTCGGCACCGAGCTCCACGTGCGTGTCGTCCGCGGCCGCAACGATATGAAGCGATCTACGCGACATCCCTCCGAGGGTCATCTCGGCGCCCTGCCACGAACCGATCACGAAGTTGTTCGTCCCCCACGTCGAGGTCGGGAGGAGAACGGTCGCCGAAGGCACGTAACTTTTCGCTCCGCCGTAGGGGGTGATGGAATAGGCGCTGACGGGACGGCTCGTCTTCAGGTGAAACGCGAATGCCTTCCCCGTCCCGTCCGGAATCGGATTGGATGTAACGGCAGGCGGCCGTGGACAACGAACGAACTGAGTCGTCGTAGTGCTTTTCACCGCGTCTGGGTCGTGAGACATGAAGATCACCGCCACCTCGCCAGGCGGAAGAGGACCTTGTAGCGGCTCGTAGTCGACGTCCTTCCCGCTCGTGTGCGGCACGAACACGCTATCTGCGAAGTCCGCGTGCGCGCCCTCGTACTCGACCTGGATGTCGACCGGGCTGTTCCAGGTATTTGCGATCATCGACGCGAAGCATCCGCCCGCCGGCGGGCCCCAGAGAACGGCAGGACCAGGGACGGTCCAAAACGAACAGCCAGTCGTCCCTTGGTTCGCCTCGGCGCTCTCGCATGCAGGGACGCAATCACCCTTGGCGCAGCCCATGTCCGACGGACATTCCTTTATGACCGCTCCAGTACAGGCATCGACCACGGAATGGAGATCGGATGAACATCGTATCTGCCCTTGGCAGCTCTCCGATCCGCCGTCGGCGACGGAGCCGGAGAACCCCACCCCCGCTTCTTCCACGGGCGCGGGCGCCCACCCGCGGTCGCGCGGCGCCGAGTGACACCCTCCCGCCTGAATCAGCGCGAGCGTGGCGATGACAGTGGCTCCTGCAAATGGACGATTCATGCAGCCTCTCAATTCCTCGATGACCGCCTAGAACCGAACCAGCTCAGGTGAGTAGTGCGCCAATGCGTCGTTCGCTCCGAGGCCAAGCTGCCCTCGCGCGTTGCTTCCCCAGCATTGAACCGATCCGTCTTGCAGGAGAACGCAGGTGGCGTCGTCCATCGCCGCGACCTGGACTACACCTTCGACGTTCGCTCGCACCGGAAGGAGGTTGGCCTCCGAGCTCCCGCCACCGAGCTGCCCGCTCGAATTGTCTCCCCAGCAGTAGACGAGGCCCGATACGGTGCGGGCGCACGTCGTTCGGTTGCTCGCCGAGACCTGCGCTACCTCACCGATGTTTTGGACGGCTACCGGATACGGTGCAGCCAGGTCTCGAAGCGAGCCGCTTCCAAGGCCCCCTGTTTGGTTGCGTCCCCAGCAATACGCAACACCTCGACTCACGGCGCAGGCATGTTCGTCTCCGGCGGAGACGCTGACCACGCCAGCGAGCGTCGCGATCGCGGTGGGCTCGGCATCCGCCTGGAAGGAAGACTCCCGGCCGAGCGCATCTCGGTATTTATATACATACTCGCCATTCACATAGTATGGCGTCATGTCGTTGTCCCAAGCGGCTCCTCCCCATGACAGGAGCTCCCCGCGATCACTGATCGCGAACGCGTTGCGCGCCGTTCCCGCGCCCGACACGACGACACGCGGGCCGAGCTTTACCTGCGCTGCCCCGGCGTGTCGCTGAGGGGTGTACCCGCGCCCGAGCTGGAGCACGTGGTTCCAGCCCCAGCAATACATCTGTCCGCCCAGAGACTCGCCGTCGCTTCGACTGACCGCGCACGCAAAGGTCCCGCCGACATCCACGCGAGCTGCGGGCGGGAGCCCTTGAACGCGCGACGGCGCCGGATGAACGTCGCCGTCGATCGTCGCTGGGGAGATCATCAATCCGAGCTCACCGTGCGTATTCGCCCCCCAACACATGATCGCGCCGTCTTCCAGACAGGCGCAGCTCGTTCCTTGCGCATTGCGCCCGCTCACGCTGATCTCAGTCGCGCCGTTCAAGCCCGCGACCTCCAGCGGGACTCCGCTGAATTTTTCGGCGGAAGGAGCGTGACCGAGCTGACCGCTCTCGTTCGCGCCCCAGCAGCGCACGGTCTTGTCGGACAAGAGTGCGCAGACATGCGCCCCTCCTCGAGCCGCGAGAGCGGTCACGCACGGCGTGACCTTGCACTCGACCGTGAGCGGTTCGAGCCGGACAGCGGGCCCGGAATCGGCCGTCTCATCCACGATGCCGGCGTCGACGTTCGGCGGCTCCTCTTCGGCCCCGGTCGGCGTTTCGGAGATTGGAGCAGACTCCCTACGACTCGCACACGAGCTCGTGAGGATGCCGGCAGCCGCCGTCAACGCCACGATTCTTGGAAATCCAACTAGCGATCGCATGGTCGGCCCTTAGTTTTGGCGATGAAGCGCCACGTCGTCGCCAACGACCCAGACGTCATTGCTCGTGCCGGAGACTGCACGAAGCACCTTCGGAAGGACGACGCCGTCTCGCGACGTGATCGAGATCCGAAGCTCCGTCCCGTCCCAGTGGTAGATGCGGCCGTGTTTCCCTACGACCCAGACATCGCTCGCGCTGGTGCCCCAGATATCCATGGGAAGAGGACCGGATTGCACCGAGAACGACGACCATTCGGTTTCACCGTCGCAGCAACCCGAACCACGGAAGACGAGGGGGGAAGTGCTCACCCACAGCTCGGATGCGTTTGCGGCCCATATCGAGCGGAGCGTCAAATCGGATACACCGGTGGCAGGGAGCTTGGTCGGATTGATCCATTTGCTCCCGTCGTACCTCATGATGAGAGGATTCCTGGGAAAGCTTTGGCTTATGCCCGCGGCCCAAACCAACTTGTCCGAACACCAGAGTGCGTTCACGTCCGTGCCGGTACCCGCGGCCGTGGTTGTCCACTGCGGCCGCCCGGCCGAATCGGTTTCCCCGCGCCAGTGATAGATGGTGGCGTTTCCCGAGACCAACGCCGTCGTCCAGAGGCTCTCCGTAGCGGGACTCTCGACCGTCGACACGCAGACGGCCTTCAGGTCGGACGAAAGCCCAGAGTCGATCGTCTGCCAATCCGCGATCGCGGAGCCCGGCGTGTGGCGGATGAGCGTGCCAGCCGCGCCAACCGCCCAGATGGTCCCGTTTGAAGCACCCCACATCGCCCGGAGTGATGCTCCAGCGTTCCAGACGACGGACCACGCTTGCCCGTCCCAATGGACGACCTCTCCGGTCGCGGCGATCGCCCACGCGTCGGCGTCATCGTGCGCCCAAACGTCGACGAGGCTCAGCACGCCGCCGTCGGCTCCCGACGGCACGCTCGTCTCGCACCACCCTCCGGCCGTGCAGGGCGAAGAAGCGTCCGTAGCGGCGTCGCCGGCGTCCTCTACGTCGAGGGGCGCGTCTCCCCCGGCGTCGGACGCGGCGGCGACCTCCGGGCCAGAGGCGTCCTCGTTCGAGCTCTCCATCGTCGGCTCGTCCGTGGCCGAGCACGCGAGCACCATGATGAGCGACGCCCCGAGGGCGCCTGCAAGAATGCTCCGTGCCTTCATTCCACACCTTTGGCCGAGCCGGAACGGTGAAGGATGACGCTGTCGCCCACGATCCAGACGTCGTCGGGTCCGCTTCCCCATATCCCGAAGAATCTCGTATTGGGAGGCAACGAAGGAATCGCCGACGGCGACCAGCTCGAGCCATTCCAATGAAGAATCGTGTCTTCTCCGGCCACCCATACGTCCGTGGCGCTACTTCCCCATACGGCGAAGAGAGCCCGCTCCGTTCCCGAGCTCGAGGGATTCCACCGAAGCACGTCGGCGTCGTCGTACGTCCAGTGACGAATCACGCCGTTGTCGCCGACGACCCAAACGTCGTCCGTGTCCGTGCCCCATATTGCATTCAGGTTCGCTCGCGTTCCGCTGTTCACCGGTACCCAATCGGCGAGCCCTGCCTTGTACCCGGCGGATCGGGCGATCGTTCCATTCTGACCGACGACCCATACGTTCTCGGAGTCCGAGCCCCAGATGGCGGATCCGTAGTCCGGATAGACGAGTACGTTTCGCCAACTCACATTTCCTTCGGCCCAACCGTCGCTATGCCAGCCGTTCTTCTGACGAGACAAGGACGTGAGCCAGACGTCCGTGGCGCTGCTGCCCCAGATGCTCGGCGCGATGACCTTCGCGCCGGTCGCAGCGTATGACACCTCACGAAGACCGCCGTCGACACCGGTGGCTTCCACCCAGCGAGAGCCTCCGTCCTGCCAACCACTGCTATGGAGGACGTCTTTCATCGTGCCGACGGCCCAGACGTCGTGAGGACCACTTCCCCACACCGCTCGGAGCGCGACGCGTGATCCGCTCTCCGACGTGTCCCATCGCGAGCCGTCCCAGTGGAGGATCGTGCCGCGTGACCCGACGGCCCACACGTCGCTGGGTCCGCTTCCCCAAACGCCGGAAAGCGTCTCGGACGTCCGCGGGAACTCCACCAAAGTCCATCCCTCCGTGCCCGTGCTCGGACCTGCATCGTTCGGAACGCCCGTCCCGGCATCCTCCGCGGCGTCCCCGCTGACTTCGGGGGCATCGGAGGGCTCTTCGTCCGGGACCGAAGCACACGCGCCTCCTCCCAAGGTCCACGTAACGAGAGCGAGCGCGGCGAATCCGCCCCAACGAGCACTCGACCAGTAGCGCGTCATTGCACTGCTCCCGGGCCGGAGCACGGCTCCGTCGCGCAGGCGCCGTTCGCGCAAGCCTGCCCGGGTAGGCACGCATGTCCACACGCTCCACAATTCTGTGGATCGTTTTGCAGGTTGACCTCGCAGGCGTCGAAAAGGTCGTGGTTGCAATCAGCGTAGCCTTGCTCGCAAGCAAAGCCGCAACGCCCTCCCCTGCACGTTCGTCTTCCATGGGCTTCGGTGGCCCAGTCGTGATTCCCTCCCGGGCACCTGTTTCCGCAGGCCCCGCAGTTCTCCGGATCGGACTCGAAATTGTCGATGCAATCACAAGGGTCTTTGCAGTAACACTTTCCTCCGGAACAGAATTGTCCGGCGCCGCACTTGACGCCGCAGGCGCCGCAATTGTCGTTATCGGTCTGAAGGTGGACTTCGCAACCGTCGTCGTACTTGCCGTTGCAGTTGGCGTAGTACTGATCGCACACCAGTTGATTGCATTGGCGGCTGCTGCAGCGATAGCTCATGTGGGGCGGCGCCGGTGGAGCGTCGGGAGGCAGCGGCTCGGCGATGCGACACGCGTAATTGCATTGACCACAGTGCCGATCATCGTTGTCGAGATTCACACAATCGTTGCCGCACATCACGCGCGGAAGGTGACAACTCGGGTCGTAGCAGCCCGTCTGCGCATCACACGTGAACCCGGGAGGGCACTTGTCACCGCATCCGAGGCAGTTGTCGTCCGAGCCGAGCTTCGTCTCGCAGCCATCCTCCACGTACCCGTTGCAATCAAGGTAGTTTTTGGGGTCGCTACAAAGCATTTGGCATTGCCCGTTGAGACATGCCCACCCCTTCGTATTGAGCTCCTGCTGGAGCCACTTGTTCGGGTCTTTCGCGTCAACCCTGGGACAGACGTTGCCGCAGCGACCACAGTTGTCCATATCCGTGTCGAGGTTGGTACTACACAGATATTCCGAATTCGGACACGTCGTGTACGGGGCACCACACGTGCTCGAGACGCACATGAACGTCGTCGCCGGCGGAGCCGCCGCGTCTCCTTTCGACTCGTCTTGCACGAAGGAAGGCGGAGGACCAGCGTCCGTAACCTCGAGGCCGAGTATCTCCTCCGAGGCCGCACAGCCCCAGGACACGAGCGTAATGAGCGTCGCTCCGACGGAGCACACGACATTGCGCGTGCGAGCTTTAGCCATGCCCCCCTCGTGCGGACGGGCCCCCTGCTTTATTACGAATTCGTCCAGTGAGCTCACAGCGAGTGCTCTCCGACGACGTTGCGGACGCGGCGAAGATGAGGGGATGACGGGTACCGCTGCTCGAACGCACGCGCTCGCTCGCGCATCGCGTCGTAGCGGCCGAGGACGGCGAGCGCCTCGATCGCGATCCGCTCCCGTTCCTGGACGAAGACACCGGTCGGGCATCGTTCGGAATGCACGCGTACCAAGACCAGCGCCCGTGCAGCGTCACCCGCGCGGAGCGCCGAGTCGGCCTCGTCGACCAACTCGACTTCGCCCGTGCATGTGGACGCCGACGTCGGCTGGCGAACGGGCGCGCTCGCGTTCCGCAGAGCTTCGACCGGTACCGCGACCGGTGATGGCGAGGGCGACGGACTCGCCGTGTCGCCCGCGTTCGCTGATGTCGCGTCCGTCCCGTCTGGAGCGCTCTTCGCGTTCTGCGGGCCGTCGAGCCCTTGCTCCCGACTCGCCTCACTCGCACTCGCAACAGGACGAGTCGGAAGACTCGGTCCCTGCTCCGGCCGGCCGTCCGATCGCGCGATCGACGCGACCCCGGCGAGGAGAACGATGGCGAGCGCCGGTACCGTCACCCGTACGGGCCAAGCGGGGGTGGAGCGCCTTTCGCTCAGAGTCGGAACAAGCCGCGCAGCCAGCTTCTCCATCGTCGCCTCGGACGGCAGGTCCGCCGAATCTGCCTCGATCATCTCGCGGATAATCCCCACTTCGCGAGATGGCACTTCGCGAAGCTCCGCGAAGCGTTCCGGAGCCTTGCTCATTTGAAGTTCCTCCGAGCGAGATAACGGCGAACGGCCGACTCGACTGCCTCTCGAGCTTTGTTGAGCCGCGAATACCCAGTCTGAAGAGGGCAGCCCACCAACTCGACGATTTCTTGCATCGTCAGGCCTTCGAGCTCGAACAGGACGAAGACCGTCCTTCGGTCGTCGTCGAGCTGATCCAAGATCGCCGCGAAGGCTTTTCGCGCCTCCTCCGCGCCGAGGGACTCCACCGGTGTCGTGACGTCGATCGCTTCGACGTCGTCGCCCGAGACGATCACCGGGTTGGCTTTCCGACGACGTCGGTATTGAGTCACCACGCGGACGCAGATGCCGTAGACCCACGCGCGGACGCTGCCCCGCCCCTCGAAACTGTCGAGCTTGCGATGGACGACGAGGAAGACTTCTTGAGACGCGTCATCGAGGTCCGACTGCGGGATGCCGAGCCGGCGAAGGAGCCGGTACACGTACCGCCCGTGCTCTCGGAAAATGGTCGCGGCCTCGAGCGGCTGGCTCAACGGAAGCTCGGGCAGATCTCGCGAGACCGGCGGGGAGAGAGACCACGGCAACACGGTGGCGTAGTGCCGGTCGACCTCGCGATTATTACAAAATGTGACGCGTGCCCGTCAGGGCCACGAAGAAAGTCACGGGACTGGTCGAGTAGAAGCGTTCCACGGCTCCTTCCGCACCGATGTAGGCGAACATGAACCGCCGCTGCGGGACCATGGCCCCCGCCTCGAGACGCACGAACGACTCTCCACGGCGAAATTGAACCGCCGTGGCAGCGGTCGGTCCTGCGAAGACCCGAAAGCGGTCGCTCTGCGCTCGTACCCCGACCGTCTCCGGAAGGATCGCGCCCCAAACGACGCCCCCACACGCGTCGAGCGTGACGTTCCGCCAGCCCGCGAGCCCGAGACAGGTGCGAAGCTGCTGTTGGATCGCGCCGAATTCTCCGCGGACGGAGCGACGAACGACGGTCTGCGGGAGCGCGTATTCGCCCGTCCAATCGAAGCTCCACCGTGAGCGCTCGTGCGAAAGGCGGCCAACCCCCAGGAGGATGCCGTTCACGGACGGAAGCATCCCCGTGGCAGCACCGGCCCCCAATCCCATCGACACCTGGAATCCAGGAGGCATCCGTTTCGATCGAGAACGTGGAGCCGGGGGAGCAGGAGGAAGAGGCGCCTGCCGATGGGGTGAGATCGAAGGAGGACCTACGAGGGGCGGCGTATCGCGACCAGGCGGGGGCTCGTCTTCCGAAGCCGGCGGGGCCTCGTCTTTCCTCCCCTGCGCGGGCACGTCTTCCGCGGGTCGATTTTGATTCGGATCGATGAAGAGTGCGACGACGAGGATGGCGCCCCGGAGCAACGCCGCGCAGCTCTGCGCGTCGAGATTGCGCTCGCCCAGGACGGCTCCGTCCCGATTCTTCTGGATGATGCGCGCCTGATAACGATTGTTCCCGAGCGCTCTTTCGCGCCCTTCGATGATGAGCTCAGCCTCTTCGCGACTCGCGAAGGGTGCACGCCCGAGCTTGCGCTCCACCCCCTCGCGAAGCGAAGCCTCCGTTGCGCATCCGCCGGGCCGGGTATCGGATCGCCACGACAGCGAGAAGGTGGCCTCCGCCGACGCCGTGCTCGTGACGAGCACGATCCCGCAAGCTACGACACTCGCGAGCAACAGCGTCCGCAACGGCGGAACGATACCACGCGTGCCCGTACGCACTGGGCCACCATAACGTGGCCACCCCATCCCGCGTCGGGTCTTCCTGTGTCGGACCGGAGCTGTGGAGCAAGCGCCCGGGCAGAGCTCTCAGCTCACCCCAGGTCTGCGCCGTAGACCGTGATCACGACATCGGCGTTGATCTCGCCGAGGGCGGTGAGGACGTTCGCGTCGATGCTCCAGTGCGTCGAATGCGGTGCGCGGCCCGACTGGATCCCGATGTCGAACACGCGCCGGGTCGCTGCGTTCCATGCGGCGCGTGCGTCGTCCGGCAGCGCACGAACGAGCGCGATCAACTCTGCGATCGTACCGGTGAGCGTGCGTACGTCCGGACCGCTCAGCTCGAAGGAGATATCCGGACCGCCCGCGTCGCCGCCTTCGTGAAGGACGACGATGGCCTCACCGAACCCGCGCAAGAGCGCGGCGCGATCGACTACGCCGTATAGGTCGACGTCCACGTTCAAGAACCGCACGGCGGCCTCGTCCTGCGGATCGACGACGCCCGCCAGATCGCTCACGATGCCTCCGTCGGGCCGGCATACAGATCGAACGCGGACCTCGTCCCCATCACGTCGAGACATACTAGACGGTTCTCGACCTGGTACTCCCACGGCGGCTCGACGAATCTCGACCAGAGCTTCCGGCCTTCGAGATCCCAGGCCGCGATCTCCAGCTCGGCAGACATCACGACCACGTCATCGTGTCGTGCCCACGACCAGAAGCCCATCTCGGCGGCGTCTTCCCAAAGCCTCTTCGGCGTCCGCACGTCGTAAGCGAGGAGACGTTTCCCCGCGCCGAACAACAGGAGGTCGGTTTCGGGCACGACGAGGACGCCAGGGTAAAAGCCGGCGTCCGATCCGGGCTCATACCTCTGGGCGACGACGAGGAACGGCCAGTCGTTGCCGGACCGCCCGACCTCGATCCAGCAGAGTGTGCCGTCGGGCCTGGTGACATCGAGCTCGTCTACGAGCCGCGCGTGCTGCTTGGCGACGCCGAAAGAGGCGGGAGGCACGCCATAACCGACCTTGAGCGAGTACCCACCGACCGAGACCTGGAACATTGGACGGGGTAGTTTGGCGCGAAGCCCGAGGCCGCGCCAACGTCGGCTCGAAACTCATGACGGAGGAGGAGAGATTCGAACTCCCGGTGGGTTGCCCAACGGTGTTTTCCACGAGGGTCGCCCTTCCTCCGGCGCCGTCCGACGAGTCCGCGTCGACGTTCGATCCATCGAGAATCGCGTGGAGGTCGACGTCTCCATCGGACGATGACGGACGCGCCATCGGAGTGCAGCGTGTTCGCGATCGGGAGGCATTGCGGCGGACGCCACAGAACCCACGCGCGCACGATCCTACCGCCTCGACTTAGCCGTGTAGTCGAGGATCATCCACGGAAGCCACAGAACGGGCTCGGCCCCGACTTCGTCGCTGGAAATATGCGCCGTCACGCGTTCGGCATCGTCCTCAGTTTCAAGGAAACCATTTGCAGCTGGACGAATTCCGAGCGCTCGAAAGCACGCGACCTCGAGATGGTTGCAGAGCCACGAGTGTGGCTGCCCGCCGAATTCGAATCCGAGCGGTTCAAATCCAAGAACGGTTCCTCCCGGAGGCAACGAGAGGCGCTGATTGAGGAGCTGGCACACGCCGGAAGCAGCGGCTCCCTCGGGTGGACGATTCTCGTCCAGAAACGTTTGGAGATGGTTTCGATGGAGCGCCAACCCGAGAGCAACCCACTCCCTCGAGGTGGGGAGAACCTTGACGAGACCGACAAGCGCCTCGGTCGACGTCACGACGTTCGGCCAACCGAACTCGCTCTTGTCGAACCCTTCGGTGACATGACTCGTCACCGCGGCGACCGTGCCTTCGTCGAGACCGAGCTCGGCGGCAGCCTTTTGGCGTTCGCGGTCCGTGGTAGTCGTCCAATCCAGCGACCAGGTGTCGGGGACGCAGTTAGCGATGCACGGCGACGCGGTCAGCAGACGAGGCGGCAACAACTCAGGCGACATCTGCGACGGCCGCACCACTCGCTGAGTCACGAGGTAGCCACCGAAGACGTAATGCTCGCGATGTGCGTTCGCCGCCACGCGACCGTGATCTCACGACCGGAGCTGCACAGCAACGGTGCGGGCAGAGCTGCGCTTCGATGCTGTCCGTCCCCTGACAGGGCTCGACATTGAAGTCGAGCGCCATTCGCTTCGCGAGCCGCTTCGCTGGCACGGCGCTACGTTGTCGCGAGACTCGTGCGCCGGTTGGAGGCCCCCGTGCGCTCGAGCGGCTAACGCTCGCCGTCTGGGCGGCCGGTCAATTGGGCCCGCCGACTCTTACGTCGTTGAGCGGCCGAAGGCCCAGTCCGGCCGGATAGCCGTAGCTCGCGCGCATGCCGAGGCCCCACACCGTGATCAAGAAGGGCTTCTCGCTCTTCGCCTCATGGCCACCGTAGCCACACGACGACGCACCGAACTTCTGTGGCTGCGACGACCGCGTCAATTGGACGAACGCGTACTCGTACTCCCCTGTCACCCGAGCGATTGCCAACCGGAAACTTCTCCCGCGCACGCGAGCTCGACAGGCCTGAAACCATTCACGGTCTTCTTCCTCACGAGGGTAACGGCCGTGTCTACATAGGTGCCAGAGTCTGCGAGTGACTCAGACGGCTGTAGAGCGATGGCCGACCGCCCCGTGATCGGCGGCGGATGCTCATTTCGCAGTGCTCACGCAAAGAAGCGCTTCACCTCGATGCAGATCCACGCGGACTCTCCGAGAACCTGGAAGTGCGTCAGACCAGCGCGCTCGACGTACCGGCTCGAGGCGATCGAGCGGGCCGCGGCTCGCACTACATCGCGCCCGAAGCAGTGTTCGCCCGCGTAGAGCAAGCAAGGCACCGCAATGATGTCTGGCACTCCAGCCAGGCTCTCCCAGCGTCCTTCGGCTTCGCGCAGCGCGATCAACGCACCCGTGTCCACGTGCGAGAGGCGGTCGGCCATGGGCGGTGGCAGAGCCATCATCCGTCCCCAAAGATCGCGCCACGCAGCGCCACCCTTTCGGAGCGTGTCGACGACCAGATCATCATCGATACGCACCTCGGACGCGAGCTCGAACCCTCCGACCACGAGTCCCGCGAGCCTCTCGGGGCGCCGTCTGGTCAGCGCCAGCACGATCTTCGCGCCCAGCGAGTAGCCCCACAGGATGGCCTTCTCGATGGCCAGGTGGTCCATCACCGCGACCACATCCGAGGCCAGGAGGTCGAGGTGATAGTCGTCTGCGTTGGTCGACCCGTCGCTCGCGCCGTGCCCGCGCGGTTCGACGGCGATCAGCCGGAATGCCTCCTGCAGTGGCGCGACATATCCGAGGTCCACCCAGTCACGCAGACTCATCCCGAAGCCGAAGACGAGCACCAGAGGGGGAAGATCACGCTCGCCGCCAAGCTCTTCGTAGTGGATCCATAGCGTGCCATTTTTCGCGTGAGGCATGACGTACGCGCCCATATTGCTCACGGACTCGCGGGGGCCTCAACTTCGAGGCTCGCCTTGCTGCACTCGCGCCCGGACGCCTCTCGGCCAGCGTCGGAAGTCTGGCGCGACGCCCGAGCCCCGCGCCAACGTCGGCTCGTAACTAGGGCGTCGATTCCGTTCTCGCTGACATTCATCGCGCGGGGCTCGGCGGCAGCTCCACGTTGAACGTCGAGCCTCGTCCGACCTCGGTCTCGACCTCGATCCGGCCCCCGTGAGCTTCCACGATCATCCGCGTGATGTAGAGACCGAGACCGAGGCCGCCGTAGTGGCGGGCCGAGACGCCACGGGAGAACCGCTGGAAGAGTCGCCGCTGGGTCTCGTTGCGGATCCCCGTACCGTGGTCGGTGACCGAGAGCCGCGCCATTCCTTCGTGCTGCGAGACGGTCACCTCGATCGGCTTTCCCTTCCCGAACTTCATCGCATTCGAGAGAAGGTTGGTAACGACCTGTTCGAGCCGGAGCTCGTCCCACCGCCCGACGATCGGGCCCCCGGCCCGGATCTCGAGCGGGGTGCCTTGTCGTGCGAGATCGGGCGCGAGCTGGGCTGCTACGTCCTCGACGAGGGCACGAAGATCGACGTCTTCGAGGCGAAGGTCGAGCTGGCCCGACCGAGCACTCGTCACGTCGAGGAGGGTATCGACGAGGCGCCTGATGCGAGTCATCTGCCGGTTCGCGAGCGCCAGCGCAGCCTCGACCTGCGCGGGGTCCATCTTCGCCAGCCCCCGCTGCAGCTGCTGCACGGTCAGCGTGAGGCTCGTCAGCGGCGTGCGCATCTCGTGCGACGCAACGGAAAGGAACTCCTCCCTGGCGAGGATCGCTTGCTGGGCGGCGTCGTAGAGCGAGGCGTTGTCGATGACGATCGCTGCGCGCCAGGCGATCTCGGATAAAAAATCGAGCTCGCTTGCCTCGAAAGCGGGCGCTTCCCCACCACGAGTCAGCGCGAGGACGCCAAGAGCTTTATGGCGCGACACGAGGGGAGCAGCCATCGCCGAACGGATGCCGGAAGCACGCAGCAGCTCGAAGTGCTGTTCGCTCGTGCTCCAAGCTCTGAGCGCTGCGTCGTCCAGTGACGAAAGCATGACCGGAGAGCCCGTCCGCAGGGCCTGAGCCACGGGATCAGGCGAGTCGGTTCGAGGCGAGTACTTCTGGAGCGCCTCCATCAGGGGAGCCTCCGCCGGGCGCGCGGTCGCTGCGCCGTCGCAATTCAGGAGTCCGGTCTCGTCCACCAGATGGACGAACGAAGCATCCGCCGGAAAGCGGACGCAGGCATTCGCGAGCAATCGGGCCTGGTCCTCGACGACCAGCGACTCCGAGAGCACCGCCGTGATCTCCGCCAGTAGGTGGGTGCGGCGCCTCTCCTCCTCCGCAGCCCTGCGTCGATCCCGCTCCAGCGACAGCAGCTGAGAGATCTCGATCGACACCGCCGCCTGGCTCGCGATGAGCTCGAGCGCCACCAGGCGGCGCGGGGGGAACGCACCGGCGACCAGATCGTTCTCCAGGTAGAGTGCGCCAATCGCTTCGGACTGCCTCACGATCGGAACGCACAGCAGCGACCTTGGACGCTGGCGCGCGACGTACGGGTCGCCCCGAGCCCAAGCCACGTCGGCCGGATCGTCGAGAACGACGGGCTCCCCGGTGCGCAGGACGAGGTGGATGATCGAAGCGGCGGCACGGTCCGCCGAGAGCGGGGTCTTTACCCACTTCGCTTCGACCCCCTGCTCCGTGGCAGTAGCCTCTGCATCGATCACCAGCGCGCCGTCCCGGCGAAAGACGAAGCACGCGCGCTGCGCCCCACCCTGCTCCATGACGGCTCGCACGAGGCGATCGACGAGGCGCTCCCAGACGACCTCCTTGGAGATCGCCTGGGTCGCCTTCGTCACCGCCATCCAATCGAGCTGCTCTGCCGGCAGAGTGAGCGGCGCGGAGGGGGCGGCGACCGTCACCTCGACGAGCTGGGGATATTGTCGATCGATCTCGCGGGCTTTCCCGATGGCGCCCCAGGCGAGGTAACGGCTTTTGGCTTCGCGAAGATAGAGATCAGCGATCGGCGTGAAGCCGCGCTCGCGATAGAACCGTGACGCGAGCTCGTACGCGATGGCTTCGTTCTGGACGAAGCCGCCCGCGCGAGCCGTGACGACTGCTTGCTCATAGAGCTGCATCGCTTCGGCGGTGCGCCGCTCGAGCCGCGCGATCTCGGCAGAGACGAGCGCGTGCTTGTGGCCGAAATTGCTCGGGCAACCTTCGGCCCAGATGCGAAATCGTTCCCGCTCTGCTCTCAGCACATCGAGACGCTGCGTCTCCGCCGCAGGCTCCCGCACAGACGCGGCCAGAGCGAGCGCATGGAAGAAGTGGAACTCCGGCACCTCGGTGAACGAGGGCGCGGTCCAGAGCAGCTCTTCGGCCCGCCGCGCCGCCGAGAGCGCCTCGTCCCAGTTGCCGGCAAAGAAGCTCGCCTGAAGCTTGCGGAGGTTGTGGCAGCAGATCGCGAGCATCATGGCCGGCCGCTTGGACTCCAGGTGCGCTTCGAACACGCGCTCGTCGAACCCGTCGCCGCTGAACGAAGAGAGCCCCGAGGTTTCCCCTTGCAGGCTGAGCGTGAGACGTAGCTGGCTGGTCAGGACGGCGGAGACGAGGGGATATTCGACCTTCTCGACATAGGCTTGCGCGGCGACGCACTCGCGCCGGACCTCCTCGAGCGGCGTGCCCATCGCGAGAAGGAGCGAAATCACGTCCCAACGGACGTAACAAGCGTACGTGATGTCCCCTACTCGAACTGCCCCGTCGAACGCTCGTCGAGCGAGGGCCGCACCGGCCGCGAGCGGCTCCCTCCACTGGTTCGTGAAGGCCGACAAGAGGTAGGCCCTCGCCATGTGCCACTCGAGGCCGCGCCGATCGACCAGCGCCCTGCCAAGCCGGCCCAGGTCATAAGCGTCCTGGTAGCGGCCGAAGACATCGGCCAGGACCATCCCGAGCCAAAGATAGTTCGTGCCCGCCGAGTCCGAGTTGCCGAACCGGATGCATAGAGCCGCGCTCCGACAGGCGATGACGGCCAGGAGACCGCGGTCGGTGCAGAGGACGGCGACGGCCACGGCCGCGATGATGCTCGTAATGGCGAGCGCCTCCTCGTTTTCCATCGGGGGCAACGCCGCGAGATCCGGAATGGGCGTGTCGCCGAGACTCGCGCAAAAGGCCTCGTACTCGCGGCGTACGTCCTGCTCGGTCGGATGCACGTGCCAGTCGATTCCGAAGGTCCGCAGACCGGAGAGCGCCACCTCGATGGCCTCGAGGATCTCGTCTCGGACGATGTGGAGATAGATCTCCGCCACGGCGACCGAGGCCACGTCGCGGGCGTCGCGCGCTCGCCCTCGGAGGAGCGCGAGGACGCGCCGGGCCGCCGCCCGGTCGCCCGAGAGGAACGCACACTGCGCCCATCCTAGGTGCAGCGGGAAAACGAGCTCGTAGCGATCTCGCCAGGCCTCGGGGCCCAAAAGCCCGGCACCCGACGCGAAGTGGCTCGACGCGGCACCAAAGGCGGCGGCCGCCATCGCTTTGCGACCGGCAGCGAGGTTCAGCTCCGCAACGCCGCTCTTCTCCGACGGCTCGAGGAGACGCCGACCTCGGTTGAGCTGGCTGATGATGGCGAAGACCTCCTCGTCGAGCTTCTCCGGCGGCGTTGCTCGAAGGAGGAGGCGCCCAATCCGGAGATGGATCGACTCGCGCTGGTCCTTGGGGACGAGCTCGTAGGCGGCCTGCTGCACCCGATCGTGGAGGAACCGGACATTGTTGCCGGAGCGGAGGACCAGCTCCTCCTGCAGAGCCGGAGCGAGGTCCTGGCGAAGCTCGTCGAGCGATTCCTCCGAGACCGCAGCGAGGGTCTGGAGATCGGTGGAGTTGCCAATACACGCGGCGAGTCGAAGCGAATCACGCGCACGCTCGGGCAGGCGTCCGATCCGGGAGATGACGAGGTCGACGACGTTGTCGCTGTATCCCTTCTCGCGGATCCCCGACAAGTCCCAGGTCCATCGGCGCTCGCCAGTATCGAAGCGCAGGAGACGTTCCTGCTCGATCACCGTGAGAAGCTGGATCGCGAAGAACGGATTTCCCCCCGTCTTCTCCTCGACGACTTGCGAGAGCGGACGCGCCTCCTCGACCGGGAGTTGCACGGCATCGGCCACGAGCTCCGCGATGTGCTCCGGTTCGAGCGGGCGCAGCGAGAGCCCCGTGATCCGACTGCCCGCGCTCTGGAGCCGGCGGAGGGTCGCAAGCAGAGGGTGCGCCGCGTCGACCTCGTTGTCCCGGTAGGCTCCAACGACGAGCAGGTGACGCGTCTCGGGCTGGAGGAGCAGATATTCGAGCAGGCGAAGGCTTGCGAGATCGGTCCACTGGAGGTCGTCGAGAAAGAGCACCACCGGATGCGCCTTGCCGGCCAAGACGCCCAGAAACCGCTCGAAGATCGCATGAAAACGCGGCTGAGCCTCGGCCGCCGGCAGGGACGCCACCGGCGGCTGGGGCCCCACGATGAGCTCCAGCTCGGGAAGAAGCTCGGTGAGGAGCCGGCCTTGAGAGCCGAGCGCTTGCACGAGCTCCGCGCGCCAGACACTCAGCTGATCCTCGGGCATTCCAAGCAGCTCGCGCAGCGCGGTTCGGAATGCTTCGAGGATGGTCCCGTACGGGACGCTACGTCCGAGCTGGTCGAACTTTCCGGAGACGAAGAATCCGCGAGCACCGGCCATCGAGCGGAGCAGCTCGTGGACCAGCGACGACTTGCCGACACCCGAGTAGCCCGACACGAGGCAGAGCTCCTGCCGGCCGCCCCCGAGCATTCGATTGAAGGCGCTGAGCAGCTGGGCGCGTTCGGTGGCGCGGCCGTAAAGTCGTTGCGGGATCTGGAGGCGGTCCGAGCGATCGTCCTCCCCCAGACTCACGGACTCGAGCCCGACTCCGGCTCTCTGCATGCGGCGGAACCGCTCCAGGTCCGCGAGGAGACCCCCGGCGGTCTGGTACCGGTCCTCCGGCATCTTCGCGAGGAGGCGCAGCACGAGCGCCGAGAGCGGCTGGGGGATCGCGGGCGCGAACGTCGACGGCGACGGCGCTGGCCTCGCGACGTGACAGTGGACCCACGCGACCGGATCGCCGGCCTCGAACGGCAGCCTTCCGGTCAGCATTTGGAAAAACGTCACGCCGAGCGAGTAGAGATCGGTGCGCTTGTCGATCAACCGATTCATTCGACCGGTCTGCTCGGGCGAGATGTACGGCAGCGAGCCCTCGATCAGCTCCGTGGGGACGAAGCTTTGATGCTCGCGTGGAATCCGCGAGGCGAGGCCGAGATCGACGAGCCAGGCTTCAGTCGTCTTACTGGCGACGAGGATATTTGCAGGATTCACGTTCTTGTGGACGATCCCGTCCCGGTGAAGCTCTGCGAGCGCGCTGGCGATCGAACACGCAAGGTCGAGGAATCGGCCGATGGGCATCGGCTCGCCCAGGAACTGCTCGAGCGGCTCGCCTCCCGGATCGTCGAGCTCCAACGCCGGAGAACCGTCGAGGCTCTCCAGCTTGAGCGGATGAACGATGTGCCTCGTGCGAGAGGAGACACCGATCTCGAGCTCGTTCCGAAGGCGCTCGAGATCCCGCTCCGCCGTTGCACGGCGGCTCAGCACCTTCAGCAGGACCTGATGGCCATCCGCTCGCCGATTCGCTCGAAACAGCGCTGCTTGGGGATCGCGGTGGAGCGTCTCCGTGATCGAGTAGAGGGCCTGGAGAGCCACGCGTCGAATCTAGGCCGCTGCGGGCCGGCAGCGAGCCGGTCCTGAACGGCTGAGTGGCTCGGGTCCCCGTCGACACCGAGCTTCGCGTTCGTGATCGATAGCTCGACAGAGAGCGCCTCGCCTTCTCTCCCCCGGCGATGCTGATGCTCTTCGGTGCACCGAGATCACTCGCGCGGTGTGCGCTTGTCGTCGTGCGTGAACGACTTGGTCGGAGCGGGATCGGCGCTCGCGCGCGCGGGTGTCGCGTCCGCGATCCGGAAGCGCCTCATGGGCAATACGCTCGGCGGCGACGTTACGCCGTGGTGACCTCTCGCAAGTCAGTGGACAGGCACCAGCGGCGTGTCGACGAGCTTCCGCTGGGCCATGCCGCCGGGGTACGCGTAGCTGACAGCGTAGTCCCATCCCCAGATCGTCGCGGTGAAGGGGCCCTCGCTCTTCATGCGATTCACGCCGGTTCGGCAGGTTCGGTCGCCGAACGTGTCGCCCGCTTCGCCGTCGCGCGAGAGGTCGACCCTCGCGAACTCGTACTCGCCGCGCGCTCCGATCGGACGGAATCCCGTCACGTTGCCGGCGCACTCGAGCCAGACATCCTTGAACGCGCCGCCGTGCTTGGCCCTGACGATGACGAGCGACGTATCTCCGTACGTCGGGTCCGCGTAGAAGGTATACGAATTCAAATACTGGCCCGTGGGCACGACGTTGACGAACTCCGGATCGCCGCGCCCGCCGTAGGACGGCTTGCCTTCGCATCCGCTCATCAGTGCGGCGAGGTAAATCGGATGCTCGCTGTCTTGGGTACGAACGACGAACGCATCGCCCGCCCCCGAATGGAAGGTCACCACCTGGCCTGCGGAGAGCTCGAGCGGGGCGCCGGGCGGCACGACAGGGTCATAGTCGAGGCGCGTTCCGTCCCGTGCTGCGACGATGCGATAGAAAACGTGCTCGTGCTCGTTCCCGAGGCGCGGACGGTAGCCGACACCGGCGTACTCGTTTCCCCATTGCTCGAAGGAAGGGAGCTGTTGGTTCAGGAAGTCACATGCACCTCGATCCGACGGGATGAAGCCGCAGTCATTCCCACCGAACACCGTCGTCGGCTTGTTCGAATAGATGAAACTGCCAGAGAGCTCCTCGTACTGGAGGAACTGCAGGTATTGCCCCTTGCCGAGCTTGTACGTCGCCGGAACGCGCGCCGGGGTCCCGACGACACCAATACCGCCTTGGACGTCACGCGTGGGGATGATCGTCACCTCGGTGTCGTCGTCGGAGGCGACGATCTGCGCGCCCGGCAAGCCAAAGTCTGCCGCCGTCGCCCCCCAAGCGTTGACGATGATATGCTCCTTCGACCACGTCGCGACAGGCAACAGGAGCGTCGCCGTGCTCACGTAACTCTCGGCTCCGCCGAATGGGTACATCGTCGCTGCACTGACAGGTGCGCTCGTCTTCAGATGAAATGATGAGCCGATTCCTGTGTTGAGTGGGTTGATATCGGCTTGAACGACCGGGACGACACCTGCCGGACAAGCAGCGTAGTCAGCATAGTCCATTGGGACGCGCTGAACGTTCGGGTCGCGATCGGAAATGAAGAGGACCACACTCTCGCCCGGCGCGACGGCGCCAGCGTGCTTTTCCCAAGACGCGTCTTCCGGCTTCATCCGAAACATCGCGTTCGAGACGTCGAGGGACTTCCCTTCGAGCTCGAGAGACACGTCGACAGGCTTCGTCGACGTATTGACGATGAACGCCGCGTGACACGATTGAGGAATGTTTTTCGACAGCCGCGGCGACTGGACATAGAACTCGCAGCCATTCGAGCTTCGGTCCGCCGCAGCGGCCGCGCACGGTTCCTGGCAGAGGGCCGCGCCACAAGCGAGGTCCGGAGGGCACGTCTCGACGATCTCGCCCGTGCACGTCTGGACGATCGAACGTCCGTCGAGCGAGCACTGCAGGCCGCAGGGCGGAGCATCCTGGGTCGAGGCATCGGCGCCGAAGACATCGTTCGACGCCGGGAACGCCCTACGGTCATCACCGCAAGCCACCGCCACCAAGGTCGTCATGCCGAGAAGCCCACACGCGGCGACGCGAAGAACGTCGCTCCGACCAGTACGCGCCCACCTCATGGCAGTACGACCTCCTGGGGTACGAGACTCGAGCCCCTGCGCTTTGCATTCCCGAGCTGTCCGTAAAAGTTGCTTCCCCAACAATAGATTTTACCCGTCGTCAAAAGCGCACACGTCGAAGATGGCATCGTCTTCACCTGCACTGCGGGAGCCGGAAGGCCCATGGTCATGACGGGATCGAACACGTACTCCTTCGTCCCGTCCCCCGCTTGTCCACTCGCGTTCGAGCCCCAGCAGTACACGTTTCCCTCGGCACTGACGGCACACCAGCGATACGGCTCCACGATCGGATCGCCGAGGCCGTAGGTAACGGACGTGCGGGTCACGGCGATCTGAACGACGGGCTCGGGCACGACGACGGGTTCGGGGAGGTCACGCCCGAAATCGGCCATGCCGTTGGCATTCGGAACGGGCGCGCCCCAGCAGTAGCCAATACCCGCGACAGCAGCGCATACATCCGGACCGATCACGTCGATCGAGGCGATGCCCGCGAGCTCGACCGGCGCGGGGTACGGGTCGGGAAAGAGCGACGTCACGCGCCCGAGCGCCGGGTTCCCCCCCCAGCTCAGGGCCGTGCCGTCCTCGCGGAGAACGAATGATGCGCTGCCGACGACGAGCTCGCGGATCGGCACGCCAGGAGGTAGCTCGATCGCGTGCGGAGGGTGCGCAGCATAACGAGCGGCGGACAGGAGCGACGCGACTTGGGCATTCCTGTTCTCTCCCCAGCAAATCACGCCGTCACTCACGACGGCGCACGCCGTCACCTCGCCCATGCCCACGCGCGACGCGGGCGGAATGGGGAGCTTCACCGGCGTCCGTTCCAGGGTAACGGCGGTCCAGGAGTAGGGACTGCGAAGGAACGGTCCCGTGCCCCAGCACCAGGTCTCGCCACTCTTGTTGATTGCGCAGGTGTGATCGAGCTGGACGACGTCCGAGAGCCCGACCACGCGCGCGGGAACGGAGCTGTCGCCGGAGCCGGCCTCCTCGCCACGACCGAGTTGACCGCCGAGGTTCCCGCCCCAGCACGCCACGCTGCCGTCGTCGAGTAGGGCGCAATACCCTTCCGAACGATCGGAGCCGTTCGCAGGGAGCGTCGTCACGAGCGACTTTGCGCACGGAGGTATCTCACACGCGAGCGGGAGCGGGCCCCCGTCGAAGGGTGCCGCGTCACGCGACGCCGCGTCACGCAACGGCCAAGCATCTCCCGAGCCGGCATCCCCGGGCGCGGAGGCTGCCTCGGGCCCGGCGTCCGTTGACTCGAGAGCCCATGGGTCGTCGTCGTTGCTCGAGCAGCTCGCGGAAACGGTTCCGACAGCCGCGCAGGTGGCGAGAGCGAGCGCCGCCGAGGAGCGCCATGCGATTCGGCGCGGTTCAAGGAGTCGTCTTGTGAAGCGCATAGCGCACTCCGATCGCCCAGAGGTTGGTGCTTTCCGTGCCTCGAATTCGGTACATCGGTCGGTTGAGAGGGGCTCCAGTGAGCGAGATCGTGGATACCTCGTACGAACTGTCGTCTCCGACGAGGCTGTTGCCGCGAACCACGAGTCCCCACCCGCTCAGCCACACGTTCTCCGGGGCCCACCAGAGTGAATAGAAGCTCACCGGCGCCTTGTAGTAGACCTCCGACGGAGGCCCGTTCGATGCCGTGGACGAGCGGATGGCGTAGCCGCCGCCTTCGAACGAGATCTGCGTGACGTCACGCGGTCCCTTCAGTGCGACGACTCGGTCCGTTCCCGCTGCTTGGATGTCGGTGAGCCATCCGGAAGCTCCACCGATATTCAGGTAGCCCGTTCGCTCCGTGCAAGGATTGAAGACGTCGAACTTGTGGACGATCCCGTCGGCGATCCGCTGATAGCTCTCGGACGTCTTGCGTACCGCAAGGGCGCAGTTGTACCCGTACCCTCGATCCCGAGCTCCCGAGAACCAGACGTCGCCTCGACGCCCTCCGGCAGAGAGGATGATCAGGTGTTCATCGTAGGCCTCTTCATCGGCCGCAACGTATTCGGCGACCCACGCAGGGGCGCCACCATCTTCGCTTTTCCACCGAAAGATCGTGTTCGAATACCAAGCGTAAACGTCGTCGCTACCTGTTCCCCATACCCCGAGCGCCGGGTAGTTCGACTTGAGCTCTTGGTAGAACGGATAGCCGTGATCATGGGCCGGGTCATGACTGGCGTCGCCCTTGTGGCTGTTGTCCGGAAGCCTCTGGCGTGTCCACGACCATTCCGTTGCGGGTGGCACGGGCCGCTTTCCGCGATAAATAATCCCCGGCTCTACGGCGTAGTATACTTCGTCTTGATTGGGCGCCCAGATCGACCCGACGTATTTCCCAGAACCGATTTCATTCTGGGTATCGTCATCGATGTAGTTCCATTCGTCGGCCACCTCGTCCCACTCGAGGACTTTGACGCCGAGCGTGGCGCTCTCCGCGACCGCAAATGCGTGGGTCTTGAGCGGCCAGATGTCCTTCATGATCAGGTCGGAGTCGGGCAGCGAGGTCGTGCACCACCCCGCCGCACTGCACCGCGGGAGCTCGGGCTCGGCGTCCGGGCCCGCATCGGTCGCGACGTCGCTCGTTGCAGCATCCGCGAGCACGGTAGAGGGGCCGTGGTCGACCGGCGCCGCCTCGCCGTCTTCGGACGACGAAGCGCATGCGGCCGCGGCCGCGAGCGAGGCGCAAACGATAAAGAACGTCGTTCTCATGGCTTTCCTCCGAGAGAAAGAACGACACCTTGTCCGCCGACCCAGACGTGCCCCGGCGCAGGAGCCCAGACCGTAGTGAGGTCGGGACGTCGCGCGCCGAGACCCGCGATTTTCACACGCGACCAGCCCTTACCGTCGTAGTGAAGGATGACCGCGTTATTACCGACGACCCAGATGTCGGAAGATGATGTTCCCCAAATCGCGTTGAGGGTCTCCGTCGTCGGCACGTCCGATACGATCTCCCAGACCAATGCATCGCCGACGTAGTGGCGAATCGTTCCGGCTCCGCCCACGGACCATGCATCGTTGGCCGAAGCCTCCCAGACACCGTGAAGCGAGTTCGACGTCCGGCTGTTGAAGACCTTGGCCTCGGGGGAGCCGCCCTGTGCGTTGGTGATCCGGATTGTCGTGCCCCTCAATCCCACGCCCCAGAGATCATTCGCCGAGCTTCCATGGAAGCTCGTCAGCTGGCAGGCGGAGAATGCCGTGCAGAGGTCGGTGGTTGTCCCGACCGCAAGCTCATAGTTCCCCGAAGGCGCCACGCGTAGCCGCCAGATCCTGGACTGGGTTGCCGTCCAAAACCACTCTGCATCAGGGGGGCCCCACGCTGTGACCAGCCGGGTCGAGGACGACGACCATCCGGGAGGAAACGAACTTATGGCTCGGGGGGTCCAGCCACCCGCGGAGGTGCCCGCGTCCGGAACCGCGCCCCCCCGCGAGTAGAGGACATCGAAGCTTCCGAACGCGATCTCCTCGGAGTCGCGGAGCCAGATTGTCTGCATCGACTCCTTGGTGCCG
Organism: Pseudomonadota bacterium; assembly: GCA_023402175.1. GTDB lineage: Bacteria > Myxococcota_A > Polyangia > Polyangiales > Polyangiaceae > Labilithrix. The sequence continues at coordinate 15,397 of JAEXCN010000223.1, read as the reverse complement.
GACGGCAAGCGCGCCCATGACGTACCGTCGAAGTGAGCCAGCGCTCCCACCGCGCCGGCCACCCAAACGTCGTCGAGCGAACGCCCACGGACGACGTTGACCTGAGTCCGCAGATCGAGAGGGCCGCCAACGGTGCTTGGATCGAATGGTCCGTTCGAACAAAAGTCGTCCGGCGAGCACGTGTCGGGAAAGAAATCGCAGTCAATACAGGGAGCCGCATCGACGACGTCAGGCCCAGCGTCGAGCCCGCCGTCCGAGCCGGGGATCGACTGCTCTGCGAGAGGAGGGTCGGCGAGGGACGCGTTTCCGTCGTTCGCGCACGCGCCGAGGACCATCGCCGAGGTGCACGTCGCGACACTCGCGACCAAGAACCAGCTTCGCGGTTTCATCGCGCGGGCACTCCTCCGTCCTGGATCGAATCGCATGGCTCGACCACGCACTGGCCGGCGACGCACGCCTGACCGGCAACCGCGTCGCAAGCAATGCCGCAGTCACCACAATTTCGCGGATCGCTGTAGATGTTCACCTCGCAGCCGTCCCCTGGGTCACCGTTGCAGTCCGCCCACCCTTCTTTGCAGCGGTACGAGCAGGTTCCGAAACTGCAGATAGGATCGGCATGTCCTTGCAGACTGCACTTGACTCCGCAGCCGCCACAATTGTCGGCATCCCACGTGAGGTCAGAACACTCTCCTAGGCAAACAGAACCGAAGCACATCGTCTGGCAATAGGCCCGGTCCCCGGGGCACGCACACATGGGCCGCTGTTGCGAGTCCAGTAGGCACTTCGTATTGGCAGGGCAGGCGTTCCCGCAGGTCCCGCAGTTGGCGTCGTCGAGCAGAGGGGTCTCGCATCCGTTCGTGATGTCGCCGTCGCAGTTGGCGTAGCCAAGCAGGCACTTGGGGTATCCGCAGGTGCCCTTGACGCAGCCGTAATACGTATTCTCGTAAACGGGAGCGCCACCCCCACTCGGATCACAGACGTTGCCGCACGCTCCGCAATTGCCATCGTCCGCGCGCACGTCGGTGCAGCGGCGGATCGGGCCCTGCATGCAGGGCAGCTCAGCGCCGTGGCAGCCACATCCCCAGTCGGCGTCGCCCGTGACGGCACACGGCTTCGCGGGATTCAGGCATTTCTTTCCGCACGCGCCGCAGTTGTCGTCGTTCGGATGGGTCTCGCAGCCGTTGTCCGGGAAGCCGTCGCAATCCATGGCCTTCTGCCCAACGTCGCACTCCATCACGCAGCGACCGTCGACGCAGGCATAGGTCTCATCGATACCTCGCGCGGGGCAGACATTGCCGCACACACCACAGTTGTTTTCGTCGGTCCTCAGATCCACCTCGCACCGAAAGCGCGAGCCAGGACAGGTCGTGTGTCCGGCCGGGCACTGGCTCGAAGGGCAATACTCGGTGAGTCCGGCCCTCGGGAGGACCGGCTCCGCGTCGGGGCTCACCAAAGCCGGCGGCGCTGCGTCGTAGTTTTCCGCAATGGTCACGTCGGTCCCGCAGCCCGCGAAGAGCCAGGTGAGCGTCACCGAGGCAATGAGAGTCAATGGCGCGCTGATGCGCGCGATACGTCGAAGCATCTCGGTCGTCCTCCACTCAGGAGTTCACGGGGCTTTCGCGGAGTGCGAACCGGCTGTACCGCTTGGGCTCGGCTGGTCCGTCGCGTTCGCTGCCGGCGACAGGGGCCGGCCGGTGGCCACCTCGAGTCGTCTGGCGTAGGGCGTCCGCGGGAATCGCTGCACGAGCGAGAGCGCGCGTCGCAAGGATTCCTCTCTTCGGCCGAGCCGCGAGAGCGCCTCGACCGCGATCACCTCACGCTCCTGGACGAACTCGCCATTCGGATAGGCACGCGCGTGCTCGCTCGTGAGCGTGAGCGCGCGCTCGGGATCGGAGGCGAGCGCCACCTGCGCGCGAAGAACCAGGTCGACCTCCGTCGAGGACACCTTCGAGCCCGCGCTCTCGTTCGACGACTTGGCAGTCGTCCGAGGAGCGGACGCGGAGGCCTGCGAATGTGCCGATGGCGGCGCGAACGGAAGCTGGTCAACCGAGGTCGCAGGCGGATTGAGAGCCTCCATCTGCTCCGCGGGACCAGGTTCATCGGGCAGATTCACCACCCGGTCCGTCGGGCCGCGATTCATCTCGACCGAGGTCACAGGTGCGGTCGTCGCCGCCCCAGGCGGCGCCTCCGTCGCGCGCCACGTGAAGAGGAGTCCGCCCGCAATCGCGATGGCGAGGAAACCAACCTTGTAGGACGCAAGCTTTGGCTCGGCTCGCGGTACGCTCTTCGTAGGCGACGCCGATCCCGGCAGGACGCCTGCCATCGCGAGGCGCTTCGACATTCGTTCCACGGCCGCATCACTGGGGCCACGCTGGCTCCCCGCACGCGCAAACTCTCGCAGCGCCCTGGGAGCCTCCGGGTCGATCCGGAGAGGCGCCGAGCGATCAATCTTCATGTCGCCTCCTCGAGGGCGCGCGCGAGCTCGCGGCGCGCAGCGTAGAGCCGCGTATAGGCGGTCTGGAGCGGGCACTGCAGGGCTTCGGCGACTTCACGCATCGGCATCTCTTCGAATTCGTGCAGAACGAAGACCTCTTGCTGCTGCGCGTCGAGCAAGGCGAAGACGCGGCTCAGGAGCTCGAGCTCCGCGCGGAGCGAAGGGTCGGTCGTGTCGCCGCTTTCAGGCAGCGTCTCGACTGGGCACTCGTGCCGGCGATGACTCCGGCGGCGATACCCGGACGCGCAGCGGCGCGCGATGGCATAGAGCCATGCCCGAGGGTGCTGTACGTCGTATTGGGCGAGCTGGCGGTGCGCCACGAGGAACAATTCCTGGGTCTGATCCTCGAGGTCGGCCTCCGCCACTCCGAGTTGGCGCAGGCTGCGCCACACGAAGCCGACATAGTCCGAGAACAGTGCTTCGATCGTCACGGGCACGGGAGGCGCAGCTCCAGCGGCCTCCCGTATGGTGACTCCCCGAAGGGTCGAAGCGAGCACGTTCCCTTTGTGGCCGCGGCACCCGTTTTTTCTTTCGAGGCCGATCGCTTTGTGTCGATTATCGAAACTCGTAGCCGACACCGAGCGCGAGCCGCGCCTCGAAGGGGCCGGCCCGATGGACATAGTCGAGCTTGTCTCCGTCTCGAGCCTTCAGGCGATCGCGAACGAGGACGGCCTCGATCTCGGGAAAAACCTCTGCGACGAGGCGTGGCCCGAGCCGGACGCGCGCGAGCATGCCGAGACCGGCGAGCATCGTCGGGTGGGTCTCGTCTTTGACGACGACGAAGCCAATCGGCGAGGTGCGGAGGAGAGCACCGCGCGCCCCGACCGTAGGGATGACCTCGAAGCGCGCCGTGTGCAGCACCGGCAGCCCGACGCGGGCAGAGGCACTGAAGAGCTGAAATCCAACCTCCCCGCCCCCAGCACGGACGGAGCCGCCCGCCTCTAAGCTCGCCTCGAGCCCGACGAGCACCGCAGATCGCGGCGCGTACATCGCACGGAGCGCGAAGCCGACACCGGCGGTCGGAAGCACACCCAGCGAACCCACACCCGCAGCAGCGACCAAGAGGCGCGGGGGATGCGGCGCTGGTGAAGGCGACAGCGCGGGATGTGCGGGCGCGTCCATCGGCGCGCCGACGGATGCGGGCGGCGTCTCCGATCGCTCGCGCGAAGCGCCGGCCTCGTTGACGGCAGGCTGCGCGACCGCGTCGCCCTGCTCCTCGATGCGGGGAAGGGCGACCGCGATCATCAGGGCGAGCACGAGGGAGGCCGGCTTCTTGACGGCCTCACAGCTCTGCTGCTCGACCCGGACGTCGCGCTCGCCGAGGTCATGGCCAGACGCATCCGTCAGCGAGAGCGTGACGACAAAGCCTCCGGGCACCGCCCGAACCGTCCCCTGCACGAAGAGCTCGGGAGGCGCCTCGGACGGGGACTCTCCGAGACACGTCTGCGTCGCCTCGATGATCTCTTCACGCGATGGACACCCGGCCGGAGCGGACCACGTGAGCGCGAAGGGCGCGCCGCTCGCCGGCACGGGCCACGACGCGACAGCGAGTCCGGCCGCGCTTGCCAGCGCCCACACGCGACCACGCATGCCGCCCAGACCTAACGGAGACCCGAGACCTCGACGCACGGCGGTACTCGACCCGGAGGATAAACGGCGAAGCAGCCCGGCGACGACGAAATTGGAGCAGCGGCCACCGTCCCGAGGGCTTCCGCGAGGAGCGCGGCGACGAGTTCCTCGCCGACGTGCGCGCCTCCGGATGCGGGACGCGAGTGAAGGGGGGGTCCTCCTCGACATCTACTCGCTGCGCCACACCTTCGCGACGGCGGCGCAGCGCGCCCGGCATCTCGACGACGCGCGCGAGCGTCTGCTCGGTCATCGTCCGAAGGACACCAAGGCGATGCACTACGAGGACGAAGACCTGCCGTTGCTTGCGGCGGAGATCGCCAAGCCGCCCGACATGCTCACGTCGCCCGGCGCGTCAGGCGCTTTGTCGGTCCAATTGTATCGGCGGAGGAGGAGAGATTCGAACTCCCGGTGGGTTGCCCCACGGCGGTTTTCAAAACCGCTGCCTTAGACCACTCGGCCACTCCTCCAAGTACTTCTGTCGTTGCTCTGCTCTTCTCTACCACACCTTGCCGGCTCGAGCTGCGCTCGCGTTGGCGCACTATTCACGCGCTGCTGCCTGGGCCTGTCGAAGACCTGTACGGCTTCACGCATGAGCTCCTCGCTGGTGTGGCCGTAGCGCTGGGTTAAGGACGGATGGCAGTGCCCAGAGCCGCTGCACGTCGGGCCGCCCACACCTGCGGAGCAGTCCGTGATGAGGCGCGTGAACGACGACGACGAGCGCCATCTCGAGGCGGAGCATGCAGACCTGACGCGGTCACGATCAGCGAGCTGACCGCACGGCCTCTGCGCAGCAGGGTGGCCATCGATGTACGATGAGCTCATGTCTTACAAACTCTTCGCGCTCCTCGGCGCGATCGGAATCGCAGCATGCTCCGGAGAGACGCCCGAGGAACGCTCCGCACGTATCCAGTCACCGAGTACGCAGTCGGATGCACTGCCGGTCTTCGTGCGGAAGAGCGAGCGAAGCGATCTGGAGCTCGAGGCGCTGGCCCAGGGTAGATTGGTCGTCGACCGGAACGGATGCCTTCGCATCGGCGGCGACAACGGCGCATTCGTCATCTGGCACCATGACAGCCGCATCGAGCGCACCAGCGACGGCCGCATCAAGATCACGGACGGCTACAGCGGCAACAGCGCCTATGTCGGCGACGAGATCGCCATGGGCGGGGGTGGAGAGAACCGGGTTCCGCCGGCGACCGGTGAGCGGCCGGAAACGCCGACGAATGTCACGCAGCCGATACCGGAAGCCTGTGCGTCCGGCGAGATCTGGTGGGCCGGGCGCCTGATGACCGAGGCGGAGCGGCAGCGACTGCCGAATCGCTAGCCCGGACTGTTCCCCAACTGTCGAGCGTCAGTGGACAGGGGCGAGCGAAGTGGGTGCTAGCTTCCGGAATGCCATGCCGCCCGGATAAGCGTAGCTCGTATACGAGCCCCAACCCCATACGGTCGCAGTGAACGGACCATCGCTCCGCATGCGCTGGAGGCCGCCCGTGCAGGAGGCTTGGCCTGGCCCGAAGTTGCGAACGAGATCGACACGGGTCCACTCGTACTCGCCACGCGTTCCGACGGGGCGGAAGTCGGTCACGTTGCCTGCGCACTCGAGCCAGACGTCTTCGAACCGACCATTGTTCTTCGCCCTCACGATGACGAGCGACGTCTCCTGATACGTCGGATCGGCGAAGAAGGTATACGAGCTCAGATATTGCCCGCTGGGAACGACATTGACGAACTCCGGATCGCCCATGCCGCCGAAGGGACGCACCGGGAAGTTCGGATGCGGTTGCCCCCCGCTGCCGGACATATACGCCGCAACGTAGATCGGGTGGTCGGCGTCCTGCGAGCGGACGACGAACGGACTACCTACGGCCGTGTAGAGGGTCGCGACCTCGCCCGCGGACATCGTGACCGGAGCCCCGGCCGGGGGGGAAGGATCGAAGTCGAGCCGCGTTCCGTCCCGAGCCGCGACGACGCGATACGCCATCGGCTCGCCCTCGTCGCCGGGCACGCGCGGACGGTAGCCGACGCCGACGTACTCCGATCCCCAGTTCTCGAACGGCGGTAGCTGTTGAACGGCGTAATCACAAGCCTCACGCGACGCTGGGACGTTCATGCACTCGTGTCCGCCGAAGATGCTCGTCGGCTTGTTCGACGTGACGATGCTTCCGGACAGCTCCTCGCGCTGGCTGATCTGGAGCACCTGTCCCTTGTCGAGCCGGTAGGTCGCCGTGACGTTCGCTGCCGTCCCCACGACGCCCCGCCCGTCCTGGATGGCGCGCGTTGGACGAATCATGATCTCCGTCCCATCCTCCGCAGCGACGATCTGCGCGGCAGGGCCACCAGGGACGACGTCCTGGAGGCTCGAGGCGCCCCACGCGTTGACGAGGATGTGCTCCTTTCCCCACGACGGAACGGGGAAGAGGAGCGTGGCCGCCGGCGTCTGGCTGTAGGCTCCCATCGGGTAGATCGCCGAGAGGTTCGCCGGCACGTTGGTCGTGACGTGGAAGGCCGAGCCGAGCCCGGTCCTCTCGGGAAGCGCATCCTCGTAGGTGGCGGGGACGACGCCGACCGGACAGGGCGAGTGTCCTTCGCCGACCGCCGTGCTGTCGGGCGACTGGTCGGAGACGAAGAGAATCGCACTCTCGCCGGCGGCAATGGGACCCGCGTGTGGGATCAGCGTGGGATCGCCGGGCTTGGTCTCATAGATCGATCTCGACACGTCGAGCGGTTTGCCCCGGAGCTCGAGCGCGAGGTCGAGCGGTTGGTTCGACGTGTTGACGACGTAAACCGCGTAGCAGGCCTGTTGGTAGAACTTCGTGAACCGCGGAGGCTGGAAGTAGAACTCGCAGCCGTTCGAGCTACGGTCGGCGGCGGCAGCCGCGCACGGCTCCTGGCAGACGCCCGCGCCGCACGCGAGCGCGGGCGGGCACGTCTCTGCGATGGTGCCATCGCACGTCCGAATGACCGAGCGCCCGTCGAGCGAACATTGGAGCATGCACTCCGCCGCGTCGATGGAAGCGTCAGGGTCGAATTTCTGTTCGCTTCGCTCGAAGCCATCGCGATCCGTTCCGCAGGCACCGATGAATGCGGCAGCGAGAGCCGAGCCGAGGAGGATGACCAGGCCGGGCCCCGTCGTCTGGAGCTTCATCATGGCAGGAGCACCTCACGCGGCACGAGCGTAGGCTTCTTCGTTCCTCCCCCGAGCTGTCCGGAGCGATCGTCTCCCCAGCAATAGACCTTGCCGGTCGTCAACAGGGCGCACGTGGACGTATCCGTCGTCCTCACCTCCGAGGCGGGACCAGGAAGGCCGACGACCTTCACCGGCGTGGCTGCGTCGTTCGTCGTTCCATCACCGAGCACACCGCTCTTGTTCTTCCCCCAGCAGTACACGTCACCGGACACGCCCACCACGCACCCACGCGCGTGGGGACGACCCGTCGTCGAGACCTGAACGACCGGCTCGGGTGTCGGGATGCGCTCCGGTAAGGCGTGGTCGTGAAACGATTCCTCGAGCGAGTTGACGTCTCGCCAGCAGTACACGCTTCCCTCTGCCACGGCGCATGCAACGGCCTCGAGCGTGTCGACGTTCGTGACCCCGGTGAGCGCGACGGGCTTCGGCTGCGGATCGGGGAACAGCGACGAGACGCGCCCGATCGTCGGATTGAAGCCCCAGCTCAGGAGCGTTCCATCCTCGCGGAGGACGAAGGACGCCATCCCGAGGTGGACGCTCCGGACCTTCGCGCCTGTTGGCATCGGGACGAGCTGTGGATCGAGTGACATGTTCGTGTAGAGACTCTCGAGCGGCGCGATCTGTGCGCTGTCGTTCCGTCCCCAGCAGAGAACGCCATCGTCCACCACGCCGCAGGCCACACCGAACTCTGTCAGCGAGAGCTCCGGCCCCTTGGCGGAGCCGGCGTACAAGGCCGCCCTCGTCGCAGGCGGAATGGGTAGCTTCACGGGCGTGCTCACGTTGGCCAACCCCGAGAACGGGTCGCCGCCAGGGAAAGGGCCCCTTCCCCAGCACCACGTCGCTCCGTCCTTGTCGACGGCGCACGTGTGATCGAGCGCGACGATGTTCGAGAGTCCTTCGACGCGTGCGGGCATCGCGCTCTCGTCCGGGCCGGCGGCGGGGCCGCGCCCGAGCTGGCCGTTCTCATTCTGACCCCAGCACGCCACCGTGCCGTCGTGCAGGAGGGCGCAATAGCCCTCCGCGCCGAACATCGTCGCGAGAGCGGGCCCGCCGAGCGTCGTCACGAGAGACGTGGCGCACGAAGCCGATGCGCATACGACGGGTCGAGGCCCCGCATCCGACGTGGCTGCGTCCGAAAGCGGCGGCCCAGCGTCGACCGCGCCGCTGTCGTCGGGGATGGCGGATGCATCGGGAGCAGCGGAATCGTCGATCGGACCGGCGTCGGGCAGCGGAGCGCCCGCGCGTGCGTCGGGATCGCTCGAGCAGCTCGCCATCATCGTCACCGCGCCCACCGCCAGCGAGGACACGACGAGAACGCCCGAAAGCGGACGTTCAAGGAGTTGTCTTGTGAAATGCACGGTTCGCTCCAACGGCCCAGAGGTTGGTGTTCGACGTTCCACGGATTCGTTGCAGCGCCTTGATGTTCGGCACGCCATCGAGAACGAGCGTCGAGTACTGGAAGACTCCGCCATCGCTCCAGATGTTGGTGCCCCGAACGATGCTGGCGTTGTCGTTGAGGGTGGTGAGCGGCGGCGCGCCGAGGAACCAGAGGTCGTCCTCGGACGTGCCCCACACCGAGCGCAAACCGACGCCCATCGCGGGCGGAGCGTTCGAGACCGAGACGGCATAGCCGCCAGTACCGTTCGGCCCGAGCCTCACGATGGTGTTGTTGGCCTCGCTTCCGAACGACACCGCGATGAATCGATCCTTCGCGGGCGCGTGTATCGCGTCGCCTTCCTCACGACCGAAGGCTCCCGCAATCGGGATTGACGCGGACTCCGGATTTTGTTCACAACCGTCATAGCTCGGACTGCCGTCGACGATCCGCTCGTATCCCGCGGCCGTCTTGCGCACGACGACGGCGCACGAGGGGCCCCAGAGCGACTCGCGCCGTGAGCCGACGAACCATGCGTCGTTCGGAGAAGTCCCCGTGGCGCCATGGAACGTCAGCTGGGCCATCGGATTGTCATCGACGTACTCGGCGACCCACGGCGACTCGTCGTCGGTTCCACCGTCGAGCACACCGTTCAGGCGATAGACCGTCCCGCAGGACATGACGAAGACGTCGCTCGCGCTCGAGCCCCACACCCACGGCCTCTCCGGGACGTTGCATTCGAACGAGAAGCGCCTCCATGACCAATCGGTCGCCGGCGAGACGGGCCGTCTGCCGTAGTAAATCTCTCCTCCCGGCGCGTTCGAGTGCGAAAGCGAGAAGTAGACTTCGTCGGCGTTCGGCGCCCATACGCCCCCGGCGAGAGCGCTCGTGTAGTGTTGGCTGTCATCGTCGATGACGGACCATCGATCGCTGGCGTCGCTCCACTCGAGAAATCGGACGCTGCCGGACTGCGTCCCCGCGATGGCGAATGCGCGGTCGGGCAGTGGCCAGATGTCATTGAGCCGGAGCTCGTCGGGATAACTCGGCAATGCCGTGAGGCACCAGCCAGCAGCGCTGCATGTCGCCGACGCCGGAGCATCGTCGGGCGCGTCTTCACGAACCGTCCCGCCGTCGGTTGTCTCTGTCCCGCCCTCGGAGACGTCTGGCGGAGCCGTGTCCGTGGGAGTCGCGTCGTCGTTTTCCGATGCCGCGCAGGCGACGGCGGCGGCCGTGGAGACGGACAGGCACGCGATGCGGAAGATGAGGGACTTCATTCTCGGTGCATCTTCGGGCTGCCTCGGGCGCGTTCTCCTCATGGCTTGCCTCCAAGCGAAAGAAAGACGCCGTCACCGGCTGCCCAGACGTGCCCCGGCGCGGGCGTCCACACGGTGTAGAGGGCCGGACGAGGATCGCTCACGCCAGCGACCTGCACCTCGGACCACGCGGTGCCGTCGTAGTGCAGTACGACGGACTTGTCGCCGACGGCCCAGATGTCCGCCGGTGACGTCCCCCATATGCCGCGGAGGGTCTCCTTCGTGGGCACGTTCGAGACGCGGCTCCACGAAGAGGACGCACCCGTGTAGCGAAGGATTACGCCCGTTGCGCCGACCGCCCACGCTTCGGTCTCCGAAGCAGCCCAGACTCCGTGGAGGTCCGCCCAGGTCTGGCTGTCGAACGGCGTGATCTTCGGCGAATCGCCTTGCGCGTCGGTGATGTGGACCGTCGCACCGGTGAGTCCCACGGCCCAGAGATCGTTCGCCGTGGCGCCGTGGATGCTCGCCAGGTGGCGACAGCCACGCACGAGGCACGCGCCCGGAGGAGCCGCCTCCCCCACTTCGAGGGTGTTCGTCGACGGCGAGACGCGAAGACGCCAGAGACCGTTGAACGGAAGCCGAGCGGGCTCCTCCATCGTCGTGCACCACAGCCACTCGGCGCCCGGCGGCGCCCAGGTCGACGTGAGCCATCCTCGGGGGGCGTTGCTGAACATGGGAATAGCTCGCGCCGTCCAACCGCCCGCCGAGGGCACTGGATTCGTGCCGTCGTCGAGGTCGATGCCGCGGGTGTAAGCCGAGGCTGTCAACGTGCTCAACGCGACCTCCCCCGTGTCGCGCGGCCAGATCGCGTTGACCGTGTTCTCGGTGCCGGGATCGGACCGCTTCCACGACGTCCCGTCGAAGTGGAGGATCGTTCCTCGTGCTCCGACGGCCCACGCGTCGCTCGGCGATCGCCCGCGGATCATCACGATGCGCACTCGAGAATCGAGGCTGCCCGCGGGCTTTTGAGGCCCGAAGCTCTCGCTCGGGCAAAAGGCGCCGGACGGACAGGGCTCTGCTTCTGCGTCCGGTCCTTCGCCATCGGTCGAGGCCTCGACGCCGGCGTCTGTCGAAGGGACCACGACGTTGGCGTCAGGCTCGGTGAAGGGCGTATCGTCGTCGGTCGCGCAGGCGACGAGGAGCGACGATGCACCGGCGCACGCCGCCACCGTCGTGAAGACAATTAGGAGTCGAGCGCTCACTTCGTGGTCCCTTCTTCCGGCTCGCAGGGCTCGACGACGCACCGGCCGGCAACGCACGGTTGACCGGCGGCCAGGTCACAAGAGTTTCCGCAGCTCCCGCAGTTGCGCGGATCGGATTGGAGGTTGCTCTCGCAGCCATCCTTCGAGTCCCCGTTGCAGTTACCCCAGCCTTCGTTGCACGCGACTGCGCACGAGCCGTGCGAACAGACTCCGGTCGCATTTGGACCTTTGAGCCCCGCACATGAGCTTCCGCAGGCACCACAATGCTGGGGATCGGCGCTCAGGTCGGCGCAATGGTCTCCGCAGAGAGTCTTGCCCGCGGGGCACCTGCACTCGGGCACGCCCGAGTCATTGATCACGCATGCTTGGCCAGGATCGCAGGCCACACCGCACGCTCCACAGTTCTCGCGGTCGACGAGCAAGGTCTCGCAGCCGTTGGTGGGCTTGCCGTCGCAATCGGCAAAGTACGTTTCACATTTCGCCTTCCCACACGCGCCGGCTGCGCAGCCGTAATAACCGTTGGCGATCTCGGGAGCACCGTCACCGCCCGGATCACACCAGAGGCCGCATCCACCGCAGTGGCCGTCGGACGACCGGGGATCGACGCACTCGCCGTCGCAGTACAGCATGCCCGGATCGCAACCACACTGCTTGCCCATGCCGGCCGCATCACGGATGCACGGCTTTTGCGGATCCGTACACGCGTCCCCGCATGCTCTGCAGTTCGCGTTCGTGCCGAGCTCGACCTCACAATCGTCGTCGAGCGAACCGTTGCAGTCGGCCCAGACGGATACGAAGGCTCCTGTACCGACTGCCGTGCACGTCATCTTGCACGCACCGTCGATGCACGCGAACAAGCCGTGGCCTCGTCGGTTGGGGCATACGACGCCGCAACCCCCGCAGTTGTTGGGGTCGGTCTTCAAGTTCACGTCGCAGGGGAAGCGCGAGCTCGGACACGTCGTCGACCCAGCAGGGCACTTGTTCGTCGGGCAGTACGAGATCGGATCGCCTGCGTCGACGTCAGCGTCCGTCGTGCCAGAGTCGACGGAGACGAAGCCCGTCGAAGGGCCCAGGTCCTCCGCCATGACAATCCCGCGCGAGCCGCAGGCCAGACTTCCCACAATGGGAATGCAGACGAATGCTGCAATCTTGATGAATCGTCGGAGCATCGATCGTCCTCGTCCGGAAGCGAATGGTCAGCGCGGCGCGTCTGCCACGGGCGCGAGCAAGAGCGGCTCGCCGAGCGCGCTTTCGAGCCGAGCCACGTAGGGAGTCCTCGGGAAGCGCGCGAGGAGCGCGTTGGCGCGGGTCCTTGCCTCCGGTTTCCGGTGCATGCGTACGAGCGCTTCGACCGCCATCGTCTCCCGTTCCTGCGTGAGCTCGCCGGCCGGAAAGAGACGGGCGTGATCTTGGAGGATCGCCATCGCACGCGCCGGCTCGGACGCGAGCTTGTCCTGCGCCCGCTGGATGAGCTCGAACTCGTCTTCGCGTCTCGGTTTCTCCGACGACGGTGCCGGACGCGCGGTGGCGATGCGCGCCGGAGCGCTGGCGCTGCTTGGCGTTGCCGACGAGGACGGAAGTGCCTCGACGGGCATCATCGGCACGTCGCTCGTGGTCACAGGCGGCGGCGCCTCCAGCGGGGCGCTGACCGCGGAGGCCACGACGGGCGCCCCCGGGGTCGCCGCATGCTCCGACGTTCCCATCGACGACGCGACGAATGCCGCGCCGAGAGCGACGAGCGCGAGCCCGCCGGCCGTCATACCTCCGAGGAGCCCGAGACGACCGACGCGACTCGAGCTCGCCAGAGCCGCGGCGCGTGCGGGAGCGAGCCGTTCGGCCATCCTTGCGGAGGCAAGCGCGCTCGGTCCGCGGTTCCGGGCTGCGCGCACGAACCTACCGAGCTCGGAAGGCTCACCTTCGTCGAGGCGAGCGGGGTCGTTGTCTTCTTCGAGTTTCATCGTTCCTCGGAGAGGGCGCGCGCGAGCTCGCGGCGCGCCGCGTAGAGGCGTGCGTAGGCCGTCTGGACCGGACACTGCAGGATGCGAGCGACTTCACGCATCGGCAGCTCCTCGATCTCGAAGAGCGTGAATACGTTCCGCTTGTCTTCGTCGAGAGCCTGGAGGGCAGCGTCGAAGAGAGCGAGGTCGATGCTCGCCGGCGAATCGATCTCCGTGGGTGCGTTCTCGGGCACCTCGTTGACGGTGAGCTCGTGGCGGCGATGACTCCGTCTCCGGTACGCGGAGGCGCAGCGACGCGCGATGGCGAACAGCCAGCCGCGCGGGTGCTCGCCGTCCCAGGTCGAGTAGCGGCGGAAAGCGACGATGAAGACCTCTTGGGTCTGGTCCTCGAGGTCGGCTTCGGCAACGCCGAGGTGTTGCAGCGATCGCCACACGTAGTCGACGTGGGCCGAAAAGAGCTCCTCGACGTCCGTGCGCGACACCCCCGTGATGGAGCGGACTCCGGCGAGAGCGAGAGCGGGTGTCACGCGCGTTCTATGCACGCCCCTCAGCCAGGTTTTGAACGTCCACGACATTTTCTGCCAAAACGCCGCGCCGGCTCAGCGAACCTCCCAGGCGAAGCCAAGGGAAAGCCGTGCCTCGACCGCTTCCGGACGATGCACCCGGATGAGCTCTCCCGCCCTGCGGACCTGAAACTCGTCGCGCGAGAGCGGAACGCGAACGTCGGGGAGCACCTCGAAGCGGAGCGCCCGACCGAGCGGGATCCTGCCGAGCACCCCCGCTCCGAGCGCGCCCACGACACTCGTCGCGTCATGCGTGGAGGGAAGGCCGGTCACGTCGCCAGTAAGGATCCCGCTACGTCCCTGGAGGAGCGGGACGATCTCGAACGAGCGCGAGCGTACGACGGGAGCGCCGATGAGCACCGCAGCGTCGATCCGTCGGAACGTCGCTTCACCGCTCGCTGCGCGTACCGCCCATGTCGTCTCGAAGCTCCCCTCGATACCGATCATGACGGAGGACCAGAGCGTCGCGCTCCATCGGAGCGCTCCACCGAAGCCGACGTTTGGGAGAGCGCCGTGGCTCGCAACCCCGGAGACCCCCACCGTCATCGGCACGCCCACCCGCGGCGCCTCGCCTGCCGGCGAAGGTGGTCGCGGAGAACGCGCCGGGGCCGGAGGCGATTCCGGAGCCTTCGGTTCGAGAGGCGCCGGCTCCGTGGCCCCCCCCGGTGGTCCTTCATGCGTCGTGCTCGCTTCACGAGCGCGGGCGACGCCGATCATCATCGCGAGCACGAGCGCCGCCGGCGCCTCGATCGCCTCGCAGGTTCGGTCGTCGAACCGCACGCGACGCTCGCCGCGGTCCTCGCCGCTCGCATCGTTCACGCGGAGATCGAGGACGACGATCCCGCCCTCGACCGTGACGGTGCCGCGCACGAAGAGCTCCGCCGCAGCGCTCGGCTCATTCGCGCCCAGCCGAGCGTGTGTGGCGACGAGCATCCGCTCGCGGGATGGACAGCCCTCAGGCGCCGACCAGTCGAGCTCGAACGGCGCGGCCCGCGCGATGCGTGAATGCATCATACACATGAATGCGACGAGCAGCGTCGCCGTCATGGTGCGCGGTCCCGACCTACACATCTCCAGGCTGGGTAGTCTAGCGACCAACGCACGAGACCCCGCCGACGTCATTTCGGTCGGCCGCTCCCGAACGCTCAGCCGCTACGACGGCGACTCGATCGAAGCTCGACCGTGATGCGGTCGCGCTGGCGCTCGCAGACGTGCTCGGGCGTCAGAACTTCCCGGACTGGAAGTCCCGGACCGCTTGCTCGAGCTCTTTTCGGGGTCGTCATGACGAACGGACCGTATTGGACGATCGGCTCGCCGAGCGGCTTGCGCGATCCTCGGCTGAACCGCGCTCCTCACAAAACCCGCGGAGACGAGGGTGGCATTCCGTCGATGCCTGACTATCCTGATAGAGATGATTGCAAAGACCTTCCCGTCCGGCGCTTTCGTCTCCATCCCGATGCCCTGCGAGAAGTGCGGCCGGGCAGGCACGCTCGAGCTCGACGACTCGGGTGCGAGCACGCGGGCCCGTGTCTCGTGCAGAGACTGCGGCGCGGAGTACGTGCTCGCGCGACGTAGTCAGTGGACGCTCGTCGATCCGAACGGGACGGTCCGCTCGTTCGACGCCACCGCGGCACTGCAGCGAGCAGTAACCGAAATTGCGGACGGCGATCGTGAAC